>NZ_JAKKSE010000005.1:0-210101 GCF_025653595.1 Shewanella sp. SM95
GAAATCTGTTATTCCAAGGCGCCTGTTATTCCAAGGCGCCGCTATAAGAATACACCTCAAGAAAGAGTCGATTGGTGCTTATATCGGTATCGACATTTAGTGGAGAATGCTTTTGGAAGAATTAAGCACTATCGAGCAATATCAACAAGATATGACAAGCTAGCAAGAAATTACGCCAGTATGGTGTCACTGGCGTTTATGTTAATGTGGCTGCCGATGTATTGCTGAACAACATTTGTACAGCAAAGATCAACAGACCCTAGTTAATGGAACAATTAATTTGTCCTCTTCGGCAATGGGAATCAACAAATCAGGCCGCACTAGCCCATTTGCGGGTGCTGCCAACGTACTAATGCCTCGACTCCCTTAGCTTTACCTTTCTCGGCACATCACTGGCTGATAAGCTAAGAAAAACTCTTCTTTCTCTATTCCACTACAATGTCATCGGTGAGGGAATGGCGAGTAACTCTTGAATCGAGTACAAATAGGATAGAACCCGTAAGTAAGACGATGCTAACTGGCCATGAAATGGCCAGAAATATCCATAAGAAATGCCAGAAAAATGCGGGGGACATTTCTAATAACACTGAAAAATTGTGCTCTTCAGAATCTAGTGTTATCACCTTATTTTTTATAAACTCGAGTGATTCAGGGATCGTGTTGCCAGTTATGGATAAAGCGACATTGATAACAGCGCTGGGAAACACATTCGGCTGTACAAAGGAGTCTAATAAATATCTCCCTTCTTTAATGAAGGCGGCGCCGCGCTTAGAGATAGGATCCTAGTTTAATGATACTACTGCTGGCACTAACATATTGACGAAGGTTAACAAGTAATGAATTACTATAAATTAGGTATAAATTCGGAAAGTAAAAAATGGATGAATTATATGAATCCTAGTTCATTTTTTATAGATGGCGAAGGAAATGAATTAAGTGATGTGAAACTATCTGCGATTCAATCTGGATTCAAAGGTGTTTTATATTTCAATGCCTTAAAAGAAGGTAAATCACCTCCGGTGGTCTCGGTTGGAACCAGGTTATTGGCGTTTAATGAGGATGTCTTTTTTGAGGACGATATTAATGTTAGTGGTGTCCAGTTAATACCATTTATAAATAGGCATAACAATTTAAAGTATGTGTTGATGCATGTATTTAATTATACTGACTGCGTTGATTGGGAATGTTCTAAAATTGAACGCTGGCCTCTGGGCTACATTCCAAAAGTTTGGGAATCAAAGCGTGGGCGATTTTTTATTGAACCCGTTGTCTATAAGGACAAAATACCTGAAAACTTAGACGCCTTTCGTTTGTATGAGTGGGGTGGTGCATTTAATATAATAATATCAGAAGCTTTCAAAGATAAATTGTTGTCTGTGGAGTTTGATAGTTCCCTTCTTGATTTTAAACCACTATCTCTTAAATAATAAATGCCGAGGAGGTTATTAAACATCCTCGGCATAATTTTGTTTGTATATCCATCCCTCAACTTTGTAGGCGCATATTGATGCGGGACACATATTGGGCAAGGTTCTTGGTGTGCGTGTCAATACCCACAGATTATTGACCATTACAATGCTGATGACTTGGTAATATCATAGCAACTGTCTAGAACCACGGTGAACAGCTCCTAGACAGCCAGCCCCCGCAGTGCTTTTAGATTCTTTCACGTACGTAATCTCCTAATTCTATGATGTTTCCAAATTCAAGATATTTACCTTTCCCATCTAGAAGCCTATATGACTTAAAATCTCTACGAAAGAACACAACAGCATCTAATGTCTTTAATTGATAAATGAGCCACCAATTCTGCCCTTCCTTTTTTGGGTAGCTCTGACGACATGATTTTAGGTACTCTTTTATAGACAAACCACGAATTTTTCTTCTATCTAAATCTGCCTCCTTCATTACATCCGGAGGATAAACATATGCACTAAGTTTTGCAGCAGAGATACCTAAGAATTCCGCCTGTCTTTCTAATTCACTTGAAGGATTAATTATTTCTTCCAGTTCTGACTGTGTGAGATTGCTATAAATGTTATTTTTACCACATATTCCGCAATGAAATGAAAGATTAATTTCATTGCTGGTCATAAAGTCATCAAAAAAACACGCGTCGACTTCATTATATTTTCCACAATACTTACACTTTAATGATGCTGTTGTTGACATTGTCATCCCTACAAAAAGCTAACGTCTTAGTATTTATGCGCTGTGCTGTTTTCAGGGCATAAATCGCTTGCCGGACTTGGCCGCTGCCACATCCGTGTCAATTGGTATAAATGATGCTATAGGAATTTGCTTTTTTGCGGTAGCGTTTTTTATACCGTTTGAAGAGTAATTAGTTGATATCTATTACTGGATGTTACCCTATGAACCAGACTAGGAAAGTCTGATTCACTAGCTAATTTTTGGACATTTTCGAGTTAGACTTTAGCTCGAATTAGAGAGTCTCGAATTAAAACTTCTATGGGTAACACCTTGCTCACCGACGAGTAAGTTGGTGCTGTTTTTGCCGCATTTTGTTTTAGCAAAAAGCGCGACAACTGTATCAAGTCCACGTGCAGCAACTTGTTAGGCATTTTTGTTGACGATTTCCTGAAGCTCATTTGCAAATTTTTTAATATCTACAAACATATTAAAAATAGCTTGTTGGTCCAAATAAATTGGATTACCCTCTTTGGTTTTTCCGTTTCTATGGACTATATCATGGCGAATTTTAGTTATTTTATCTACTTCAGAGATATTCAGATCAATTTTGTTTCCAAGTATGGTCTCAAATATTACTTTTACTTTTGGCATGCTGTGATAGAGTATTTTAGATAGTTCCTTTATAGCAAGCGCTTTGGGGTTTGATTCTGTTACTGCTAAAAACTCAAGCGTATATTTTGCATTTTTTAATTCTTCGATTTTAAATGAATTCACAAAAAAACGATCATTATTATTTACTAGAGATTTTACAGTTTCACCGAGAAATGCCTCAAGCAAACTAACCGAATGTGCATAAGTCATTCTATACATAATATATGGTTTTGTTTTTAGTGGGTTATTAACTATAAGTTTTTCAAGCTCTCTTATCTCTTCGAGAAAAAGTCTGTAAAGAGTTGAAGAATCATTTTTTTGTAACCATTTTAGATCTTCTTCGAATTCAAATTGGTCCCTTAAATGCTCTTGAAGATTAAAGTATTCGTCAGCTAAATCTCTATACTCTTCGCATTCTTCATCTGCATCTTTATCCTCAAGACGGTCTCTTATCCATTGATCTGCCTTTTCATTTTCAAGCTCTATCATTAAATCTGACATTCTTCCCATGACATTATTCCTTAGGATAAAAAGTGTTCGATAAAATTGATGCCTAACATTTTATGAGGGGCATGCGCGTTTACCTCATTAGACCAGTAAAAACGCGAATAGTTAATTACTTGTAATATAAGGAACTTATCAGCTTTCTCTCAAATACACCATCCGGAAAAACGCGCATGCGTGTTTTACAAACCTATTATCTAAGTTTCGCTTTATATAACTAATTAATTTTAAATAGTTTTAGATGTTAATGATTGAGATGGCGCGCACAAAAATTGACTTAAAAACACTCAGAGCTACGCATTTTTTAATACGACTGTCTAGCGCTCCAGTTTCGGCCACTTATGGTGAATTGCTGAAAGCAGAAAATAGATGAGAATTTGTTGGGAAATGAGGTAGCAAGTTTGTGGTCAAACGCCCCGTGTTAACTCACTTTGGGGCAAAAGCTGTTTAGGGCTGATTTGTGTATTAATGACTTAGTTAAGCTTGACCTTGTTACAACAGTGACCGTTGGCGATATGGCTGCTCTTTCACATCTGACCCATAGGGATATGGGAAATGTCACTATGATGTCGGGAACATCATTGACCATGTGAACGCGGTATTTACACTTCCGTGTGCTGCAGATGTTACCGTCGAGTCCAGAGGGATACTTCTTATTAAATAAAAATCGAAGAGTCACTGGGCATTAATGACAATTAATGCCGCACAGCTAGCTGTTTGCATCTGTTCTTGATGCCGGAATTCGTCATTAAAAACTTGCCTAAGATTGGTATTGCAGTACCTGTGACTATCTAAAAAGGATGCTTAGTCGCGCACTCTGGTGTTGCGCTGGACAGGCATAAATAGCCAAAGCATTTTATTTACTGGGCATGAAAGGGCATAATGCGGCGCTTACTATTTGAGATACAAGGAATAACCATGAAGTACTTGGTTAGCGTAGTTGCATGCTGTTTATTATCGGCCTGTTCTTTTGGGGATGCTGATGTTGAGTTTACACCTGAAAAAGGGGAAGAGCGCTCTTATCAGCTGTATAGCACCACTAACATCACGGTAGACAATGGTAGTCGTACCGAAACGGTTAACGCCACGTCACATCAATTGCTGCGTTATAAGGTCCTCGAAACAGGCAAAAACAGTCGGTTTCAAGTGCATGTCGATTATATGAACATGCGCGATGGCCAAGGGAGCGGTGTCAGTAGTGGCCAGCGGGCCGATCGTAATCCAGAAATGCACGCTATTTTCTCGCAGGGGTTTGAATTTTCTTTAAATCTAGACGATGGCAGCGTTAAAGAATTCAGTGCATTGAACAAACCTGTATGGCAGGCGCTGTTGGCTGAACGCGGCGCAGAGCTTGAGCAGGAACTGAAAAAGCTCTTTAGCTCATCGGCCTTTCTTAGCACCATACCCGCCAAAGCGGGGGCGGTTGTCGCGCTTCCTGCCTATCAAGGCCACGCGAATGCAAAACTTACCGTCTTGCAAGTCACTGATACTCATGTGTTAGCCAAAGTTGAAAGTGGCGGCGAGCAAGCCAAAATATACGGTCAGCTGATGTTAGAACGTGAGCGGGGGTGGTTAGCGCAGTTAGCCTTAGTGGCAGAAGCGCCGTTTGAGCGCTACGGCTATAAGGGTACTGTGCGCAGCAACGTTATTATGTTGCCGCAGGAGCGCCAGTTGGGCGATCTGACACAGTATTTAGGTTTTTATGATTTCCCAGTATTTGAGTATCAAAAACAACCTGACGTTGTGTTGGATAATGTCAATAAGACCTTAACCCAAGATGCTGTATTTGCCTATGATGCGGGCTACTTTTACCAGCAAGATGATTTATTAAAGCTGACTTATCAGTATGACTTTTCAGGTTTTAAACCCGAAGGCGGGTTTAGCTTAACCGATATCACAGCACACAGTGCGGATGGCACAGTACTGCCGCTGCAATTGAGCAAGGTAGGCAGTTACAGTTATCCAGAACAGGATGGTTTCCATCAGTCTGAGCAGCAGAATTTGCTTATCGGTTGGAATGCGCCGAATGACCTCTTAGCTCAGGTTGCTGAGTTTCGCGCGACTGCCCATTATCGCGGCGCGAAATTAGTCAAACTTAACCTGACCCCCGATCCCAGTAAAACTGTGGTCTTGCAGTACGAAGATATACAGCTGGAACTCTCGCCAATCCCAGATAAACCATTCAGTTATTTGCTGAAATCGCGAGGCAGCACTGACAAATCTTGGTTATACCGACGCTTTGACGGTGCCGAAGGCGCTATGGTGAAATATCTTTCACCGCCGCCCACTGGGCCGGATTGGTTAACCCCGGCAGAGCAAAATATGGTGGCGTTGGCCTCAGCTGCACAATATGAATCGATCACACTGTTTACCTTTCCCGCAGCGCCGCCGACGCTGACACTCTATGTGAATACTGTGGTTGACAGTGGTGAACTGACTAAGAACATTCGTTTTATTCCGACTCAAGATTACGCGCAAAATGTCGCCTATCCGCCGGCGCAGCAACAACTGCTTTATAGTGATGATATGTATGCGTCCTATGTTAATCAGCCGCAAGTTACTGCACCTGAAGACCCAGCCTTACTTGAGCCGCAAGTCGTGGCCAAATACGGCGTCAGTTTGCTGTTAACTTCCGAGCAAGCAGCTGTGTGTACGCTCAGTGTTGTCGATGCACCTAAGGTCAACGGGCACACACTGCAATGGACAAACACAAGCACTAACACTAACAACACGGGTTTTGGTGGAGGGCTGGATAAGTTTGTGCTGTATCAACTGACTAGCGCCGATGGGATCCGCCGCAATTTTTACGACATCAATGTCAGCAGCACTTTGGCCTGTACCGGTACGCCCAAATGGCAAGCGCTAGCGTATCAACCCGAGCAAAGCTGGTTGATTGATATCACTCAGTTGCCGAATGTTGATATCCGTCAAACCGTGGCCGACTTTATGCGGCGCTATCGTTTTTTAAATGCGCAAAATTTACAGCTAGCTCCTGCTATTCAAGGTGACAGCAGTGATTTTTATCAGCGTCCGTTGCAGCAAGTATTACGTGAGGAACGCTGGTTTGTACTGGCGGGGCGCGCAGCACAGATAGAGCAGCTGACGATAAGCGGCGAACCGGTCAATAAACAGTGGGTTAATACATTCCCTGCGTTACCTTAAGGAGCAGAATATGAGAGTCTTATTACTATTATCTGCGCTACTTATGTCGTTTAATCTGTCGGCTGAGCGAATTTTACTCGACGAACTATGGCGGCTTAGCGATGTGCCTGGTGAAGCCATTTATTATCAGGAGCAAGCGCCGACAGAGCAAAATGGTGAGTGGCCGCTACAACTCTTTTATCTGGAGACGGATAAACCCGTTTTTAAGGGCAGCGTCAACAGTCCCAATTTAGCCGAGAGTTTTATCGTTGGTGATTTCGAGTTTTTCTACCCCGATGGTCAACTGTCTCGCAAGGGCAGTAGCGATGCACAAGGGCGTTATCAGGGCACGCATCTGCATTATTGGGAAGACGGAGCGCTCTCGGGAGAGTACCACTACCAGCATGGCCAGTTGCATGGAGATCAGAAAAGTTACCATACTAATGGTCAATTAAGGGAGCTTCAGCATCGTGTGAATGGGGCTGAATTAGGATTATCGCAAAGTTATTTTAACAATGGCCAGTTGCAAACACGCGTAACCTACGGCGCTAACGGTATGGAAGGGCTATATGAAAGCTTTCATAACAATGGTCAGCCGGAGCAAACCGTTAATATGGTGGCGGGGAAAAGAGAAGGCGAGAGACTGTATTGGACAAAAGAAGGCTGGTTATACACTAAAGAGTTTTATCTTAAGGGGAAAATACACGGCGAAGTGTTGATTTACCGAGCTGCCGATGTGCTGCAAGAGATTAAACACTATGAGCATGATAAGCAGGTGGGAAACCAGCAGCGTTTTGATGAACAAGGGCGGTTAGCAGAGCTGCAAAAGTATGATAAGGATGGTCGTGAAATTCAACATATTACCTATGATAATGCCGGTAACGTTGCGACCCAAACCGACACGCAATACCTCGCTAACGGTCAGACCAGCACTGAACAGCGCTTCGATTCTGCGGGAAAGTTAACTTATCAATATCAGCAAGATACTACAAAAGACTGGAGCTTACGTCAGCGTTTTGATGCAGCAGGTGAGCTGATTGAACGTGATGAACAACTCAAGGGGCGATACGATGGCTTGTATATCGGTGCTGGCTGGAACGGTTATATCAGGCGGATAAACTACCGCAAAGGTCAAATGCACGGTGCATATCGAGAAGACAAGGCCGAGGACGGCGGTTTTGTCATCGGCCAATATCACTTAGGGTTAAAGTCCGGCAAGTGGGTCACAAAAAACGCGGATACGACGCGCAATGAGCAGTTTAACCAACAAGGTGAGCTGAGTGGTGAACAAACAGAAATCGCAGCCGATGGCACGATAATGCGCCGAGAGTTTTATAAAAACGCTAAGTTACATGGCGCGTATTTACTGCGTGGCTTTGATAAACAACTTCAAGCCCAAGGTCAGTATGTTAACGGTCAGCGCGAAGGCCAATGGCTGCTGCAAGATGAAAGCAGCTACAGCATGGTTAAGCTCTGGCATGGCAACTATAAAGCAGGACACGAAGTGGGTCACTGGCAGGCCTTTTCCGTCAATGGCCATTTATTAGGGCAGGCCCAGTATGATGATAAAGGTCAATTGCAAGGTAAAGGCTATAGTTTTAATGAAGATGGCAGCCTGCTGCAAAGTGATGAGTATCTTGATAATCAACTGCACGGCAGGTCGGTGTACTACTTTAATGGTGAACCGTCATCCGAGTATCGCTATCAAAATGGTCAGATGATCAGCGAGTAGCACTTCATCACCTAATCACACAATCAAGCAAAAACCGACTAATTAGGTCGGTTTTTTGCTTTTTTGCATCTAGTTTGCTGCCTTGCTTTATCGTCAGGCATACGCACCGCTTGTCATTAGAGGGCTCACTTCTCAAACCCTCGTTTCGCGTTTACTAACTTGCCAGAACAAACACAATCTCAGCGTTAAACGTCAACACGCCTTTATACTTCTTCGGCTATCACAGGGGATGTTTTTAAACATGAACAATGCAGATGGGTGTACGAGCTGATTTTCAGCTAAAAGCATTATATTCATTCGTGATGGATAGTTTTACTTTTCAAACTCTTGAAAATAATTATTTATTGTGTAAAGTAGCGACCCTTGCTATTTTGTAACAAAATGATACAGAGTTGCTGTTTTATTTGTCCATTTATTGGATATCCCTTTGCGTATGTCGCCCGACACAGCTAGCAGCAGTCTTGTTAGCTGTTTTTTTTGCCTAAATTTAAATATTGTTTGTTTTTTGTTCTACAAATCCATAGGTTAACACTTAGCCTTTGGATAATTGCGGCTATGCTTATTTCTATAACAAGGTTCCGTGAAAAAGGAGCGTGAGATGAAGCGAGTATTAATTAATTTGACGGGAAAAGTGCAAGGTGTTGGTTGCCGTCATGCGACCTTGACTAAGGCCAGAGCCTTGGGTGTGACAGGATATGTAACCAATTGCCGCGACGGCAGTGTTGAAGTACTCGCCCAAGGCAGTGACATTGCTGTTAATGCTTTAATTGCTTGGTGCGAAGTAGGTGTGCCTTGCACTGAGGGATTAACAGTAACGGTAGGAGAAGACGAGGCTGATGATATCTACCTCGATTTCTCCATCGTTCAGTCTTAATTTAAACGTACCGTGTTAACTTAAGAATTGTGCGGGTTGTGTGTTTGTTCAGTATTGGCCAACAGTCTGTATTGATTCGGCATTCTGATTATTTTGCATTGCACTGGGTTGCGCCATCTTGCGGATTTGGATCACCATACCCATTTCGGGATGATCTAAATAATGGATTTCTTCACTCTTCACGCGGCGATTTTGCTCCAAAGGCACAGACATTAAAAATGGTGTCATGACTTTGGGCGCCGTGAGTGTTGCGTTGGTATCGGCCGCATCACTGGGTACGGCTGGCATTAATTTTCTGCCTTCTTTGCGCAAGTGCAATGCAGTTTCAATATACAAATAATGGCTTAAATAGATATTCAGCGTGCCATCTAATTCCCATACTGGTGATACAGCAGGCGCAAGTATTGGCGTGCCATCGGCATTAGTCATAGGCTCTGCTTGAGCTTGCTTAATGATTTTTCTGCCATCGAAGTGATAAGTACCTGAGAAATCTTTACCCGCAAATAAGCGTATGGGTACTGAGCCACTCTTACCACGCATAGGTTGTTGCCAAGCCATGTGCAGTAAACTGCGCGTACCACGTTCGCGGGAAATACTATTGATAATGCTCGCGAATTGACTTTGGCTGCGGGTTAACAATACTGGGTTGCCATTGGCTGTAGGATAATTGATCTGTGCGCTGCTGATTTCTGCTGGGATCACCGGCGGGTAACGATATTCCACACTCGCAGGCGCAGCAGGCATAGGTTCTGACGTCGAGGTACCGTTTAAGGTTTCAGCGCAGTGGCTATTTGCATCGGCATCAAATACCAGTGTGCAAGGCGCAGATGCGCTGGGTATCGGCGTGATTGCTTGCGCGATAGCGGGGGAGATTAAGTCTATTGCGTTATCGGTTTTCGTCTTGTTCGGCGCATCAGGCCATTGTTCACTTGACTGGCTTTGGCGTTCAAACACATAGACTTCAACCTCGAACCAAGCTTCTGCTTGGACGACCTGACTGTGTGATAGTGCAATGAGTGTAGCGATAGAGACCGCGAGTTTACGTAACACTATTTATCTCCAAGACGATGTTGCGATAATTGTTCTAGCAAGAGTTTCACTAAAGCGAGCCTGTCTTTACTGGTTTCGGCTGCAAGGCTGAACTTTAACTTATTCGGTCCTTCCATTCGATAGATTTGTGGCTGGCTTTGGAGTAATCCAATAATAAACACAGGATCTATGACATGATCATCACTAAATTCGATGCTGCCACCTTTACTGTGCACTTCTATTTTAGTCGCACCTAAGCGAGTCGCCTCATGTTTATAGAGGGTCATTTCCATTAAGTTACGCGTCGGTTCAGGTAATAAGCCAAAACGGTCGATCAATTCGACTTTTAACTCATCCAGCGCCGCCTGTGTTTCGCACCCTGCGATGCGTTTATAGAGCGACAGACGAATATTTACGTCGCTCACATAGGCTTCAGGCAGCAGGGCGGGGATACGCAGTTCAATTTCGCATTGCTGATTGAGCATTTGCGCCAGTGACGGTTCTTTGCCTTGTTTTAAGGCTTTTACTGCCGCTTCGAGCATTTCCATGTACAAGCTAAAACCAATTTTCGAAATATGGCCACTCTGTTCATCGCCCAAAAGTTCACCTGCGCCGCGGATCTCTAAATCTTGGGTCGCCAGCATAAAGCCCGCACCGAGATCTTCAAGAGCATCAATAGCTTCTAAACGTTTGCGCGCATCTGGGGTCATACGTTTGGGATGCGGCGTCATCAAATAAGCGTAGGCCTGATGGTGCGAACGCCCGACGCGGCCACGCAATTGGTGTAACTGCGCCAGACCAAAGGTGTCGGCGCGCTCAATAATAATGGTGTTGGCACTTGGGACGTCGATACCGGTTTCAATAATAGTGGTACAGACTAACACGTTGAATCTTTGATGGTAAAAGTCTGACATTACCCGTTCTAGATCGCGCTCACGCATTTGACCGTGGGCAACGACGACTCGCGCTTCAGGCAATAAATCGATAATGCCTTGGGCACATTTCTCAATACTTTCAACATTATTGTGCAGGTAATACACTTGGCCGCCACGGAGAATTTCCCGCAAAATGGCTTCGCGCACAGTCGCGGGATCCGATTCTCGCACAAAGGTTTTCACTGCTAAACGTTTGGCGGGCGGGGTGGCGATAATTGATAAATCGCGCATACCCGACATGGCCATGTTTAAGGTGCGCGGAATAGGCGTTGCGGTCAGGGTTAAGATATCCACGTTGGCGCGCAGCGCTTTGATTTTCTCTTTTTGACGTACTCCGAATCTGTGTTCTTCGTCGATAATCAACAGACCTAAGTTTTCAAACTTAGCCTCAGATTGCAGTAACTTGTGGGTACCGATCACGATATCGACTTTGCCTTCTTCCAATTGCTGCAGCACTTGAGTCTGCTCTTTGGCGGTACGAAAGCGTGACATCACTTCAGTGACCACGGGCCAGTCGGCAAATCTGTCTTTAAAGTTTTCATAGTGTTGCTGGGCAAGCAGTGTGGTCGGAACTAGCACGACCACTTGTTTGCCAGCGTTGACGGCCACAAAGGCGGCGCGCATGGCGACTTCGGTTTTACCAAAGCCCACATCGCCACAGACTAATCTGTCCATTGCGGTCGGCGATTGCATATCGGCTAACACGGCGATAATGGCGCTTTCTTGATCGACGGTTTCTTCGAAGGGGAAGCCGCGGGCGAATTGAGCGTATTCTTCTTCGTCAATTGCGCAGCTTTCGCCAGGACGCGCTTGGCGACGGGCATAGACATCGAGCAGCTCGGCCGCGACGTCGCGGATTTTTTCAATCGCCTTTTTCTTGGCTTTAGCCCACGTCTCGTTGCCGAGTTTATTTAAGTGGGCGTCTTCATCGGCGCCAACACTGTAACGGCTGATGAGATGCAATGAAGACACTGGCACATACAGTTTGTCACCGCCAGCGTATTCTAATTGCAAGTATTCTGCGACCAGTCCACCCGTATCTAGGGTGACTAAGCCCCTATAAAGTGCAACGCCGTGTTCTAAATGCACTATGGGCTGGCCAACTTTGAGTTCGGCCAAGTTTTTAATCAGGGCATCATTACTGATCTGACGCTGTTTTTCACGCCGGCGTTGCTGGGAAATACGATGGCCGAAGAGTTCAGTCTCACAAATAATACTGATACTTTCTTTGGCGCTGATCTGCAGCAAACAACCGCGTGACAGCGGCGACACGATAAGGCCTAACTTGGCATCACTTTGAATAAATTCATCAAAATGGTTAAACAGCGCAGGTTTTAACTGAATTTTAACGAGCAATTCAAGCAGCGCTTCACGGCGACCCTCGGACTCGGCGCTAAACAACATGCGTTTGGCGCTGCCGGCATAATCTTGCAGCGCTAGCAGCGGTTGCTTTAATTTATGATTGGCGCTGATGTCGGGCAGGGTGCTGGCGGCAATAACAACCGCTTTCGTTGTTTCAGTGCCATCTGTTGGCACTTGCATTTGATAACGTGGCAGCGGTTTAAAGGCTGCAAATAACTCTTCTATGAGTAAATACAGCTCTTTAGGCGCCAGTAATGGCCGCAGTGGATCGACGCGTCTGTCTTGATAGCGATGTTCGACTTCTTGCAGATGGGCGCGCGCTGACTTTTCGATATCGCCTAAGGTGACGAGTTGAGTGTCCTTGGGCAAGTAATCGAATAGGGTGGCGGTGTCATCAAAAAATAGCGGCAGGTAGTTTTCGATCCCCGCCGGCATCAAGTTACGGCTCACTAGCTGATAAACCGATTCCGGCTCTTTGACTATGACCTCGAAACGGCGGCGGTATCTTTGCCTAAAACCTTCGATGGCCGAACTGTCGGTTGGGAATTCCTTCGCGGGCAATAGGCGAATCGAGTCAACAGGCTGCAATGAGCGTTGGGTTTCTGGATCAAAATGGCGAATGGTTTCCACTTCTTCATCGAATAGTTCGATGCGCAGTGGCATATTCATCCCCGTTGGGAAGATATCCAGAATCGATCCGCGAATGGCAAACTCACCATGTTCATACACTTGCTCCACCGAATGGTAGCCAGTGTCGGTTAAATGCTGGCGTACATCGTGTAACTTGTAGCTATCCCCCTTTTTGAGCACAAACACGTTGGCGCTTAAATAGGCCTTAGGTGGCAGGCGTATCATCAAGGTGGTGACGGGCACGATAACGATATTTTGCTCAATCTGAGACAGCTGTGATAGCGTTTCGAGTCGCTGGGAAATTAAATCCTGATGGGGCGAAAAACTGTCGTAGGGCAAGGTTTCGCGGTCAGGGAATAATCTGACCTTAATGCCTGTTTTACTGAGCAAATAACTTAGCTCTAACTCTAAGCTTAAGGCGCTTGGCGTGTCACTGGTGACGACTAAGGTCGTTCCCTTATGTTGACGCGCTAAATTGGCGAGTGTAACAGCTTGGCAAACCCCGCCCACGGTGGACAGAGTCTGAATTTGAGTGCCATTTTTGACGGCTGGCGGCGTTAGGGCAGATATGTGAGTCATTGGCGTGCGATAAACTGATTCATTCACAAAGAGTTGCAGACATTGTAGAGACTTGATGGCGTAGGTGCCAGAGAAAAGTCAGCGGCTATTGACGCTCGTCTCGGGCGAGTTTGCGTAACTTGAGTTGTTTCTGTTGCACATTGAGGCTGGCTTTGACTAATTGCTCCACGTCAGATTCAAGAATTTGACTGAATTCAAAGTCGGTTTGCCATTGTAGATGTTCAGGTTGAGTATGTTGCTCTGTACTGGCATTACGACTCATATCGCCTTCGGCTTGTGCTATTTTTTGTGCTTGAGTGGCGATGACTTTGCCAAAACAGAGAATGGCAACTAATTCGTCGTGAATAAACAGAGTAATTTTATAGTGGGAGCCAATGTCTAAGGCTGTTGGGGTGAGTAATCTCAGGCCACTGCCACCAAATTGGTTACCAAAGCATTTTTCGCCCTCTTGGGTTTCTTTTTCTAATACATGTTGCAGCACTAAATCTACTTTGCGGGATTGCAGCTTTAAAAAATCCACGACAACTTTTGCCTCGTTATCTAAATGGCGCAGTTGTAGCAAGCAGTTAGCTTCGAGTGTTTTGACTTCGCTGAGCAGTTGAATGCCTAATGATTGCATTGATCTCAGTGCCATTTCTGAGGGTAATGGCTGGGAACTCGGCCATTGGCTTAGGTAGGCGGTAAAGTGGTGAGGCACACTAAAATACGGATTGGTGTCAGTGAACAAGGCTTGCCTCTTTATTTATAGGACCAATACCCCTATTATCGTGCCCATCTTCATGATTTAGCAAGTTCAGCACACAGGACGCAACCCTCTTTCAATGAATCCAGGATTCCCTTTCTACATTGGTTACCGTTATTGGCGGGCCAAAAAAGCGAACGCGTTCGCGTCGTTCATTACCTTATTTGCCGTTTCGGGCATTTTTTTAGGCGTTGCAGCCCTGATCGTTGTCAGTTCAGTGATGAATGGCCTTGAAGGCCAACTTAAGCAACGTATCTTAGGTGCAGTGCCACAATTAACCCTTTATAGCGAAGCGCCGTTAGTCGATTGGACAAAGCAGGCGAGTGCGCTTAAAGCCTTACCGGGTGTGTTAGGCGTGACACCGAGCGTATCGACGCAGGCCATGGTGCAATCGGCGTCGAATATTCGCGCTGTGCAGGTTTATGGGGTATTTCCCGAATTAGCACAAAAGTTATCCTCCGTTGCGCAGCACACTTACTCAGGTGCATTTGAACAGTTGACGAGTGGCGACTTCAAGGTGATTTTAGGATCTGAGCTCGCACGGCAACTCAAAGTCGCTCCTGGTGATACGGTACGATTATTGAGTGGCGATGGTGTGGTGTACTCGCCATTAGGCCCAGTGCCGAGTCAACGTAAGTTCTTGGTATCTGGCATTTTTGAAATGGGCTCTCAGGTTGATGCTGGCGTTGCATATATCCATTATCAAGATGCAAAGCGTCTAATGCGTCAACCGAGTGAGGCTATTGATCAGCTTAGACTCTATTTAACCGATCCCTTTAGCGCGCCCGCTTTAGCGTCTAAAGTGCAGGATGTTCTCGCTAAACAAGATATTAAGGTAACAACCAGCGATTGGCGTGATACCTATGGTCACTTGTTTGGTGCGGTAAAAATGGAAAAGAACATGATGTCACTGATGCTGAGCCTGATTGTGGCCGTGGCCGCATTCAATATTGTTTCGGCGCTGGTGATGATGGTGGTCGATAAAACCACGGATGTGGCAGTGCTAAAAACCCAAGGCGTAACCACGCCCGCAGTGATGGGCATTTTTGTGGTGCAGGGTTCGCTCAATGCTGTACTTGGTTTAGTGCTTGGGCTCGCGGTAGGTATACTTATCACTTTGAATCTGAATGGCATTATGACGACCTTAGGCATTTCGATTTTAGGTGCGGGACAGAGTTTGCCAGTAAAACTGGAGTTGATGCAGTTGTCAGTGATCGTGATAGGCACACTATTGGTCACCTTGTTGGCGACCTTATATCCCGCGCTGCGTGCGGCCAGAGTGCAACCCGCAACTGCGCTGAGATACGAGTAAACCCGTGAGCTTTTATGAATAGTCGTCACCCATGGGCATTCATCCGTGAGTGATGCTTGCCAAGATGAAAATAACTTAATGCATTGATTTGATGAAATAAATTGATGCCAAAGCATGTTTAAGAGAGAACTTCAATGCAAGACGTGTTACTGCAAGTGCAGAGTGTCAGTAAGAGTTACCATGATGGCGCCGTGACCACGCAAGTGTTGTCTAATGTCGATTTGCAGGTGTTTAAGGGCGAACAGTTGGCGATTGTCGGCAGTTCAGGCTCAGGTAAGAGTACACTGCTGCATATTATGGGAACTTTGGATGAGCCAACCGCGGGCAAAGTTTTGTTGCTAGGCGAAGATTTATACCAAGTGTCTAGTGCGCGCCAAGCGCAGATCCGCAATCAAGATCTCGGCTTTATCTATCAATTCCATCATTTATTGCCTGAATTCACTGCCCTAGAAAACGTCGCTATGCCGGCATTTATTCAAGGTAAAGATCGTAAACAAGCGCTCGCCGATGCCAAAGTCTTATTGGAGCGGGTTGGGCTAGGCCATCGCATGACTCACATTCCCGCTGAACTATCGGGCGGCGAGCGTCAGCGTGTCGCTATCGCAAGGGCGTTGATTAATAAACCTAAGTTAGTGCTGGCCGATGAACCTACGGGTAATTTAGATGCTAACAGTGGCGATGCGGTTTATGAGTTGATCCGAGAGCTGGCCGATCAGTTAGGTACGGCGTTTGTGGTGGTGACTCATGATCATAAATTGGCTGCCCGTATGGACCGCCAACTGATGATGAAAAACGGTTACTTGCAATTAGCGGCGGAAACCCAAGTATGAAAGGACCGTTAGCCCTATCCATTGGTTGGCGTTTTTATCGCGCCCGCCAATCCAACAGTTTTATTAGTTTTATTTCCTTTGCATCGACTGCCGGTATCGCTTTAGGTGTGGCGGTATTGATCATAGTTCTGTCTGCAATGAATGGTTTTGAGCGCGAGCTAGAGCAAAGATTACTGGGTGTAGTGCCGCAGGCGGACATTGTCGGGGTGGACGAACCTATCGTCAATTGGCAGAGTGTTGCGCAAGGTGCACTACAAATTGAAGGTATTCGTGGTGCTGCCCCCTTTATTCGCATGCAAGGTTTAGTGCAGAAGCCTGGTGGTTTTCAAGGCTTAGCCGTGGTGGGGATTGATCCGAAAGAAGAAACGAAGGTTTCAACTTTGTCACAGTTTATGAGTGATGCAAGCTGGCAGAGTCTGAGCCAAGATGAGAATCATATCGTCCTTGGCGAGAGTTTATTGACTAAGTTGGGGCTTGAGGTGGGTGATACGCTGGCCTTATATGTGCAGGATATCGATCCCGACGCGGCAGGCAGTTTACGTGCTGCGAAGAGCCATCGTTTTGTGGTGTCAGGCACCTATCATCTGGGCGGCGAGCTTGAACTGACAACCGCTTATATTCCATTGCAATACGCGGCGCAGATCTTGAACATGAATAACGGTGTAACGGGTGTGCGTATTAGCGTCGATAAAGTGTTTGATGCACCAGTAAAAGTGCGCGAACTCGGTTATGCGCAAAAGCAGTCTGTGTATATCAGTGACTGGACTCGTACTCAAGGGCATTTATATCAAGATATTCAGTTAGTTCGCACTGTGATGTATTTAGTTTTAGTGCTGGTGATTGGTGTGGCCTGCTTTAACATTGTCTCCACCTTAGTCATGGCGGTGCGGGATAAAGCGTCCGAAATTGCGATTTTGATGACCATGGGCCTGAGTCGTTTGGCTGTGATGGGGATTTTCATGGTGCAGGGCGCGTTAAATGGTCTGCTTGGCTGTGGTCTTGGCGGCATTATTGGCATTAGTGTGGCGCTGAATTTAAGTGCGATTGCGAGCTCAGTTGAGCAATTACTCGGTATTCAACTGCTCTCGGCCGATGTTTACTTTGTCGATTTTTTACCGTCTGAATTGCATGTTTCGGATGCGGTACTGGTGATTGTGATGGCGTTTGTGATGAGTTTAATCGCGACTTTGTATCCCGCTTGGAAGGCGAGCCAAATTGCACCAGCACAAGCGTTAGCGGGTAGATAACTGGATAAGTGGCTGTTCGTCATGTTAGCCGATGTGGGCTGAAATCAGTGCAGATGTTTTCAGGGCACTCCTTTCTTCCCAATGACTATTACTTAATTACTATACTATTTCTAAATACGATATTGTGGCGACTGAGGACTTGATAACTCGAGTACTTAAGGCTTTAGAATGAAAACCACATAAACAAAAAGGCCAGTGGGCGCTCTTAAAGAGATTACCACTGGCCTTTTTTGTATCTGTTTTATGCGTTTATTTAAAGCTAAGCGTTAATTTCGATTAACGTTTTAAACCTTCGTTCAATAATGGACGCATGATTTTAACTAATTCTGTGGTCACTTTAGGTGAGCCTGCAACGATGTTGCCCGAAACCAAATAGTTATGGTTGCCAGTGAAATCGGTAACTGTACCGCCCGCTTCGCGGCAGATAAGATCGCCAGCAGCGATATCCCATGGCTTTAAGCCGATTTCGAAGAAACCGTCTAAACGACCCGCAGCAACATAGGCTAAATCTAATGCGGCAGAACCTGCGCGACGTAAGTCAGCACATTGGCCGAAGACTTCGCCGAAAATAGCCATATAAGTTTCAGTGTGTTGACGCGCCTTGAATGGGAAGCCAGTACCAATCATGGTAGGCGCTAATTCATTCACGTTGGTAACACGCAAACGGAAATCATTGAGTTTTGCGCCTTTACCACGGACGGCGGTAAAGAGTTCTTCACGGACAGGATCGTAAACAACCGCAACTTCAGTTTTACCTTTATGTTGCAGAGCGATAGAAATCGCGAAGTGGGGAATGCCTCTAACAAAGTTGTTAGTGCCATCCAGAGGGTCAACTATCCAAACGTAGTCGTTATTCTCACCGCGGTTTTCGCCTTTCTCTTCACCCACGATAGTGTGATCAGGGTAAGATTTACGAATTTGGTAAGTAATAGTCGCTTCTGCTTCCTTGTCTACACTGGTAACAAAATCGTTGATACCTTTTGAACTGACTTCAATACGGTCAAGTTCGGTATAGGCGCGCATAATATTTTGGCCGGCCGCGCGGGCAGCGCGTACAGCAATCGTCAGCATCGGATGCATTGCAATCCCCTGGATGTTAAAGAACGTTAAAATAGCGGGCGGCATTATACTCGATTTGATAGTTATATCAAATACCGATTTTCATATAAGCATTCGGCAATGGCTGTGATAATATTCGTCCCCAACGTTTTATGAATTAAATTAAGTTGTTTCATGCTAAGTAATATTCGAGTGGTTTTAGTGGGGACTTCGCACCCCGGCAATATTGGTTCCACTGCCAGAGCGATGAAGACTATGGGTCTGTCAAATCTGTACCTTGCAGAACCGCGTGTTGAACCCGATGGGCATTCCATTGCATTAGCCGCGGGTGCATCGGATATTCTGAAACATCTTGTGAAAGTGGATTCACTCGCTGAAGCGATTGCTGATTGCAGTCTCGTGATTGCAACCAGCGCACGCAGCCGAACCTTAGACTGGCCAATGTTAGAGCCAAGAGAAGCAGGGGTTAAATTAGCGACCGAGGCACTTAAAGGCCCCGTTGCCATAGTATTTGGCCGTGAGAACCACGGCTTAAGTAATGAAGAGTTGCAACAGTGTACTTATCATGTGGCGATTCCTGCGAATCCTGAATACAGCTCGCTCAATCTTGCACAAGCCGTACAAATCATTTGTTATGAAACCCGTGTTGCCCACCTCGCACAAAAAGAAGTGGCCGAAGAAGAGCTAACCGAGTATCCCTTGGCCGCCGATCAGGAACGTTTCTTTGCACACCTTGAGACGACGCTGCTATCAACCGGATTTATCATTAAGAATCATCCCGGACAAGTGATGATGAAACTGCGCCGCTTGTTTAGTCGTGCGCGGATTGAGAGTCAGGAGATGAATATCCTCAGGGGAATCTTGACCTCTATTGATAAAGTCACTGGTTCTAAAGATAAATAGCCAAATCCTCATCATCAATAATCACCGTATAGAATGACTGCAAAGGGATAAACAATGGGCGTGATAGCTAGGCTAAAAGAAGACATTGAATCTATATATCACCGTGATCCTGCGGCGCGCAGCGCGTTTGAGATCTTGGTTAACTATCCGGGCATGCATGCCATTTGGTTGCATCGGATAAGCCATAAGCTATGGAAGCGCGATTGGCGCTTAACGGCACGTTGTTTATCGACTTTTTCCCGTTGGTTGACGGGTGTAGAAATCCATCCTGGGGCAACCATAGGTCATCGATTTTTTATCGACCACGGTATGGGCGTTGTGATAGGTGAAACGGCTGAGATTGGTGATGATTGCACCCTTTATCACGGTGTCACGCTTGGTGGAACCACCTGGCAGGCGGGGAAACGTCACCCTACGTTAGCCAATAACGTGGTGGTGGGCGCAGGGGCAAAAATCCTCGGTCCTATTACCATGCACGATGGTGCGCGTGTGGGTTCTAATTCTGTTGTGGTGAAAGATGTGCCCAAAGATACCACGGTTGTGGGGATTCCTGGGCGCGTGGTGGCTACACCGTCACCGCAATCGAAAGAGAAAACTGAACGCCGCAGCGCGATGGCAAAAAAATATGGCTTCGATGCGTACGCGGTATCACCGGATAATCCCGATCCGGTGGCCAATGCAATAGGGCAGATGCTCGATCACATGCATTTGATGGACTCGAAAGTTCAAGAGTTGTGTCAAGCCATTCAAGGGCTGGGTGGCAATGTCTGCACTGAAAAGCTGCCAGAGCTTGATATGGGCGAGTTTAATGATGCAGAAAAAGCGGCGGCGGAAAAACGCCATAGTGCATTAGATGAGTTTGATCCGAGTATCTAAGTTTTAACGAAATGGTTTAACTTAGCGGTCTAACTTGCTTAAGGGCTGACCCTCACAAGGGTCTCGTTTAGCGTTTTACTTTAGCTCATCCTGTTGTAAAGGCGCATATTGTGATCAAACCTGAGTTTGAGCGCACCATAGTACCGAGATCACTTTTATCCTGCGTTTATATCGTGCTAGATGTCGATTAATTGGCGCTTTAGCATTGAATCTTAGCCTAGAAAAAGGTTAAATACCCCACCAAGATGAAAGGGTATTGGTTATGTGCACACTCATATACTTGAGTGTTTTAGTAGGTTTTAATACTTGACTGAATTACTCGGGTATGTTGAAATAATGCATACCTGTTCGGGAGCTATGGTAGTTATGAAACTTACATCAAAAGGTCGTTATGCAGTAACCGCTATGCTAGATGTGGCAATCCACTCAGCATCGGGACCAGTTCCCTTAGCGGATATCTCTGAAAGACAAGGGATTTCGCTTTCCTATCTGGAACAACTCTTCGCTAAGCTAAGAAAACACGGTTTAGTTGCCAGTGTACGTGGACCGGGCGGTGGTTATCGCTTAGGTCTAGAAGCCAATGATATTTCAGTCGGCATGGTTGTCCATGCTGTAGACGAGTCTGTCGATGCGACTCGTTGCCAAGGACTTGGCAACTGTCAGAGTGGAACTCGCTGCTTAACCCATTCACTTTGGGGCGATTTAAGCAAACAAATTTCCGATTTTTTAGATGGTATCAGTCTTGCCGGCTTGATGCAGAAGCGAGATGTGCAATTTATCTCACTTAAGCAAGACACTATGCAAAAGGAACAAAGAGTCAGTTTATAGCGGCACTTTGTTATATATAAAAATAATTTTTGTACGTTGTATGTAGCCTCTACCAGAGACTGCTCAGTACGGAGTGTGTTATGAAGCTTCCTATCTATTTAGATTATGCCGCCACCACGCCTGTTGATCCTAGAGTCGCGGAAAAGATGTTCCAATGCATGACAATGGACGGCATCTTTGGTAATCCGGCCTCACGTTCACACCGCTACGGCTGGCAAGCCGAAGAAGCGGTGGATATTGCTCGCAACCAAGTTGCCGAGTTAATTAACGCCGATCACCGCGAAATTGTGTTTACCTCTGGCGCGACGGAATCGAACAACTTAGCGATAAAAGGTGTTGCTCATTTCTATCACAAGAAAGGCAAGCACATCATCACCAGTAAGACTGAACATAAAGCGGTTCTCGATACTTGTCGCCAATTAGAGCGTGAAGGTTTCGAAGTGACTTATTTAGAGCCTGCGGCTAACGGCATCATTCCGATGGAACGTTTAGAAGCAGCGATGCGTGACGACACTATCCTTGTCAGCATTATGCACGTGAACAACGAAATCGGTGTTATCCACGATATTGATGCAATCGGTGAGCTATGCCGTTCAAAGGGCATTATTTTCCACATGGATGCAGCGCAAAGTGCAGGCAAAGTGCCTATTGATGTGCAAGCCACTAAAGTGGATTTGATCTCGATTTCTGGCCACAAAATGTATGGCCCTAAAGGTATCGGCGCACTATATGTTCGTCGTAAGCCTCGCATTCGCCTAGAAGCGCAAATGCACGGTGGTGGTCATGAGCGTGGTATGCGTAGCGGTACGTTACCAACGCATCAAATCGTAGGTTTAGGTGAAGCTGCTGCAATCGCAAAAGCGGAAATGGCCTCTGATGACGCTCGTATCGGTGCATTACGTGACAAATTATGGAATGGCATCAAGCACATTGAAGAAACCTATATCAATGGTGATGCGATTGAGCGTGTTAGCGGTAGCCTCAACGTCAGCTTCAACTATGTTGAAGGTGAGTCGTTAATGATGGCACTGAAAGATTTAGCGGTTTCATCGGGTTCGGCTTGTACCTCAGCCAGCCTAGAGCCTAGCTACGTATTACGTGCGCTTGGCTTAAATGATGAAATGGCCCATAGCTCGATTCGTTTCTCAATCGGCCGTTTCACAACCGAAGAAGAAATCGATCACGCTATCGAAGTTATTACTCAATCTATTGATAAATTAAGAGAAATGTCTCCTTTGTGGGAAATGTTTAAAGATGGGATCGACCTGAACCAAGTTCAGTGGGCACATCATTAATTCTGACCTTTACAATAGATAATTTTGGAGCAGTACCATGGCTTACAGTGAAAAAGTGATAGATCATTATGAGAATCCACGTAACGTTGGTTCTTTTGATAAAAACGATCCTTCGGTCGTGACCGGTATGGTAGGCGCGCCTGCTTGCGGTGACGTGATGAAACTTCAGTTGAAAATTGGTGCTGATGGCATCATTCAAGACGCTAAGTTCAAAACCTACGGTTGTGGTAGCGCGATTGCGTCTAGCTCACTGGTAACTGAGTGGGTTAAAGGCAAGACTATCGAACAAGCTGCGGCGATCAAAAACACGGATATCGCTGAAGAATTGGCATTGCCACCAGTGAAGATCCACTGTTCAATTTTGGCTGAAGATGCCATTAAAGCTGCTATCGACGAGTACAAATCGAAACAAGCTAAGTAACATCTGGAGTTAAGATGGCGATTACAATGACCCCAGCGGCAGCCGATCGTGTCAGATCTTTCTTAGTCAACCGAGGCAAAGGTGTAGGCCTGCGTCTCGGCTTAAGAACATCAGGCTGTTCTGGTATGGCTTATGTACTTGAGTTCGTTGATTCTTTAAATGATGACGATGAAGTGTTTGATATCGAAGATGTGAAAATCATCATAGATGCCAAGAGCCTTATCTATCTTCAAGGGATCGAGCTGGATTTTGTTAAAGAAGGGCTGAATGAAGGCTTCCAATTTAATAATCCTAACGCAAAAGGTGAGTGTGGTTGTGGTGAGAGTTTCACTGTTTAACCGCTAAAGTTGACGCATGAATTATTTCGAGCTGTTTAAATTTTCCCCTGCCTTCGATATTGATACCGCCTTACTTGCAGAACGCTATCGCGAACTGCAACGGGCGGTTCATCCCGATAAATTTGCCAATGATACTGATCAGCAAAAATTGCTGTCGGTGCAGCGCACGGCGCAAGTCAATGATGGTTTTCAAACCTTAAAAGATCCCATTCGCCGCGCCGAGCATATGTTATCGCTGCGTGGTATTGAATTAAGCCATGAAACCACGACAGTGAAAGATACTGGCTTCTTGATGCAGCAAATGGAATGGCGCGAGGCGTTAGAAGATATACGCGATAGTGCCGATCCTCAAGCGAGTATTGACGAGCTATATCAATCGTTTGCGCAGTACCGCGCGCAACTCACTCAGCAATTGACTCAACTGTTAACCAGTGAGCAGGCTGAAGATGCATTGTTAGCGGCAGATCAAGTTCGCAAACTCAAATTTATGGCAAAATTACACGACGAGTTGACCAGAGTCGAAGACGCTCTGTTAGATTGATTTTCCGTGTTTATGTTACTTTGCTGACTCAAGTACGCTTGAGTTGGCATTACTAAGTTGGATATATATGGCCCTTTTGCAGATAGCTGAGCCCGGTCAAAGTGCCGCGCCGCACCAACATAGACTTGCCGTTGGCATCGATTTAGGTACGACCAATTCTTTGGTGGCGGCCGTTCGAAGTGGAGAGACGGCAACCCTGCCGGACGAACTTGGACAGCATTCATTACCTTCTATCGTGCGTTATACCCAAGATTCAGTCGAAGTCGGCGCACTTGCGGCGTTGAGTTCGGCGCAGGATCCGCAAAACACGATCGTTTCGGTAAAGCGTTTTATGGGCCGCAGCCTAGCGGATATTCAAGCTGGCGAGCAATTATTGCCCTACGAGTTTGCCGAAAGCGAAAACGGTTTACCTTTATTTGTGACTCCCCAAGGCCAAGTGAATCCCGTGCAAGTGTCTGCGGAGATTTTACGCCCGCTGATCGCCCGCGCTGAAAAAACCTTAGGCGGCGAACTGCAAGGTGTGGTGATCACTGTGCCTGCGTATTTCGACGATGCTCAGCGCCAAGGCACAAAAGATGCCGCAGCTTTGCTGGGTGTTAAAGTGCTACGTTTGTTGAATGAACCGACGGCTGCTGCGATTGCCTATGGCTTAGATTCTAAGCAAGAGGGCGTGATTGCCATCTATGATTTAGGTGGCGGCACTTTTGATATTTCTATTTTGCGCTTGAATCGCGGTGTATTCGAAGTGTTAGCCACCGGTGGTGACTCAGCGCTTGGTGGCGATGATTTCGATCATTTACTGCAAGCACATATGCAACAAGTGTGGCAGCTTAGCGACATCGACTCACAATTAAGCCGTCAACTGTTGATTGAATCGCGTCGAGTCAAAGAAGCCTTAACGGATGCTGCAGAAACTGAAGCAAAAGTGATCCTTGCCGATGGTACTGAACTGACGCAAATCGTTACTAAAGCTGAATTTGATGCCATGATTACGGCATTGGTGAAAAAGACGATTGCCAGCTGTCGCCGTACCCTGCGTGATGCGGGCGTGACGACGGATGAAGTGCTTGAAACTGTGATGGTTGGCGGTTCAACGCGCGTGCCATTAGTGCGTGAACAGGTCGAAGCTTTCTTCGGTAAACCACCCCTGACGTCTATCGATCCTGATCGTGTTGTCGCCATTGGTGCGGCCATTCAAGCCGACATTTTAGTGGGTAACAAACCCGAATCGGATTTGTTATTGCTCGATGTGATCCCTTTGTCATTAGGCATAGAGACCATGGGCGGCTTAGTGGAAAAAGTGGTATCGCGTAATACCACGATTCCGGTTGCACGGGCGCAGGAATTTACCACCTTTAAAGATGGTCAAACGGCCATGGCATTCCATGTGGTGCAGGGCGAGCGTGAGCTCGTTGCCGATTGCCGCTCACTGGCGCGTTTTACCTTAAAGGGTATTCCGCCGTTAGCTGCAGGCGCTGCGCACATTCGGGTGACATTCCAAGTAGATGCTGATGGTTTACTTAGCGTGACGGCGATGGAGAAATCCACCGGCGTGCAGTCTAGTATTCAAGTTAAGCCGTCTTTTGGTTTATCGGATACTGAAATTGCCACTATGCTGAAAGATTCGATGAAGTATGCTAAAGACGATATCGGTCGTCGTATGCTGGCTGAGCAGCAAGTGGAGGCGGCGAGGGTACTCGAGTCTTTACATGCAGCGTTAGCGAAGGATGGCGATTTGCTGAATGCCGATGAGCGTGGGCAGATTGATGCTACTATGGCCAATGTGGCCCAAGTGGCTACGGGCGATGATGCCGATGCGATTAAACTCGCGATTGAAAAACTGGATGAGCAAACCCAAGATTTTGCTGCCAGACGTATGGATAATTCTATTCGAGTGGCATTTAAAGGCCAGTCGATCGACAACATATAGGTGATGTAATGCCCCAATTAGTCTTTCTTCCCCATGCCGAGTTGTGCCCTGATGGCGCTGTGCTTGAGGCGAATGTTGGTGAGACCATTCTCGATGTTGCGCTGCGTAATGGCATCAATATCGAGCATGCCTGTGAAAAGTCCTGTGCTTGCACGACGTGTCACTGTATCGTGCGTGAAGGCTTTAATGATCTTGAGCCAAGTGATGAGCTAGAAGATGACATGTTAGACAAAGCATGGGGACTCGAGCCCGAAAGCCGTCTATCTTGTCAGGCTAAAGTGGTCGACACTGACATGGTGATTGAGATCCCTAAATACACGGTTAACATGGTTAGCGAAGGCAATTAATATTGCTTCGATAATGATTAAAACCAGTCCACGTGACTGGTTTTTTGCTTTTGGCGTTGAGCATTTGTGCAACTAATCTTGTCTATGCCTCTAGTTGTTTGATTTATCCTTGCGCAGGCGTATTATGCGCTCAAAATTAATGGTTGCCGGAGACCAAATGAGAATAGCGATTTTATCGCAAGGGCCAGAGTTATATTCAACGAAGCGACTCGTTGAAGCGGCTCAATTACGTGGTCATGAAGTACACGTAATCAATCCCCTTGAATGTTATATGAATATCAACATGCGGCAATCGAGTATCCACATTGGCGGGCGAGAGTTACCTGGATTTGATGCCGTGATCCCCCGTATTGGGGCGTCGATTACCTTTTATGGTTCGGCGGTGTTGCGCCAATTTGAGATGATGGGCGTCTATGCCTTAAATGATTCAGTTGGAATTTCCCGCTCACGGGACAAATTGCGTTCTATGCAGCTGATGTCACGCCGCGGTATTGGTTTGCCTATTACCGGTTTTGCCAATAAACCGAGTGATATTCCAGACTTAATTGATATGGTGGGTGGCGCGCCTCTGGTGATTAAATTACTCGAAGGCACCCAAGGCATTGGCGTGGTATTAGCCGAGACCCGCAAAGCGGCTGAGAGTGTGATTGAAGCCTTTATGGGCCTTAAAGCCAACATCATGGTGCAGGAATATATCAAAGAAGCCAACGGCGCAGACATTCGCTGTTTTGTGCTCGGCGATAAAGTGATTGCCGCCATGAAACGTCAAGCTATGCCCGGTGAGTTTCGCTCTAATTTGCACCGTGGTGGCACGGCGAGTTTAGTCAAACTGACTCCTGAAGAGCGCTCTGTAGCTATTCGTGCGGCGAAGACGATGGGATTGAATGTGGCAGGGGTTGATTTGTTACGCTCAAACCACGGTCCAGTGATCATGGAAGTGAACTCCTCACCAGGGCTTGAGGGGATTGAAGGCGCCACCACGAAAGATGTGGCGGGTGCTATTATTGATTTTGTTGAAAAAAATGCGATTAAAGTAAAAAAGGTGACGCAAGCACAGGGTTAGCACCCTTGGTGTCGAGTATTGACTACGGAATATCAACACTTGATTCACCTCCTTATGGGTAACGGCGTTAAGCACTAGCTTACCCATTCAAGCGAACCGAATAGGGGAAAACGATGACATTAACTTGGATAGATTCGTTAGATATTGCGTTGGAATTACTCGAAGCACACCCAGAGGTTAATCCTACTCAACTGCATTTCACCCAACTGTATGAGTGGGTGTTAGCTTTGAATGATTTTGCTGATGATCCTAAGCATTGCAATGAAAAAATACTGGAAGCAATTCAGCAGTGTTGGATTGATGAAAAGTAGTGAGCACAGTTGTAGTCCGGCTTTTTATGTGAGGCATCTTGTCCTTCAGAAGATTAACTAAGGTGATTTATCTCACGTATTTGCAGTGGCGCAGAGAATATTTGGCGAGAGTTTGATCACAGTCAAGTTCATTTTCAGTGGATATCGTAATTTGTTGTATATTGGTTAAGGCATTTATATGGCTTAACTTTATTATCGCAACTGCAAGGATGTTCACATGAAACTTTTGCTTGTATTGTTATGTATGCTTGTCCCTTCAATGGCTTGGGCTCATCCAGGTCATGGCGGTGTTGGTTTATTCCATCACTTGTTAGATCTTGCTCCCGCAGTCATTTTAGTCGCTTTAATTGCATGGGCTGGTATTTGGGCAAAAAACAAAAAATAATCCCATTTTTTAATGAGTTAATGAACCCTGCTAAGGATTTATCCTCCTAGCGGGGTATTTTGCGTGATCAAGCTGATTACGAATAAAGCGAATGTGCGCAATATCTCAGACTAATTTGCTATAAAGATAGGATTTAGCTTTTAAATTTCGTATAATCCGCGCGAATTTTTTAAACTTGCTGACAAAGGAAGCTAGTTATTATGGCGATCGAACGCACATTTTCTATTATCAAGCCAGATGCTGTTGCAAAAAACCACATCGGTGCTATCTACAATCGTTTTGAAACTGCTGGTCTTAAGATCGTTGCAGCTAAAATGCTTCACCTGACTAAAGAACAAGCCGAAGGTTTCTATGCTGAGCATAGCGAGCGCGGTTTCTTCGGTGCTCTGGTTGCATTCATGACTTCTGGTCCAATCATGGTCCAAGTATTAGAAGGCGAAAACGCTGTTTTAGCTCACCGTGAAATTTTAGGTGCAACTAACCCAGCTCAAGCGGCTCCAGGTACTATCCGTGCCGATTTCGCAGAAAGCATCGACGAAAACGCAGCTCATGGCTCTGACGCCGTTGAATCTGCTGCTCGTGAAATTGCTTACTTCTTCAGTGCTGAAGAACTGTGTCCACGCACTCGTTAATTCGATGCTAAGACTGAAAAAGGAGCCCTAGGCTCCTTTTTTATTGGTCTTGTTAAATTCTGCGCATTTTTTAAATTTTCTTGCTTGAAATTTTCCCTTCCGTCCTTATATCTATTTCAGGATCGCTCTATGAGGATCCTAGTGTGAATTCTGTGCCGTAAGGACAGAAGATTTAACTCGGCAGACTCTGCAAGCGTTTTCATCGTGAAAACCGTCCGCCAATTCTCCATATTGCTTAAGACAAGGATATGAATATGCGTAATTATGATCTAGCTCCCCTGTACCGTAGTGCCATTGGTTTTGACCGTTTAGCTCAGCTGGCAGAACATGCCGCCGCTAATAATGGCAATACTGGCTATCCCCCATATAACATTGAATTATTAGGCGAAAATCGCTATCGCATTACTATGGCCGTGGCCGGATTCTCAATGAATGAACTTGAGATCAGCAGTGAAGGTGAGAAATTACTGGTGAAAGGCAATAAAGCTGAAAGCCAAACCGAGCGTAAATATTTATACCAAGGCATAGCGGAACGCGGTTTTGAGCGCACTTTCCAACTGGCAGACTATGTCACTGTGCTCGGCGCAAGTTTAGAAAATGGCTTACTCAATATTGATTTAGTGCGTGAAATCCCTGAAGCGTTGAAACCACGCAAAATCGAGATCACTTCATCGCGCTTGCTAGACAGCCAGTCATAATTGACACTGCGGTAACCACCTAAAAACAAGGGGAGCATAATGCTCCCCTTGATGTTTTTGTGTTTACGCAAAAAATGTCCACGAGATTTCCGTGAGAAAGTTACGCTTTCATGGCCTTTTCGCCGCGAGCCAAACCCACCACGCCGGAGCGAGAGACTTCGACCAATTTAGTCACTTCACCTAGAGCATGGATAAACGCATCGAGTTTCTCTGATGTGCCGACCATTTGGATGGTATATAAATTGGCGGTGACATCGACAATTTGGCCGCGGAAAATGTCCGCCATCCGTTTAACTTCTTCCCTAAACTCGCCTTGGGCGCGGACCTTGATAAGGGCTAATTCGCGTTCAATATAAGCAGACTCGGTAATATTCGAAACTTTTAACACATCGATGAGTTTATGTAGCTGCTTCTCTATTTGCTCTAACACCATTTCGTCGGCAACGACCGTGATGTTAAGCCGCGACAGTGTGATATCGTCCGTTGGCGCCACTGTTAAACTTTCAATGTTATAACCGCGCTGCGAAAACAAACCGACCACACGAGATAGGGCGCCGGATTGGTTTTCTAATAATACAGATATAATTCGACGCATTAGCATTTCTCCGTCTTAGTCAGCCACATTTCATTCATCGCACCGCCGCGGATCAGCATAGGATACACGTGCTCAGTTTCATCCACCATGATGTCGATAAAGACCAGTCTGTCTTTCATCGCCAGCGCTTCTGCCATTTTTGACTCAAGTTCGGCGGGATCGCTTATCGTCATACCTACATGGCCATAGGCATCGGCAATTTGGGCAAAATTGGGTACTGAATCCATATAGGAATGTGAGTGACGGCCAGAGTAAATCATGTCCTGCCATTGTTTAACCATGCCAAGGAAACGATTGTTTAAGTTGATAATTTTAACCGGCGTATCATATTGCAGCGCGGTCGAAAGCTCTTGAATGTTCATCTGGATTGAACCATCACCCGTGACACAGACAACCGTGGCATCAGGCATCGCCATTTTAACCCCCATTGCGGCGGGTAGGCCGAACCCCATGGTGCCTAGACCCCCTGAGTTGATCCAGCGGCGCGGCTTATCGAACGGATAGTACAAGGCGGCAAACATCTGGTGCTGGCCAACATCAGAGGCGACATAGGCATCGCCATTGGTCAGCTTATACAAGGTTTCAATCACTTGCTGTGGTTTGATGCGACCACTGTTTTTGTCATAGGCCAGACAATCGCGGCCGCGCCATTGCTCAATATCATTCCACCAAGTGGCAATGGCATCGTTGTCATTGTGCTCGTTCGATTCATCTAACAGTGTCAACATGCTGTCTAAAATACTGTCGGCCGACCCTACGATGGGAATGTCGACGTGGATAGTTTTTGAAATAGACGAGGGATCGATATCTATGTGCAAAATGGTCGCGTTCGGGCAATATTTTTCCACATTATTAGTGGTTCTATCGTCGAAGCGCACACCAATACCGAAGATCAAATCGCAGTTATGCATAGTCATGTTGGCTTCGTAGCGACCGTGCATCCCTAGCATGCCTAGGCTGTTTTTGTGGGTACTTGGAAAAGCCCCGAGTCCCATAAGTGTGCTGACCACGGGAATATTCAATCTCTCAGCTAATTGTAAAATTTGCTTATCACAACCCGAGATAATGGCGCCGCCACCGACATAGAGCACAGGCTTTTTAGCCGCTAATAGTGCCTGTAGTCCACGACGGATCTGTCCTTTATGCCCCGAGGTTGTCGGGTTGTATGAGCGCATTTTCACGCTTTCGGGATAAATATATTCGTGCAGCAGCGCTGGGTTTAAGCAATCTTTTGGCAGGTCGACGACCACAGGCCCAGGACGGCCGGTAGAGGCAATATAAAAGGCTTTTTTTATCGTTTCAGGGATTTGAGTGGGATCTTTAACTAAAAAGCTATGTTTGACCACTGGACGAGAGATGCCGATCATATCGCATTCTTGGAAGGCGTCATTACCGATAAGGTTGCTCGGTACTTGACCCGATAATACCACGAGGGGAATAGAGTCCATATAGGCGGTGGCAATACCGGTAATCGCGTTGGTGGCACCGGGTCCTGAAGTGACTAATACCACGCCCACTTTACCCGTAGCACGGGCGTAGCCATCGGCCATGTGTACGGCGGCTTGTTCGTGGCGAACGAGTATGTGTTCAATACCTGGGATAACGTGCAGGGCATCGTAGATATCTAAAACTGAACCGCCAGGATAGCCAAAAATGTGCTTTACGCCTTCATCAATCAAAGAACGCACTATCATGCTGGCGCCGGATAACATCTCCATGTGGAACTCCTATTGCATAGTACCGTTACGGTAAACAGTATTTTGTTACAGCGACGGTAATCGCTCTAAAAATTAAGCCTGAAGGGTAATTCAGACTCCGAAATGCTGAACTGACTTCGTAGAAGACAAGTGATTCATCCTTAGGATGCAGCAACTGTTGCAATGAACAGAATTTCATCATATTCAAAAAAAACAACATTTCAAGCCTTTTATGTAAAAAATAACCAACTTGAAACAATTTCACGTTTGAATGGCTGGATAACTTGCTGGAATCGCTAAGTAATCTAGGCTGATTTATGGGCTTATTTTATATTTTTCAGATTGTTAGATGCTTAAAAAGCAAAAACGGCACTAAAAGTGCCGTTTTGGTGTGGGACGTTAGATAAGCAGATACTTAACTGTTGCGATTAAATATTACTTATTTGCTACAAAAAGCCAATGCGCTGTTTTCACGCGATCAAACATGTGTTGCCGATGTGGCATTGGCATCCATGATTTCTTAAAAATAGATCCTTAAATCGTCGGCTGTATTTGATGCTTTGGACGATTAAATTGGCAAATACCGACTAACACAATAGAGCCTAACATGAGGGCAGAGAAGGGCACTGCTGTGCCATCATAGAACACCGCTAATAATGGCCCCGCTAACGCGCCACAGCCAAATCTTAAGGTGCCAATAACCGCCGTTGCCGTTCCGGTTTCTTGTTTGAACTTCATCAGCACTATCGCATCGGCGTTGACCGACATCACCCCTAGGCTGCCCATCAAAGGAATAAGCATGATCACGGTAAAATGATAGCTCATATCCAGTAGGTTGACGGTTAATAAACCAGCTCCCGCAATAGCGCCAAAAAAGGTCGATACGTGCAACATACGCAGCGAACCATAGCGGCCGACAATGCGAGTATTAATGATATTGGCCAACATCAAGGCGCCAACGTTGGTGCTAAACAAGATGGCAAAATAGGATTTATCTAAGGCAAAGACTTCCATATAAACGAAGGGTGATGCGGTGAGATAACAGAAAAACGCAAAAGACGTTAACACGCCGCTGGCAATGTTCAACTTAACGCCAGGTCGGGAAAATACGGTCGCATAGGCACCAAGAAACGATTTTTGGCTGCGAGTATCCATATCTTTATCGCTGGGCATTTTTAGCGCAAACAGCACGAGTAATAACAGGGTTGCGGCATAGGCAGATTGAATGAAGAAGATTAAATGCCAATCACCGAGCTCGAGGATCACGCTGCCAATGCTAGGTGCCAGTAATGGCGCTAACATCATGATTAAACTCACGTAAGACATACCTTTGGCGGTATTGTCGCCATAGACTTCTTTGATGTATCCCGGCACCACCACAGTCGCTGCTGCGCCGATAAAGGCCTGCAAAAAGCGTAGCCCAAGAAAGACTTCGACTTGACCAGCAAAACCAATCAGTAAACTGGTTAGCATAAAGCCACTCAGCCCCATTATCACCATAGGGCGACGGCCAATGCGGTCAGCTAAGGGACCGAAACACAACATGCCCAGTGCATAACCTGCTAAGTAGATACTCAGGGACTGTTGCACTGTTGTGATATCGGTATGAAAACTAAGGGCCAATGTCGACATCGCAGGTAAGTACATGTCGATGGCCAATGGTGTGATCGCGACAATCGCCGCTAGCATGGGAATAAGCAGTGCTAAATTCGGTATACGTCTACCGTTATGGGCAGAAGGTTGTGATTGTGGGTCCACTGTTACCTCGGGTGGCGAAAGAATTGAAAGCGTATTTCTCAGGGTTATGCGGCGTGGTTTAAATTGTACTAGGACAATTCACTCTAATCCGTCCATTTTTAGCCAGCATCTTGCACTAATTGGCAGTGTTTGGGGGAAAGTGAATTGTGCTTCGATCAATTTTCACGGTAAGGCATTAAGCAATAGCATAGTAAAGCGCTAGGACAAATAAACCAATCTTTGCGATGATTTCTTTACCGTATTTTACCGATTAAATTGTAACTAAGTAGCAAGTCTCGATAATCGAGGCATAACCTTGGCGGCTCGAGCCGTTATCCTCCAATATGCTTCATTCAAAAGTGTTAGTTGTCATCTGAGTGTCACTGCTTTGTCATCTAGGTGTCTTTTATGCTGACTAATTTAGTGGGCTTTAGCTTCACCCTACTAAAAATAAAATATTCAGGAATGACACGATGAAAACACAACGACTCCCGCTTGCAGCCGCCATTATGGCGAGCTTATTACTCGGTGCTTGCAGCGGTGATGATGGCGCAGCAGGTGATAAAGGCGACAACGGCTTAAATTCACTGGTTAAAGTGACCGTATTAACTATCGGTGATGCAAATTGTCCCGCTGGTGGTCAGCGTATCGATACCGGATTAGATGCCAACCATAATGGACAATTGGATAACAGTGAAATTGCAGTCGCGCAAACCCAATATGTTTGCCAGCCACAAACTGCAAGCTTAAAAGCTGAGTTAATTGGTCGTCATCAGACTGGCGTTTATGGCTTAAGTGCCGCCGAAATTGTTGAATATCATAGTGCTTCAAACCGTATTTTTGTGGTTAATGCGATCAGCGGCAAAGTTGATATTATCGATGGCAGCTTATTAGCGACTTCATCAAACGCCACAGATCCTTTAGCATTGAATAATCTCGACAAATTAGCAGAACTCGATGTTGCTAAGGATGTGGGTCAAACCTTTATGGGTAGCGTTAACAGCGTGAGTATTTCAGGCAACTTGTTAGCGGCTGCCATTGAGCGTGGTGACGCTGCAGGCAATAAAACCCAAGCCAATGGTTTTGTGGCTTTTTATCAACTTAACGGCACAGATGCTCCGCAGTTTATCAGCGCCGTCGAAGTCGGTGCTTTACCCGATAATGTGGTGTTCACCCACGACGGTAAAACCTTACTCGTGGCCAATGAAGGCGAACCTAATCCTGCTTATACCTTAGATCCTGAAGGCAGTGTTGCGCTTATTGCGATTACTGACGGTAAGCCCGCAGCTACTGCGACCATCATAGATTTTAGTGTGTTTAATCAGGGCGGTGCGCGTGCAAGTGAAATCACCGCTGACATTAAAATTAATGGTCCAATGGCGAGTGTGGCGCAGGATTTAGAACCTGAATATATCGCCATTAGCCAAGATAACCGCCGTGCATTTGTCAGTTTACAAGAGAACAATGCTATTGCCGTGATTGATATCGCCAATGCGAAAGTCTCGAAGATTTTACCGCTAGGCCTCAAAGATTACGGGCTTGGTGTGAATAAAATTGATGCGAGTGACAAAGATAATCTTGTTAACCTGCAAAGCTACACAGGGGTGTACGGTATGTATCAACCCGATACCCTTGCTAGCTACCGTTGGAATAACACTGACTTTATTGTGACTGCGAATGAAGGTGACTCCCGTGACTATGCGGCTTTTTCGGAAGAAGCCCGCGCAGGGGATTTAGTGCTCGACCCGAATCACCCACAATTTGCCGCCGCAAAAGATAAAACCCAATTAGCGCGTCTTAAGGTAACGAAGAGCATGGGGGACGATGATAAGGATGGCGACTACGACAAAGTCGTGAGCTTTGGTGCTCGTTCATTCTCGATTTGGAATGCTGATGGTCAGCAAGTGTTTGACAGTGGCAGTGATTTTGAACGTATTACCGCCGCACTACTGGGGGATAAGTTCAACAATAACAACGAAGAAAATAAAGGTGATAGTCGCAGCGATGACAAGGGGCCAGAGCCAGAAGCTTTAGCCCTAGGCCAAATTGGTCAACGACTATATGCCTTTGTTGGTTTAGAACGTACCTCTGGCTTTATGATCTATGACGTGACTAATCCTTTTGATGTGCATTTTGTCGACTATGTTGTGAACCGTGATTTTGAAGCTGACTTCGTTGTCGATACCGCTACAGGTGCAGTCAAAGGTGATGCAACATTGGCGGGTGATTTGGGACCAGAAGGGATGAAATTTGTCAGTGCCGATAAAAGCCCTAACGGTAATCCTTTGTTAATCATAGGCAATGAAGTCAGTGGCACCACAAGTGTTTACCAACTTAAAATTAAATAGTGGTGCACTAGTAAGTTATAGCTAATGGCTCACCGATAGTTCATCAAGCTTGTCAGTAACACCAGCGCCAGTAGCATGTATGCTATACTGGCGCTTTTTTATTCACTCTTCTACAAAATTCGCCATTTTGTGTGAATTAACTTCATCTGAAATGGCGCATAAAAATTGGCAGAGCTTAATGGTCTTTAAGCGCTTTTACACCACTGAATAAGCATTTTGCACTAAGGAACGTATGGTCGATTCTATGCATTCAACCGCGAGATTGAATTGAGTGTCGTTTTCGGCGCCACCAAGGCTCAAGCGGATAAAATTATCATGGCAATTAAAGTCATCACCATTACGGACTAATATGCCTTTTGCGGCCAGTGCGGTAACGAGATGATGGGCTTTGATATCTTCTGGCAGTTGTATCCAACCGTTTAACCCTCGCCAAGTTTGGGTTAATCCCAGTCGTTCGCCCATGGCGATACAGTGACGTTGGCGTTGACGTACGAGCGTATCTCGTTCTGCAGTGATATGACCTTTCTTTATCAACTGACAGGCTATTTCAATATTCAGCGGCGACACCATCCAGCATTGGCTATGAATAGCGAGTCGCACTTGGGCGATAAGGGGGTCAGGAACCAGAATAAAACCTTGCCTTAAGCCGCCAGAAAACAATTTTGACAGGCTGGAAATATAAATCACCCGTGGTATCGCCAGCTGTTTTGCTAATTGCCACAGGGGTGAATGCCATTCTTCAGGTAAACAATAATTCACGTCATCTTCAATGATATAGAATTGATATTGCTCTGATAATTCAAGGATTTTCTGCCGCTGTGATTCACTGTACTGAATGCAAGTGGGGTTTTGATTATTCAGCGTGAGATAGACTAATTTAGGGTTGTGGATCTGTAATAGGGCTTCAAAGCGCGGCAGATCTAATCCTTCGTGGGTAAGGGACACTCCAACGCTAGTGACACCAAGCTGTTTAGCACAAATTCTCACGCCTGGATAACTGTATTGCTCGTGTAACAGTACATCGCCTGTTGATAAAAATGCGCTCAAACAGGCAAAAATGGCTTGCTGGCCGCCATGGGTAAAGACCAGTTGCTCGGGCGTTTGCTGTATGCCGCGTTGGTTTAACCATTGGTGGAACACTTGTTGGTGTTGATCTAATGGACTGGCGCGATAACCGAGTAACTGACTCAATTTAGTGGGGTCTTTCGCTAATTGGCTGAGGCAATCGCTTAGGGTGCTGATTTGATCTGTGAGTGGCTGCTGACAGGTCGCCATATTCAATTGTACGTTACCCATTTCAGGTACAGGGGAGGCGTTGACATAGGTGCCATCTCCCACTCGTGCTTCGACGTAACCCCTTTGTTCCGCCAATGCATAGGCGCGGGTCACAGTGCCAATTGTGATGCCTAAGGCATCAGCTAAACGGCGCTGCGGTGGCAGTTTACTGCCTTGGGTTAACACCTTCTGCAAAATGCCTTGTTCTATGGCACTGACTAAGCGCTGATATTTCGGGCCTGAAAAAGTCGTTAGGTCTGGCGTCCAGATTGTACCCATGACAATAAATCCATTGATCTCTAATATTCTCCGTATATTATTTATTGCATCTTTTTATGTCAACAAATGTATGCGTACAATTTAAGGGAAATATGAATACTGCACTGCTTTATGATCCACAATTATGGACTTTAATGGCCTCGACCGCGCTGTTTTGCGCGACGATGACAATGACTCCCGGACCGAACAATATTCTCTTAGCTAGCTCTGGAGCGCATTTTGGTGTGCTGCGTACCGTGCCACATATTGCAGGGATCCGCTTGGGTTCGACCTCTTTACATCTTGCGGTATTATTCGGCCTCGGTACCTTGTTTGAAGCATTACCGGTATTGCACCAAGTATTGAAATATTTCGCTTTAGCATATTTGCTGTATCTCGCGTACAAATTAGTGACGTCGCCAGTGCAGAGCACGCATTTGGATGATGGACGAAAACCTATGACGCTCATTGAAGCTGCATTATTTCAATGGATTAACCCTAAATCTTGGATGTCGACGATTACCCTGTGTAGCGCTTTTACATTAAGTGGCGATGGCTTTTGGTTGAGTGCGTTTCTTGGCGTATTAATGTTCAACATAGTGGGATTTCCTGCATCATTTACTTGGGTATTTGTCGGTGCAGCGATCAGTAAGAAACTCAATACCGATAGACGTAAGCGCCATTTTAATTGGTTTATGGGCAGCTTGCTCTTAGTGTCATTACCTATGATATTACGCTAGCTTGGCTTGAATTAAGTGCCTAAGCCTATAAATATTCTGAGGAAGACACTCGCGTAATGATTGGCTTTATGCCATAACCAACATACTATTGATGGCTTTTTAGGTAATGACCTTTTAGCTGAACATTTTCAGTCTCAGTTATACTTATTGCTTATCTTGATAGTGTGTATATGGAGGTTGCCGAGTGAAGTTCCCTAGTTTGATTTCGTTTATGCCGGGATTGGCGCAATTATTACAATATGAAAAGCAATGGCTTAGGGATGATGTGCGCGCAGGCTTATCCGTTGCCGCTGTGGCATTACCCGTAGCGATTGCTTATGCCCAGCTCACTGGTGTGAATGCTGCCGTGGGTTTGTATTCCTGCGTATTACCAATGTTGGTATACGCACTATTTGGCACCTCAAAACAATTAATCGTGGGTCCAGATGCGGCGACTTGTGCTGTTATCGCCGCGGTTGTCACGCCCCTAGCTGCAGGGGATAGCATGAAGCACTGGCAGTTAGTGATGACCATGACGGCCATGACGGGCTTTTGGTGCTTGATTGCGAGTCGTTTTAGGCTGGGGGTGCTCGCCGATTTTCTATCAAAGCCGATTTTGATGGGGTTGCTTAATGGCGTTGCAATTACCATTATCGTGGGACAGTTTTCAAAAATCTTCGGTTTTACCTTCGATGAGCGTTATCTAATCGAACGCCTCAGCGGTGCGCCTTCCTACTTATCCAAAACCCATTGGCCGACATTGACTATGGGGATTGTGACGCTAGCGACTTATGCCTTAGTGAAACGGTTTCGTCCCCAATGGCCTGCTTCTATGTGCGCAATGGCGATGGCGGCTTTCCTTGTTTGGGTGTTTAACCTGACGAGCTTTGATATTAGCGTCGTCGGAGAAGTGACCTCAGGATTACCTTCATTCCAAGCGCCTGTATTTGATTTAGGTATCGCCCGTGAGCTTGTGGTACCAGCGCTTAACTTAGCCATGGTGAGCTTTGTGAGCATGATGTTGACGGCTCGAAGCTTTGCGGCAAAAAACGGTTACGATATAGATGCCGATAAAGAGTTCAGGGCGTTAGGTATAGCCAATATAGCGTCAGCCATATCTCAAGGTTTTGCGGTGAGCGGCGCGGATTCCCGCACTGCGGTTAATGATGCCAATGGTGGTAAGAGCCAGTTAGTGTCTATCATTGCGGCGGTATTGATTGGTGTTGTGGCGCTATTTTTCACTGCGCCTTTGAAGTTCATCCCCAGTGCCGCCTTAGGTGTGGTGCTGGTGATTGCCTCAATCTCGCTTATCGATTTAAAGTCACTGTGGAATCTACGAGTGCGGGATAGGTCTGCTTTTTTACTTGCCTGTATCACTTTGTTCTCTGTGTTGTTTATTGGGGTTATCCCTGGGATAACCTTGGCTGTATTACTGGGTTTATTCCAGTTCCTCGCTACTGTGATGCGGCCTACGGATCAAGTGCTTGGTTTAGATCATAAGGGCGTTATCCGTAGTGTCGATGAATCGGGTAAAGCTAAATCGGTTCCAGGAGTATTTATATATCGCTTTAATTCGCCGTTAACTTACTTTAATGCGACGTATTTTAAGCGCCGTTTGCTGGAAAAGTTTATTCGGGAATCTGAGCCGGTCGATTGCATCATTATTGATGCAGTGCCTTGTTTTACCCATTTGGATTTAAGTGTGATGGCCATGTTGGCTGATTTGCATCAACTGCTTAAAAAACGTGGCGTTCGTTTAGTGCTTGCGGGACGTAAACGGCAGATGCTGAGTTGGTTTGAGCAAGCGGGTATGCAGACAGGGGAAGGTGGTATTTTGATCCGGCCAGATTTGTATCTCGCCCTTAAAATGAATCAAAGCTATAAACAAGCCTTGGCTGAAGGGCAAGCACCTGTGATCCAAAAAGTTCCTGATGACTCGGTATTGTTGCACAGTCATTTGTAGTTAACTGAATGCCTTGTTTGATTAAACTGGGTCATAAAATAGCGCAGCTTAAGGTTGCGCTATTTTTTGTCTTAATTTGATAAGTAAATCAATTGGATGACTAGCTTTTTGAAGGTATTCAGTTTTACCGTTTAGTCTTTGAGAATTCTATCTAGGGGAATAAAACCGTGAAAACCATAATAACCCATAGGGCCGAGTATCAGACTTAGTAGGCACCATAAGCACTTTTTGTTGGTGCTGAGATCCACTTTACTTTTGAAGGCCCGAAGGGCAAATAGACAATGCAATAGCACCAGGCCCCCAAGCATAATAACGATATTAATATCCATATTTTCCAACTGTCTTATCCTTGTGTTCTATCATTCACGTCCTTGAGTCTTTAGGCGTGGTTACTTTTCTTGAGAAGATTGTCTAGCTACGATTAGCTAAATTAGTTACCTAGTGGCAAATACCTTACTCGAATATTTTACCGATGGCTATAACATAAAATAAAAATAATCTTTAAATCTTATTGGCTTACACGTCTCCTAACAAGCAAGTTGGAGAATGGCTAGCGTCCCAGATCACATATTTTTCCATCGCACGAATAAATATTTCACTCGAAATAAGTCGATTTAGCCAAGCGGCGACTCGCGGAAAATCATCACTAAGTGCACGTTTAAGATCCACTGCGGCGAACTGGCGTACAAAAGGTACGATTGCGTAGTCGGCAAGGCGAGGTGTATCGGCGACTAAAAAGGGGTGTTGCCCTAAGCATGTTTCAAGTTGCAGGAGGAAATGACTCGCCTGCTGATAATAATAAGCTTGCGTTTGCTCAGGGTAACGGTCGGCATATTTATAGCGGTCAAGCCATGGTTTAAATTGCTGATCATTTTTCGCGATAAGCTGTGCCATTTTATCTTCAATAGCAGGATTTTGCTGGCACAATAGATCTAAGGGATCTGCTTGCGTGAGTGCCCAGCGCATGATCTCAAGACTTTCGGCAATCACCTCGCCGTTTGCTAGCACTAATACCGGCACAGTACCCTTAGGTGAGGCAGCTAGCATTTGTGGTGGTTTGGCTTTAAGGGTGATTTCACGGACTTCAACATTGCATTGGGCTAACAAGAGTCCCAAACGTGCTCGCATAGCATAGGGGCAACGGCGGAAGGTGTATAAGACGACTAGCGTCATTCGGATTTCCTCTACTGTGCGGCGCCATGCGTGGAAGTTGATGCGACTAAAGCTGACGTCAGCATGTTTATGCATGCTTATTGACGACGCGAGTATGCTAATGCGAATGTTGCGTGCCAATCATGCAATGTTCAAAGGGCGCAGATGGTAACGCTTTCATACTGGGATTTCTGCTTAATTTGCCATCATAGAATGATTTTTCTCACCACTGTGCGTAAAGAATTAAAGACCCTGTATTTTATCTGTGTTTATCTTGCTGTGACTCAGGTAGAATTCCGCGCTATTTTTGGGATCTGCAGCAAGGCTGCAGATGATTGATTTGTTTATGCACTGGAAATTAAGTTCCAGCCAGCAAAGAGGGTGTTATGGCTAAAGTTGTCGTATGTGCGTTATATAAATTCGTGTCGTTACCGCATTTTGAATCTATCCGAGCGCCATTGCTTGCTATGATGGAACAGGCCGAGATCAAAGGCACTCTGCTCCTCGCAAGTGAAGGGATCAATGGCACAGTTGCTGGCACTCAAGAAGCTATTGAAGCGTTATTAGTGTGGCTCAACAGCCAAAATGGCCTAGACAATATCGTTCACAAGCTGTCATTTGACGATGAAATGCCGTTCTACCGCACTAAAGTCAAACTGAAAAACGAAATCGTCACTATGGGCGTTGAAGGTATTGACCCACTTAAAGTGGTTGGCACCTATGTGAAGCCTAAAGATTGGAATGCGCTGATTTCTGATCCGGACGTGATTTTAGTCGACACCCGTAACGACTATGAAGTGCAAATCGGCACTTTCAAAAATGCTATTAATCCTGTGACTGAAACCTTCAGAGAATTCCCTGAATATGTGAAGCAGAATCTTGATCCTGCTAAACATAAGAAGGTCGCCATGTTCTGTACTGGCGGTATTCGCTGTGAGAAATCAACTGCTTATTTAAAAGAGCAAGGCTTTGACGAGGTGTATCATCTCGAAGGTGGTATTCTTAAATATCTCGAAGAAGTCAAAGCGGAAGAAAGCCTGTGGGAAGGCGAGTGCTTCGTATTCGATAACCGCGTTGCAGTGAACCATGACTTGAAGAAAGGCCAATACGATCAATGTAATGCTTGCCGTATGCCAATCACCGAAGCTGAAAAACAGAGTCCTGCCTATGTGCAAGGTGTCAGTTGCCCACATTGTATCGATAAAATTTCTGACGAGCAGCGTAAACGTTTCGTTGAGCGTGAACGTCAAGTGAATTTGGCTAAGGCCCGTAATGAAGCGCATATCGGTAGCGATGTGAATCAAGTGATTGAAGCGCGCCGTGAGAAAAAAGAAGCGCAGCGTCGACTCGCCGCCGAGAAAAATAACGCGAAAAAATCGCAAGCGCTTTAACTTTATATGTCATTAGATGAGTAGTGAGTTAGTCATGAGTTTGCACTGAGCTTGCTTCTCACTCAGGCAGTTTTCACATGGCTCTCACAGTGAATATGGCTTGCACTCTGGCCCGACTCGTTCGGGCCATTTTTTTATATAGATTTTAGTTTTAGCGTGAATGTGCTTTTAGGCCATTATTTAACTTATTATTTATCATAGCGCTATGCAGAAAACCTTAAATTTATGATAACTTTCAGTCGCTAGTATTAAAAACGTTAGTATTAACAACGCTAGCATTTCAAAAAAGTCGAGTGCTATATACGAAGGGAGCGATTCAGTGCAAGGTAGGCAAAGCGCATGAGCATTTGGAAAGAACTATACGATATTTTCGATAAGGAACGCAGTCGCTGGCAGCAATCGAGCGCCAGTAAGCAGGCGATTGCCTTCGAGTTAAAAGCCAATTTGGGTTTTCTGGCCGATGCCTTAAGCAGCGGTTTGTCGCAAAGTGCGATCGCCAGCGGTTTAGAATGCAGTATTTTTGAGGCAAAACTGAAAGAGGGCGCAGCACTCACTGCGTTAAATCACCGTAAAGTGACACTGATATTTATTGGTGAATTTGCCGAGTTTAATAAATATGTCGGTAAAGAGAACGACGCTTTAGTCGAGAATGCTTACGCTAGAATCAAATCACTGCAGAAGTTAGTCGCGGCAGAGCCCGATAAAAATTATGATCTTAAGATTAAATCCCTGTTTCGCTTTTTAGTCTTTTTAGTGGCGCACCTTGAGGAGCAGCCATTGAGTCGCACATCAGCGAAAAAAGCCTAAGGCTGATGAGTGGCATTGGCTAGCTTGTTATTTGAGAGACAAAAAAGGCGCCTGTGGCGCCTTTTCTATGTTTGCGAACGTCATTGCTCAGTGTTTATAGCACAGTCTTTAAAAGGCGTGTTCAAGAGCCATCTTTAGACCACGCTTTAAAAGCCGCCATTGGTTTTAGTGCTTAGGTGGCTCAATCAGCTTTATTGGCTTCTGACTCTGTAGAACTTGGCTTATTTGAAGCCGTTTCTGCGTCATTCTCAGCTGTCGAAGGCTTGATCTGCTTATCTTTACTATGTTGGCCGAACTGTGGCAATTTGAACTTAGCACTGTATTTCAACGCGGCAAGATTGCTGGCGATGACACCGACGATCAAAATAATAATGATCCAGACTTCTAAGGTCGACATACTCAGCTCCTGTTTCGAATTGACTCGCGCACACCTAACGGGCGATTAATCAACCGCTAAGCGTTGCTCACATTTACGAATGTCTTCTGGCGTATCCACTTCAATAGAATCAAAGGCGCTAATGGCGATTTTGATCTTATGGCCGTACTCTAATGCACGTAATTGCTCGAGTTTTTCCAGATCTTCTAGACGACCTAATGGTAGGGCGGCGAAGGCCTGTACGAATTTGCGTGTATAAGCATACACACCTAAGTGCTTATAAACGGGGTAATCTTGAGTATCGCGGCCAAAAGGAATACGTGAACGAGAGAAATACAAGGCGTAGTTGTTGTTATCGAACACCATCTTCACATGCATAGGATCGTCAAGCTCGGCTTTATTGACGATTTCAAAGCCTAAGGTGGCCATTTCAAACTCACCAGGGTGACGCTCGAAGAGGCTGATGACTTGCTCGATAGAGGTTGGGTCAATAAGAGGTTGATCACCCTGTAGGTTGATCACTAAGTCGTCATCTTTCAGGCCCAGTTGGTTTATTGCATCATTGATACGATCTGTACCCGAGGCTGCATCTGGGCTGGTCATGACCACTTTGCCGCCAAAACCTTCAACGGCCGCTTTAATGCGGTCATCATCGGTAGCGACATAAATATTGGTGAGGCCTTTGGCTAACGACGCGCGTTCATACACGTGTTGGATCATTGGCTTGCCGTTAATCGGGGCTAAGGGTTTGCCCGGGAAGCGGCTTGAACCGTAACGAGCCGGGATTAACAGAGTCACATTCATCAAATTATCCTACTTTTATCAAAGATATACAGTGTAGATATACAATGCATATAGACAAAAGGGCTCACAATTGAGCCCTTTTAACATGTGTTAGAGCTTAGATACGACGGAACAGCGTAGTCAACATTTCATCTGTGACTTTCTCTTCCCAACCCGCGCCGTAAACGTTAGCCCATAGTGGACCCATGCTCTTAGTCACGGCAACCATTTTTGCTATGGTTTCGTCTGGCAGATCTTTACAGATGTTCTTCGGCAGCGTGATGTTATGTTTCTTCATCATCAGACGGAACTCTTCAACACCTTCTGGATAGAATTCTTCTAACACATCAAAGGCGATACAGTTGCCGATACCGTGGTGGTAACCCAGGATATAGGACAGACCGTAAGAAACCGCATGACAGGCACCCACTTGGCTATAAGCTATGCTCATTCCGCCCATGAAAGACGCCATCATTAGCTTGTCGTCTTTTTCTACGTGGTCGTCTAAGTACACTTGGCGACATAAATCCATGGCTTTTTCAGCGTAGGATTTAGAGAACTCGTTTAAGAAGGTACCTTGTAAAGATTCAACACAGTGGATATAGCAATCCATACCTGTATAGAACCATTGGTCCGTTTCTACGCCTTCGATTAACTCAGAATCCATGATGATTTGATCGAATACTGTGTAATCTGAGTTCAGGCCTAGCTTACGTACTGGACCACATAATACGGCGGTGCGTGACGCTTCTGCACCAGTACCAGAAATCGTTGGGATACCAATGTGGTGTACCGCTGGGTTCTTGATTAAGTCCCAACCTTGATACATAGCAGAGCCACCTGGGTTTGTCAGCATCAGCGATACTGCTTTAGCTACGTCCATGGTTGAACCGCCACCTAAACCGACGACGCTCACTGGCAGTTTGCTATTGAAAGCTTGAACTTGTTCAGTCAGGGCATCGATTTGAATTGTGCTTGGCTCTTCATCAACGTTAACCCAAATTATCATGTCTTGTGCTTTAGCTGGAATGCGGCCCTCAAGGGCTTTGCCTTGATGCACGTCATCGACTAAAAACACCACGAAGTCGTCGGCGGTTTTACGTTCAGCAGCTAACACTTCATCCAACTGGACGAATGAGCCACGGCCGAAGATCATTTTTTCAACTACTTTAAAATTCTTAAAACTCATTGCAACAAACTCCCGTAGAATTATTGGGCAAATGCTTTCTTGATGTTTTCGATACGCTCAGCGATCTGAGCATCGGTCCAAGACAACTTGATGAGCATAGAAATGGTGCGGCTCATAATGGCATCGGATTTAGGCACAGAAACTTGAGTATAGTCAGGTCTGTCGGCGATTAATGTGATTGGCAACGCAGCAGATGCCTTAAGCTCCTGAATGTGTTTCCAGTTTTTCAAATAATGCCAGTTGTTTACATACCAGTAGAAGCAGCCATCGACGCCGTTTTCAGCCAGTTTTTTGCTGATTTCAATAGTACGCGCTTCGGTTGGCAACATAAAGGTTAAGAAGCCAGCCGAGTCGCCTTCTGGATCGGGGATCAGGCGGAAGGTCACATCTGGGATAGCAGCGGCCATCGCATCTTTAATGGTCTTTTTGTTTTTACGTTGGATATCGATAATGGTATCGAGTTTACGTAATTGCGCTAAACCTAAGGCGGCGTTCATTTCCGAAATACGGAAGTTCAAGCCAATGATAGGGTGTGACTCAGCGCCGCGGTCTTTACCAATGTGGTCATGGCCGTGATCGGAGAACATATGCGCGTTGTTGTAGATTTCTGTGTTGTTAGTGATCACAGCGCCACCTTCACCACAGGTGATGGTTTTGACTGAATCGAATGAGTAACAACCCACATCACCAATAGTACCTAGTGCTTGGCCCTTGTAGCTGCCACCAATGGCTTGGCAAGCATCTTCTAAAATCAGTAAGTTATGTTTTTTACAGACGGCTTTGATCTCGTCCATCTTCGCCATAGAACCGCACATGTGCACTAAGTTGATGGCTTTAGTGCGTGGGGTAATCGCGGCTTCGATACCTTCTGGAGATAAACACAATGTCTCATCGATTTCGGCAAAAATCGGAATAGCGCCTGCCATAAAAATCGCTTCAACTGAGGCTACAAAGGTAAAAGGTGGCACGATAACTTCATCGCCAGCACCAATGCCTGCAGCCATCATGGCCGTTTGCAGCGCAGCAGTACCGCTTGATAAAAGATGAGCATGCTTCACGTTCATCTTCTCGCAAAGTAGTTGCTCCATATCGCGCGTCTTCCAGCGATCATTACGCATATGGTCGAAGTTGTAACGGAAGGTAAAACCGTTTTCCATAACGTCAGCGACTTCCTGCTTCTCTTCAGGACCAAATAATTCAAAACCGGGCATGGAAGGTATCTCCTTAGAATTTGTGGCGCATAGGTCGCCTGCAATTAACTGGCGGATTATAACTGGCGTAATAGACCCTTGCGATGTTTTATTGCTGAAAATTGTCATGGAAAAAGAAAAACCTGCACAGTGGCAGGTTTTATCTGAGCATAGATGACACTCAGCTAAGGGTTGAAAGCCTATATTCAGGCTGTTAGCGTGGATTGGCTAAACCATGTTCACGGTCAACCGTGACATCTAAATCTGTCAGTAAACCGTTATCAATGCCGTAAATCCAGCCGTGTACCGCCACTTCTTGGCCGCGATCCCAAGCTTCTTGCACTATGGTTGAACTGGTCACATTAGCAACCTGCTCAATCACGTTTAGCTCGCACAGGCGATCAAAACGTTTGGCTTCGTCCATCTGTTGTAATTCTTCTTGATAAATACGATAGATATCACGTAAATGCCCGAGCCAGTTATCGATGAGTCCTAAGCGTTGCTGACCCATGGCCGCGCGCACACCACCGCAGCCGTAGTGACCCACCACCATAATATGCTTCACCTTGAGCACATCGACGGCGTATTGCAGTACAGATAAGCAGTTAAGATCGGTATGGATCACCATGTTGGCGATATTACGGTGAACAAAGACTTCACCGGGCATAAGATCAATGATTTGGTTTGAGGGTACGCGACTATCTGAGCAGCCAATCCACAGGTATTCAGGATGTTGCTGTTTCGCTAATTGTTCAAAAAAATCAGGATTTTCTTGGCGTATACGTCCGGCCCAGCGGCGGTTATTGTCGAATAAAGGTTTGAGTAGTTTCATTTTAACCTATTGTTTTATTGACATATAAAATGTCTTCTCATGCTCTAATTCATGCAAGCAGCACATTTTTAGCAAGAGTATACCAGCAAATTTGGATCTGCTGGTCTATCCAATTAAGGTTTGAATCAGGATATTGAAAAATCGAGATTATTTTTTCTTAAAATGGATAAGCCCTCTCTGAGGGTTCAAGCACCATTTGATAGTGTGTTTGTTGTTTATATCGCGCTAATGCTGAGTGGAAACCTTGTCCGCCACAGGTTAAGGCGGACAAGGATGATGCCGTATGGGTTAGAACTTACTGATCACTTTCACACTGTCGTTTACTTCGCTGACGTCAACAAATCCGATCATATTGGGATTGGCGGCAATCAATGCGAGCATTTCAGCGCTGGAGTCGACGACTTTGGGCGGTTGACCTTGGCCTGAAAAGACAAGTTTTGACCAATAGGCTTTTAACTGACTCTCGGTTTTATTAAGGATCTGTTTAACAAAGGCATCACGTGCGGGCGTGCCTTCAGGTTGATCGAGTGCGACGACAGTGCCACCACTGGGGAAAGACTTGAGTTTGCCTAAATAGATCCGTGAAATATCCGCAGCGCTAATTTCTGACGTATTAGAAGGGTGCACCACGACGGCAATTTCGGCTTGAACACAGGCACTGCCAAGTAGAAGCGCACTGGCGACTAAGGTTTTTATCATCAACCGAGAACTTATTAATAGTTTCATGCTTAACTCCTTAAAAAACTAAGTCTATTGCCATACTCAGCAACTGTTCATCGGAGGACGGTTTGTCGTTACTGTAGTTGGTGTACTCTAGTTTCAGTGCGGCAGAAGGATGGAAATCCCAGCGGGTGCCTATGATGTAGTAGGCGCTGTCTTCCTGTTGTGCTTCAAGCGCCGCTTGTGTACCAAAAACAAGCGGTGCGAGTGCAGCTTGGTTTGCCGGTGGCAGACCATTGTAAACAGGTAACATAGCGTCATAGGCATCGTATTGGGGCTCACCTTTATCAATACCGTAGGTTAAGTGGAAGGTGAAATCGTGATAGCGGACCCCGCCGGAAACAAAGGCTGAATCTTGAATATTAAAGCTACTGGGATCGACATCAATTCGTGTGTATTCGGCCAAAATAAACCATTTTTCAGCATCATATTTAACGTTAGCGCCAATGAGTAGCGCGCTGTCATTAATCGGTAAAAGATCATCAACCACTTGCTGAGTAAAGAGTCCGGTTTGAGAAATTGCATTGCCTAAGCCAAGCAATGCGGGTAATTCGTAGGAGAAATCGGTGACTATGCCAATATTTAAACCGTACTCAAACCCTGAGGTTACAAAGTTAAAGTTCATTATGTGGCCCTCGGCGGAGAAGGGCGCAGGAGGCGTTGATGAACCGGTAGGCGAGTAGTCAGAAACTGAAGTGGTAATGTATTTATAGGTCAAACCTACTTCGGTATCGCCCCATAAATCGGCATAAACTAAGCCTACACCTTCACCTGAATTAAATGGCAGTGAATAAACTCCGCGGGGCGGAGTGATCCAATGATAGGCATAGCCTACATCAATATAATCGGAGTATTTATAGAGATTAAAACGTTGGCGACCTGCCATAAGCATAAGTTTGTCGCTGATGTCATAGGAGATATAAGCCCATTCGAATTCAGCGCTATAATCGTTACTGCCTCTGGATAGCACTTGTGCAGTAGCTCTTAAGCCACTACCAAGATCGGCGGTAAATTGTAAGGCAACTTTGGAATCATTATTAAAATCGAGTTCTTTATCGTAACCATAATAGCTTTTATCGTCACTTAGACTTGAGCCCGCGACAATAGAGGCAAATCCATTTATTTGAACATCGGCATAAAGAGACGGTATATAAAGTGTGCTGAATACGCAGAGGGCAACTGTACTTTTTCTCATGGCAGAATACCTTGTTGAGGGAATACAGTATAAAGGTAGTTGATAATTAGTAGATTTCACCTTTGTGCAACATTTTTTAAGCCGCTTGGAACAAAAACAAGGTCTTTACTTGTTAATAGAGGTTTCACAGGTGAGTTTAATGAAACGAGGCGTGCTCAATAACAGACTTTAATAAAGTAAAGCCTAATGTATTTATCCATAAAATAGGAATTAAGTATGGGTGAGCAATATTGATATAAGCACATCTTAGTAACATGTGCTAAGTAGAAATACTCATCTTCAAGATGCGAGTTTTCGCACCTTGAAGCGTAGATTTAGCGATTGATTAATAATGTTTAGCCAGAAAATCGGCTAAATGTTGGTTAATAAATTCAGCGTGTTCGAGAGTTGATATGTGTCCTGCCGCAGGAATATGCACAAGTTGGCTGCCGTCAATGGCATCACTCATCAGGTAACTTTCCAATACGCTGCGGGCCTTATCTTCCACGCCAGCCATGATGAGGCAGGGTAGCGTCAATTGCTCGGCGTATTCCATGGTATCGCGACGACCAAAAATCATTCGTCCAAGTTTAACTATCGTGGGGATTTGCTCCGCTGTGATACTGGCAAGTGACTGTTCAAAGTCCGTAACCAGTTCGGGCGTGTTATTCTCGGCATCATTGGCGAAGAATAAAGGTGAAATTGCACTGATCAGCGGCGCAGGGATCGCCTTAGCGGCGGTAATTATATCCAGCATGCCATCATATTTCGCACGGGTGACTTCGGGTTCGAAGCCGATAAAACTGTTGAGCATAACGAGGGTTTTAACTCTTGTTGGTGCTTTCAGTACCAATTCTGCGCCCCACATAGCACCGACAGATTGTCCGACAACACTAAAGTGAGTTATCTCAAGAGCATCCATTAGCTCAAGCATTTGATCGGCAATATCGAGTAGCGTTTTGCAGTTATTGGGCAGTAAATCTGACTGACCATGGCCCCAAAGTTCAGGCACTATGCAGCGATACTGGGCGCTTAAGGTGGCAATTTGAGGCGCCCACATAGCGCTATCCCATAAATAACTGTGCCCAAACAACAATACAGGGCCTGAGCCGACATCAAGGTAACTTAATTTTCGATCGGCAATAACAAGCTGCTGACGGTGTGAAGAAAAATCCATAAAACCTACTTTATCAAATATATCATTGTGTTAAACCGCATTTTGGCGCCCATTTGACGATATAGCGCTATGCTTAACCAGTGTTGACTGATCTTTGCGAGTATTTCGTGATTAGGGCTGAGCGATACGCAGCACGTATTCATCTATTAGATTGTCTAATCGGGCGAGTACTGCATCTTTTAGCAACATATCACTGTTTTCTAACAGGATTGCCAGTTCGGCACGATCGAATTGTGGCAACAATAACTGTGCTACAGGGAAATAGCTGATGTGCCAAGGCTCAGGACTTACCGCACTTTGTCCCAGCTGAAACGGGAAGTAAAAGCCAAAATCATGGGCATTTTCTACCAGCCAAGCATGTAATTTAGCGCAGGGACCGCCCTGAACATATTCAGCTTCAACAAGGCGCAGGGCTTTAACATCAATTTGAGCCGCATCGAACACATCGAGATCGGTACCCCAATGGTGGCGTGAAGCGCCAGGCAACGCCGACCAGAGCAAAATCAAGTCAACTATGGCATCGTCACTTAAGCCCTGAATATTGACTGGTAACTCATTGGCATCCAATACCGCGCGTTTACCGCTAGCCTTGGCATTCCAAATTGCCAGTTGCCGTTCAAAGGGACGATGAGCCGAGCAAATCGCGAGTTTTATGCCCGCATCTTCAGCTTTTTCCGCCATAGACTTAAAGGCGATAGCTGTGTTCTCCTCTAACCCAAAGCTATGATAACCAAGGTGATACGGGCTTAAATAATCCACCAATTCAGGGGAGCTTAAGCCGTAAAGCTTTGCGGTTTCGGGACGGATCTTCAGATGTGCTAACACAGTAATTGTTCCAAAATGACTTCATAACACAGGGCTAACTGCTCAAGGTCGTCCACTTTAACGCATTCATTCACTTTATGAATGGTGGCGTTGATAGGGCCAAGCTCTAACACTTTGGCGCCCGTTGGCGCGATAAAGCGACCGTCTGATGTTCCGCCTGTGGTTTGTGGATCTGTCTCATAGCCTGTGACTTGGCGGATCGCGATACGGGTTGCATCTAATAACGGGCCATCACCGGTTAAAAATGGTAGGCCATTGAAAATCCAGCTGATATCGTAATCTAGCTCATAGGCTTTCAATAGAGTTTCAACTCGCTCAATCAAGATTTCGGCGGTCACTTCGGTGGAGTAACGGAAGTTAAACATCACTTCCAGTGCACCAGGGATCACATTCGATGCGCCCGTGCCGCCATTAATATTGGCGATTTGGAAGCTGGTGGGGGGGAAAAACTCATTGCCATTATCCCAGTGCATCTGACTTAGCTCGGCTAAGAAAGGTGCGGCTTTGTGGATTGGATTATCGGCAAGGTGTGGATAGGCCACGTGGCCTTGAATGCCTTTCACGGTTAAGTTGCCAGTTAAGCTGCCGCGGCGACCATTTTTGACCACATCGCCCAGCTTTAGGGTTGATGAGGGTTCGCCGACTAATGCCCAGGTGATCTTCTCGTTGCGCGCTTCTAAGGTATCAATGACTCGCGTCGTGCCGTTGATGAATGGACCTTCTTCATCGCTGGTGATCAAAAAGGCGATAGAGCCACGATGATTGGGGTGTTTAGCCACAAAGCGTTCGGTGGCAATCACCATAGCAGCGAGTGAGCCTTTCATGTCCGCTGCGCCGCGGCCATATAAGTAGCCATCAATGATGGTGGGCACAAAAGGTGGCGTGTGCCAACGGCTCACATCACCCGTTGGCACAACGTCTGTGTGACCCGCAAAACAAAAAACGGGACCTTCACTGCCACGGCGAGCCCACATATTGGTGGTGTCTTCAAATACCATAGGTTCGATATTAAAGCCGATGGCGCTGAGTCTTTCAGCCATTAAGGTTTGGCAGCCTTCATCAAGCGGTGTCACCGAAGGGCGGGCGATCAGCGCTTTTGTCAGTTCTGTAACGGGATAATTGTCGGCAAGCATCATACTGAGAATACTCTTTTATAGGCGGCTTCATCAAAACCAATCAGCACTTGTTCACCGACGACTAAGACGGGGCGTTTGATCAGTGTCGGTTGCGTCAGCATAAGTTGAATGGCTTTGGTTTGATCGATATCGGTTTTATCTGCGTCACTGAGCGCACGAAAGCTCGTGCTGCGCTTATTGAATACGGTTTCCCAGCCTGAGGTGTTACACCAGAATTCGAGGTCTTCTTGACGTAGGCCGTCATCTCTAAAATCATGGAAATGAACTGGAAGTTGATGATTTTCAATCCATTTACGTGCTTTACGCACTGTATCGCAATTCTTAATACCGTAGAGGGTCAAAATGATGCTCCAGTGTGGATGGACGCTTGGCTTGCAAGCATTGATTTTGCTGGCATTGTGGCATTGTGCGTCGCATGTCACAAGTGGGATGTGTGGCTGATATCTGGTGATTAATAAAACGTTAATTTTCTAGAGATAATAATCGCTGGTGACTTGCTTTGGTTTAACTTTTTAACACTTGTTTAACTTAAGTGCCTTGTATATATTGTTTTTTCATTAAAATCAGTTTGATTTAAGCATTGAGGTCAATGCGCTTTTAAAGGATTAAGATGCACAGCGATGTTTCATTGCAGCGATTTAAGCAATTTCCGCGCTTGATGTGGATATTTTTGTTTGGGTCTTTTATCACCCGTGGCAGTTATTACATGGTGTGGCCATTCTTAGCCGTTATTTTATATGAGAAATTTGCGCTAAGTGCCACAGAGGTCGGCATGGTCTTGTCCAGCGCCGCGATTATTTCGGTATTTACGAGCTTTGTTGGTAGCTCATTGTCCGACAGAATCGGTCGTCATAAGCTGATGTACCTGACGGGCATCCTCTATATCATCTCGTTTTCGTTATTGGCTGAAGCAAATTCTGTCGAGGGGTATGTGGTCGTGATGACCCTGTGCTCTATGGCCACTTCACTGTGGCGACCGCTGACATCCGCCGCTATTGGCGACATTATTGCCGATCCTAAGACACGCGAATTGGCGATGCAGTCGCTGTATTTTATCGTCAACGTTGGCTGCGCCGTTGGCCCTATGTTGGGGGTATGGCTTGGTCTTACGGGCAAGCAATCCAGTTTCTACCTTACTGCAGTGGCCTTTGCCGTATTGTTGGCCTTGTTATATTGGGGATTTAACCATCAAACCCGTCAGGAACCTGCTATGGCGGCTGGCGCCTTATCGAGTGACAATTTAAGTGGCGATACGAGTGGCAGTGAAAGTGACTTTGTAAATGACATGACAAGTGATGGTGTTAATCGTGGTGTGAATAGCTTATCGACTGATGTAGAGGCAAGCACGAAAAAAGCGGCAGTCGTGAGCCGTAAGCAAATTATCGCCATTCTATTGCAAGATAAATTGCTGCAATGTTTAATTTTTGCCAATATTTTGTGTATGTTCATTTATGCCCAAATGGACAGTTCGTTGATCCAATATCTTACTCGCGCTGGTGCGCCTGATTTGCTGACGTTAATTTCTGGCATGATTTTCACCAATGCTATGGTGATTATCTCCACCCAATTTTTGCTATTGAAACTCATGGCCCGTTTTCCGCTCGTCAAACGGATTCAAATCGGATTGCTATTACTGATCGGCTCACAAATCTGGCTGGCATTTAATCCGCTGGATCTATTTTGGGGCTGGATAGGTGCGATTGTGGTGATGAGCGTCGCCGAGACTATTTTGTTCCCCACTATGAATGTGCATATCGACCGCTTAGCCCCTGATCATCTTCGCGGCGCCTACTTTGGGGCTGCTTCATTCTATGACTTAGGATTTGCGCTCGCGCCCCTTGGAGGTGGCATCATATTGGATCATTTTGGCGGTCAGTGGCTGTTTTTGACAGGCGCTTTACTCTCGGTATTGGTGATTTATCTGTACAGTATTTTAGATAAATTGCCGCGCCCCGATTTTGCCATGTTTAAAGCAGATTAATGTACTAGATCCATGTAGCCGTTATTCGCAGGGAACGTGATGCTTAGCGTGAGAATGGTCGAAATAGATTCTCTCAAGCCTGTGTATCGGTGCAGTTTGGCGAATTCAAATACCGTGTATAGGCTTGGTTTTCAAAAACTTAAAAGGCTGGCTCATGATGGTGAGTCAGCCTTTTATTATTCAGAAAACAATCGATAAACGATTGATTCGAAATGGTTAAATTAGAGCTGTACCGTAAAGATCACGTCTTTGCCTGCGGTGACACTGCCTTGGGCTTTGTCGAGGTATTTGACATCTTCCATGTTTGCCAAAACGACAGGAGTGAGTAGGCTGTCGACTTGATCTTTAAGGTAATCAATATCGAATGACAGGATCGGATCGCCGACTTTCACTTCTTGACCTTCCTGGGCCAAACGTTTAAACCCTTTGCCTCTCAGCTCGACTGTACCTACACCAAAGTGAACAAATAGCTCTAAACCTTGGGGAGACTCAATACTGAACGCATGATTTGTCTCAAAAATTTTACCTATAGTGCCGTCGATAGGCGCCAGAATTAATTCGCCTTTGGGGGCGATAGCGATGCCATCACCGACAATCTTTTCAGCAAAAACCACGTCGGGGACTTTTTCAATGGCGACGATATCCCCGGAAACGGGGGCATATACCATGATACCGCCAGCTAATTGAGTCTGGCCCGATACCAAGCGCCTTATTCGGCTTAAAAATCCCATAATCTAGAGCCTCTTTTGCTTGTTTTTGTCATTGTTTTTGTTCTGTAATGCAGCATAACGAATAAATGTCTCTATTTATAGCTTGTTATACACTGCTGTAAGCTTGCAATTCTATCTTGTTGTAATGCTGTGTGCGCTAATGCCGAAAATTGTGTGATGCTGCCTTGGCAAATGGCCGCTTTCACTTCTAAGAGTGAGCTTAAGTTAACACTGAGTTCGTCCAACCCCATGCCGATTAACAGTGGCGCAATTTGTGGTGAACTGGCGAGTTCACCGCACAGAGAAACTTTAACATTAGCGGCCTTAGCTTGGGTTATTGTCATGTTAATTAAGGCTAAAATGGCAGGCGAAAGGGACGGATAGTCACGGGTAAGCTGCGGGTTTGTCCTATCGGCTGCCATTGCATATTGGGTCAAATCGTTGGTGCCAATGCTGACAAAATCGAGTCTTGGCAGCATAGCGTTGAGGTTGAATACCGCAGCAGGGGTTTCGACAACGATACCGTAGCTAAGTTCGCCATAGCCTTTCTCTTCTTCTTCCAAGGCATCTTGGCACTGGGCAATAAGTGCAAACACTTCGTCCAATTCTTCGACTTGATTGACCATAGGGAACATCAAACGGATCGGGCCATGGTTGGCGGCACGCAAAATTGCCCTCAATTGGGTTTTAAATAATTCTGGGTGCGCCAAGGTGTAGCGAATGCCGCGAAGACCCAAGGCAGGATTATCTTCAATTTCTTGGCATAAACAGGGGAGTTCTTTGTCTGCACCTATATCTAAGGTGCGGATGGTAAAGGTTTTACCGCCTAGAGCGTGCAATGCATCACAATATAAGCTGTATTGGGCTTTTTCATCGGGCAGGGTGGCGACGTTCATCAACATAAATTCGGTGCGAAACAAACCTATTCCATCGGCGCCGACATCGCTGACATGGGTGATGTCGTTGAGATTACCCACGTTTGCCATGAGTCCCACAGTATGACCGTCTTGGGTTTGCGCTGGGACATCCTTGTAAGTTTGAAGTGCTGCGCGTCTTGCTTGTTCATGGTGAAAGGTGACTGTGAGTCTTGCCTGTTGGTCTGGATTGGGATTGACACAAAGTTCACCCGCGAGCGCATCGAGCACTAAGGGCGTACCGTTGGGAATAGAGTCTGCGTCGAACTGACAACTTAAGATGGCTGGAATGCCGGCTGCTCTGGCTAAAATGGCCGTATGGCTCGTTAAACCGCCCGTTTTCAGTACAATACCGCAGAGGTTTTCCCGCGGCAGTAAGGCAAATTCGGCGGGGGTCAAATCCTGCGCTAATAAGATAGTGGGTCTATCGAGTTTTTCGAGCCCTTGAGCTAAATGGCCGTTTATCGCCGCGACGACTCTTTGGCCTAAACAGCGCACATCTTGGGCTCTATTGGCTAAATAGGGATCATCTAAGGATTGTAACTCATTGGCCTGATGGGCAAAAATACGTTCAACCGCCACACTTGCCGACAATTGTAAGGTGCGAATAGCATCGTTCACTTGCTCGATTAATTCATCGTCTTCTAATAACAATAAGTCGGCTTCGATCAACTGATAATTTTCGGAGTCGCTGTCGAGTGCAGCTTGGCTGTGGGTCAGTTGTGCCTGTAGTTCTTGCAAGGCTTTGGCAAATTTACCCTGTTGTTGAGGGATTTTAGACAGGGGAATAGGGCGATAATCGAGGTGGTGTTCGGTGTGGTGCAGGTGAAGAGCCTGTCCAAAGGCAATTCCCGATGACACTATAATCCCCGTTATTGACATATCCCTTCCTAAATTAACCACTGAACTGAGTGTCCGTTAGCGATAGCGAGTCTAGTTGAGTGACGCTAAGCTTGTAAAGCATTAGTATGTCAAGACGGTCGAGACGAGTTTTTTGCGTGTCGGCTAAACCTGCAGATAAATGCACTTTAGCGTAAGAAAAGGCCTAGCTTAGAGTTATGAGCAGCTCAGAGACTTTCTCAACCGCGGCCTGTGCCTGTTCACCTTCGGCAAACACTCTTACCGTGACGCCAGAATATAAGCCTAAGGTTTGTAGCTTAAACAGACTCTTAGCACTGGCTTGCTTACCATTACATTCGACCATGACATCACAGTCAAAGGTTTTGGCTTCTTTAACCAGTAAGGCTGCTGGGCGGGTATGAATGCCATGTTTGGCGGTAATGGTGACTGTTTTTTCGTACATAGTAGATGAGCTCATATTTAAAGGGGTATTACACTTCGTCTTTCGATTCTATGATGTGATAGCCTTGTTTTTTCAAGGCGGCGATGGCACTTTTGAGGCGATTATTTTTTACTAAAATGTAATCGGTATCAAAGGTCGAAATCGCAAAAATACTGATTTGTTCGTCCGCTAAGGTGCCAGACACTTTAGATAAAATGCCTGTCATCGAAAATCCCAGTGGCCCGAGTACTTCAAAGCAACACCAGCCCGGTTCTTGCTCTAGGCTGTCGAGTTCCATTTCACTGGAAACGACTAAAGATAAACCTTCTTGGGTCTTACCAATGAAATACATGTCCTGTGCAAAAACCTCACTGGGCAATACGGCATTCGGGCTAAAGCTATGAATTGTGTACTGTTCAGGGTGAACGGCTAAGGTCATTCGCATGGCAGTGTCTCGGTTGGATTTTTAAGGCTAAAGCATACCGCATATCAAACGTTAGCGTGACAGAGAATCTGTGGTTAATGGGATTTTGTCGTTGAAATTTATTATTGGTGAGATAGCGGTTAACAAGCGTTACCAGAAGGTTTACCCAAAGAAAAGGGCGCCCTATGGCGCCCCAATCGACAAGTCATGCCGTTCTCATACACTTTAGTTAGATTTTAAACTGGCCTAAGGTGCGGGACATGTCTTGGCTAATGTCTTGCAGTGACTGAGCTGCATGGCTATTACTTTCGTTAGCTTTTACTGAGACTTCGGTTAATTCCGAAATATTACAAATATTTCGATTAATTTCTTCGGTTACCAGTGATTGCTCTTCGGTGGCGCTGGCTAATTGTGTGTTCATGTCACTGATATGGGCAATCAATTGCAGAATCGCCGCCATGGCTTTACCCGCTTCGTGGGCTTGGGCCTGTAGCTCATCGGATTGCAGTTGAGTTTGATTGTTGCTCTTCATCACTGAGCCAACACCGGATTGGATCTCGCTAATGATTTTTTGGATCTCATTGGTCGAGTCTTGGGTGCGAGTAGCAAGGGCGCGGACTTCATCGGCAACTACGGCAAAACCACGGCCGTGGGTCCCTGCTCGAGCAGCTTCAATGGCGGCATTGAGGGCGAGCAAGTTGGTCTGCTCGGCAATGCTGCGGATCACATCGAGAATGCTACCGATTTGCTGTGAGGCGACGCCCAGCTTTTGGGTGATGACTTCAGAAGCTTTTAATTCTGCCACCAGTTTTTCTGTATTGCTGACTGTGTTGTCGATCACGACTTGGCTTTGCTGCGCTTGTTCTTTTACGCTGTTCGCCGCATCGGCCGCTTGCTGGGTGTTGCTCGCCATTTCATGGGTGGTCGACAGCATTTGATTGACGGCTGTGGCGACGCTGCCTGTTTCTCTGTGGATATGTTCAGCACTCTGATTGGACTCTTCAACTGCAATCAAAAGCTGTTTTGCATCTTTATCTAATGCTTGGCCTAAAGGTTGTAAATGGCCGACCATGTCGCCAATTTTTTGGGCGAACATGTTGAAGGCGCGGGCGAGATGGGCAATCTCATCTTTACCTTGAGCATTAATGCGCTGACTTAAGTCGCCTTCGCCTTGGGCAATATCTTCAAGGGCATCAATAGCATCATTTAATGGTGAGGTGATGGAATGGTTAAGCACAAGGAAGAAGGCAAAAATCGGCACTGAAATCAAAAACATGATAATCAGATAGTCGATAATGACTGACTTTAAGCTCGCTTTGACATCGCTAAGATAGGCGCCTGTGATGACTGTCCAGCCCCATTGCGGGTAGTAACGGGCTTCAGCAAGCTTGTCTTCTATCGCACGGGTCATAGGATCGGCGATCGGGTATTCGAGGGTTGTTTTCGATTTAGCACGCGCTAATGGCAGCATAGTGGCTAAGGGATTTGTGCCATTAGGTAACTTGAAGGTTAATGCTGAGGTGCCAATAAGATTTGCGCTATCCCCGTGGGCGAGGATTTGATTATTATCATCAATAACAATGAAGTAGCCTGAACCTGAATAGCGAGTTTGATTGATTAAATCCGCGGCGATTTGTTTAGCTTCTGCTTCGCTAAACTTACCTTTGAGCGCATCCTGACGGTGCACATCTATCACGCTTAACATGCTGGCGAGCTGACCATCTATCTGCAACCATTTCTGTTCAATTAAATTACTGTACTGCTCTTTAATTGAAAAACTGGCAAAACACACAGTCCCTATCGCGGCCATAAGGAGCATCATCATTAAGCGTTGCAAAATGGTAAACCGGCGCAAAAACGTGATCATTTGGATTCCTTAAGGACTTATTATTGTGCATCAATATACCTGCGAATCAATCTCAATTGAATCGTCTGTGACATAAATTAAGTAAAAGCCGTTATAAAATATGAGTTTCTTTGATCTAAAGCAGGGAATAGTGATAGGGAACTTTAATCTGTTGCATTATGGGGCATGTTCTTATTAAGTTAGGCCGTTTTATAAGTCGCTTTATGTTGAAGGTTTTATCTGATCTATTAAATATCAATAAGTTAGCATTATGTTAATTTTGCCATCTTGCTATATTAGGCTAATCAATTGTTTTAATTTTGATTTTTTACGCTTTTACGCGCAAGATTAATTCATTATTCAGTTTGAGAATCGATTATGACCACAAATACTATCGTAACGTCGGATGATATTTTACTGAAGTTATGCCACTCAGTCGCCCACGTCCTTTCTAGCACCAGTGCCAGCAATGTTACCCATGCGGGTATGGTACAAAGTATTGCGCGTACTCGTCTTAAACCTGATCTCGGTTGTTTCTCGATTTTCGACGGTGGTTTTTCAGGCCTAGTGGTGATCAACTTTTCAGCTTCGGCGGCGATTGAAATCTACCGTCGCTACATGCTGAACATGGGCATGCCTGAGTCTGAGCTCGCGTTTTCACATACGTCAGATGAAGTGAGTAATGTGATGGGCGAACTGATGAACCAAATTCTAGGGGATTTTATTAATAAAATTTCTAAAGAATTACAAACATCCATCAGCCAAAGCCAACCAAAAATGTTGACGATTAATAAAGAGTTAACCATATCAATCGACGCTAACTTAGACGATGCGGTTGTCCGTAGAGTGTCGTTTAGGACTGAAAATAACCATATTTTTTACCTCGAGTTTGCCATGGACAAAACCGAATTCATTCGCTTAGATGAATTTGTCTACGATGAAGAATTCGATCCCGATAGTCTGTTAGAGCAGCACAGTTCAATTGGGGGAAATAACGACTCAAATTCGAATGTTTCGCCTTGGGTTAAGATGGCCGATAAACCCGCCATTGCGACTCGTGCCATTGATAATGAAGCCGATGATTTGCTCGATCAGCTCGGCATTTAAGCAGAGTCTCTAATGTAAGACGGATGTTAACGCATTCGTCTATACAAGTGGGTGGAACTGTTTTAGTATCGACGCAAAATAATAACTAAGGTTAAATCCTCTTTATGGCATCGAAAGCGACCTCGATTGATATTGCTTATCGTGCTGGCGTATCCCAGTCAACGGTTTCCCGTGCCCTTAGAAACAGCCCGTTAGTCAATTTAGAAACTCGCCAACGTATTCAAACTATTGCCAAAGAGCTGAATTATAAGGTCGATAAAAATGCCAGTAATCTTCGCACCCAAAATAGCCATACCTTAGCGCTGTTATTGTGTGAAGACCCCACCAACGATGACTCGTTAATCAATCCTTTTTTCCTGTCTATGCTTGGCTCCATTACCCGAGCAACGGCGCAGCAAGGTTATGATTTATTGGTTTCTTTTCAGCAATTGTCCAGCGACTGGCACGCCGATTATGAAGACAGTAATAAAGCTGACGGCATTATTCTGCTTGGTTACGGTGACTACATGGACTACGAGCAAAAGCTGGAGCGATTGCTCGCGCAGAATACTCACTTTGTGATCTGGGGTGCTGAGCATAACAATAAGTCAGTACTTTCCATTGGTTGTGATAATCATCAAGGTGGCTTGATTGCCACAGAGCACTTGATTTCCCTTGGTCGTAAAGCTTTTGCCTTTTTAGGCGATGCCTCGAGCCACAGCCCCGAGTTTAGGGACAGATATTTAGGCCATGTGAAAGCGCTGCAAACGGCGAATATTCCCGTTGATCGCACTAAGCAAGTGTCGGCAATTAGCACTGAAAGTGCTGGTTACGATGCAGCTATGGCATTGATGGCCAAAGGCGCACAGTTTGATGCTATTTTTGCTGCTAGCGATCTGATTGCCATTGGTGCTATTCGTGCGTTGAAAGAGAAGGGGATTTCAGTCCCAGAACAAGTTGCAGTGGTGGGATATGATGATATTCCTGTGGCGAGTTTTGCCAATCCGCCATTAACGACCATTAAGCAGAACACTCAATTAGCCGGTGAAATTTTAGTCGACAGTGTACTCAAACTTATCCGCGGACAAGAGGTGAGTGCGCAGCTTATTCCGACGACCTTAGTTGTTCGCAGCTCCTGCGGCATTGATAGCGCGCCGCTTAAGCCGTTATCGCTAGCATAATGTTTTTGTCGGCAACCGATTTAATCGTTAATTTTACCTGTTGAAACTAAGCTGTTGAAACTAAGCTGATGGAACAAAGCCGATAATCCTAGGATATATCGGCTTTTTACTATCATTTAGCGGCGTTGTTTTTAGATCACTTGCCTGCGTATTGACGCAAAAATTTTGGTACGTCTGCTTTGGTTTTCTTAGCGATTTTTTGCAGTAACTCGAAGGTGGGGGCATTGACGCCGAACTCTTGCTGAAGGTCTGCCAGCATTGCCAGCCACAAATGGCCAGTCATTTCGGCATCGGCTAAGGCGCGGTGAAAGGTGCCATCGCTTGGTAACTGTTTATAGTGCACTAAAGTACCTAACTGATGATTCGGTGCCGCTTGATATAACCGTCTTGCCACTAGCAAGGAGCAACCAAATTGTCCTCGATAGCGATGGCGAATTTGGGCAAATTCCGCGTCTAAAAAGCGCTGATCAAATGCCGCATTGTGGGCGACTAAGTTATGATCGGCGATAAAGTCGGCAAAACGCGCCATCACTTCATTGCAGGGCGCTGCATCCCTGAGCATTTGATTGCTGATCCCTGTGTAGTCCTCAATAAAACGACTTATTCTAAATCCTGGGTTCATCAACTCTGAAAATCTTTGGGTGATCACGCCGTTTTCAATCAGCACAGCTCCGATTTCAATCGCGCGGTCCCCTTGATTAGGCGATAGCCCTGTGGTTTCAAAGTCGAGCACGACCAAAGTGTTAGCTGCAGATGTAGGCATAGATCTTATGTGGACTCTATAAATAATGTGTCAGCATTGCCTTCTTTGACAGCGCAATGCTTTTAGATAAGCCGATTGTAATTCAATACGTTAGTAAATTCACTATCACATTGACGCTGATAAAAGACTTAATGCTTTGTTGATCCGGTCGAGCTTTCTTGGTTTCGCTTCCTGTTAGCATTTACCTCTATGAATAACAGTTTGGTTTGTGAGCGACCCATGCAACTCGATATTAATGGCTTAACGCCCGCGCAATTTTTAGCAGAATATTGGCAGAAAAAACCTTTGGTTATCCGCCAAGGATTCAAACATTTTCAAGATTTAATCTCGCCCGAAGAGTTAGCCGGCTTAGCCATGGATGAGCTGGTGGAATCTCGGCGAGTGTACCAACAGGCTGGGCAATGGCAGGCTGAATTTGGCCCTTTTGATTCCTACGATCATCTCGGTGAACGGGATTGGACTTTGATCGTGCAAGCCTTGAACAACTGGGTGCCCGATGCAGAAGCCCTGATCCAATGTTTTGATTTTATTCCGCGATGGCGTTTAGATGATGTGATGGTGAGTTTTGCCACACCTGGCGGTGGCGTGGGGCCGCATATCGATCTGTATGATGTGTTTATTTGCCAAGGTTCGGGACGTCGCCGCTGGCGCGTAGGCGATCTGGGACCGCACAAAGAGTTTGCCGCGCATCCTGCTTTGCTGCACACAGAAGCCTTTGAACCGATTATCGATACTGAGTTGTTGCCCGGCGACATCCTTTATATTCCCCCTGGATTCCCCCATGACGGCATAACCTTAGAACAGTCTTTAAGTTTTTCAGTAGGTTATCGTACAGCTTCCGCCAAAGATATGGTAAGTGCTTTGGCCGATCATCTGTCTGAGCAAGATTTAGGCACACAGCAGATTGAAGATCCAGACCGCGAGCAGACAACGCGCAGTGGTTGTGTTGATAATCGTGATTTAGCGCGGTTACGTACGCAACTGACTAATATGTTAACCGATGAACTGGTGAGCGAGTTTTCGGGTCGCTATTTAACTCAGTCAAAATGCGCCTTAGATTTACCCGATGAGCCATTGGACATCACTCAAGACGAAGTGCTGGCTTGGTTTGATGAGCAGCCGCTTATTCGCCTCGGCGGACTGCGCTGTTTGTATTTTGATATTCATGTGGCACAGGGCGTTGTCTATATTAATGGTGATAAGTATCAACTTTCAGCCGAATTGGCTGCAGTGATCCCACTACTATGTGATAGCAATCAGTTGGATAAAGCTGCCTTAGCGCCTTGGTTAGCCCATGCTGACTTACTCACGCAGCTTACCGAGTGGGTGAATCTAGGCTACTGGTACTTTGAAGATCTCAGCGATGAAGAGTGTTAAGGCGGAATGAGACAAAGCTTGGTATATGTTAATACCGTTTTAGCGTTAACGCCCGACGGGCTTAGCGCTATATGTTTTTTAGATCTAGATGGGTTTTAGTGCTATATGGAGTTTAGAGTTAGTTTAGAGTTAGGTGGGGTCTGTAATTCGCAGGCGGTCATTTAGCCACTGGATTTGCTGATTATTTCACTATGGGCAATTGTGCCCATTGGGTGGTGTAACGTGGGGAAAGCTGCTCACGCTTCATTCCCCAAGTCGGGTCAATACCTTGTCCTGCAAACCAAATTTTTCCATGACCGCTGTGGTTCACTTTATCGAGTAATTGCATCAACTCCTTGCTTTTAGGCCTAGGTGTGACGTCATCGAATAATCCGAGCTGAAACACGCCTGCACCAAAAAAATCCCCTAACATAACCCCTGCTTTTGCATAGGCATGACCTTCACGCCAAATGCGTTGCAGTAGGCTTTGGCCAAGGGTGACAAAATCCCGTGTATCATTGCTGGGGCGAACTAAACTGCCCGACAGCGATTTGCTGTACTGGGGAGTTGCATCGCTAAAAGGGCTAGTACGCACAAATACTGACATCGCTTTAGCGTATTGGCGCTCGGAACGTAGTTTTTCACAGGCCCTAAAAGTGTACTCATTGATCGCCTGTTGCATCGCTTCTAAATTATCAATACGACTGCCAAAGGATCGGGAGCTGATAATTTGTTGCTTAGTGGCGGCGACCTCTTGTATGTCATCACAGGCAATGCCGTTAAGTTCGCGTACCGTGCGCTCAACGGTGACCGAAAAGGTGTCGCGGATAAGCTTTGGATGCGCATCCGCCAATTGCAACGCGGTATTTATGCCCATGATGTTCAAGCGTTTTGTAAGCCTACGGCCTATTCCCCAGACTTCGTCGACAGGGATAAGCGCCATCAGTCGTCGTTGGCGTTCACGGTCGCGCAAGTCAACCACGCCCCGCGTCGCGGGATAGCGTTTCGCGGCATGGTTTGCCAGTTTAGCCAGGGTTTTTGTCGGTCCAATGCCGACGCAAACGCTGATCCCAATCCACTGCGGTATTCGGTGATAAATATCAAGTGCAAGCTGATGAATATCAGTGCATTTATCGAGACGAGAAAGGTCTAAAAACGCTTCATCAATACTATACACTTCTACTTTCGGTACCATTTGCTCTAAGGTGGTCATGACTCTATTTGATATGTCGGCGTAGAGGGCATAGTTAGAGGAGAATACCGCAACCTGATGCTGGCGGAGTTGGTTTGCGATTTGATACACAGGCACCGCCATCTTGATGCCAAGGTGTTTTGCCTCTGCCGAGCGGGCGACGACGCAGCCATCGTTGTTGGATAACACCACAATCGGCCTACCAATCAAATCTGGCCTAAACATCCGCTCACAGGAGGCATAAAAATTATTGCAATCGACGAGGGCAAATAATGAGGGCGTCATTTGAGCTTTTTTACCACGTTGGTCACCACCCCAAAGATGTTTAACTCAGACTCATCATTGATGGCAATCGGGGAGAATAAGGCATTACGTGGTAGCAATTGCACCACAGGGCGTAGCTGTAATTGCTTTACGGTAAACTCACCGTTCACCGCTGCGACAACGGTATCACCGTGGGCTGGCTGTAGTGAGCGATCTACCACCAAAATATCACCGGAGAAAATCCCCGCTTCGATCATCGAATCCCCTTGGACTTTGACAAAAAACGTGGCGGCAGGGTGTTTGATGCATAACTCATTGAGATCTAATGTTTGTTCTACATAGTCTTGGGCCGGTGACGGAAATCCTGCGGCAATCAAGGAGCTAAATAACGAGAGCTGATATTGGGTATGTTTGGCGAAGCGGCCTAGAAGCATCATAATAAATCACAATACACTGTACATATAAACAGTATAGTCTAACTACGAAGCTTATCGAAAGAATTTATGTGGGGAGAGTTATGTTATCGACCCAAGTGCTGTCGAGTGCTGAGCAATTGATGATGGCTGCTCTAAAGCACCCTTGACGGCTTGAATATCGCCAAGGGTGAGCGTTTCGTCCATTTAATTCAGTTAACGCACTTTAGTTAACCCGCTTTAGTTAACGCAATTTAGTTAATCCAACCGAGCCATAGCCACCATAAATAATCCAGTGGCATGAGTGCAACTAGAGTTATTGCCGCTAGAGGTAAGGTGATGCGAAGTAGTTTAGTTAATGGCTCTTGGGATAATTGCATCGCCAAAATCAAAGGAGCCACCTGATAAGGAAAAATCACGGTTGAAAACCCGATCACCTGCGTCATTAATACCGCAGGGGTGGAGAAGCCAGTTGCATTGGCAAAGTCTGCCGCCATGGGGGATAACACAGTCGGCACGCCTGGAACCGTTGCCACTAATCCTGTTAGCGTCGCGATTAACGATAACGACATAAAATTCAGGAACGATGCCCCTTGCTGCAAGGGTAACCATTCACTGAACAGTTGACCTAGCGCAGTGCCGAGCCCGGAATGATTGACCAATGCTCCCAGACCTAAGGCCGCCGCGACAAAAATGACGGTCGACAAATCCACTGAACTATTAAAACTCTTAGGCTCAAGCACTCCCCATTTTGGGAGCAATAACAAGATAGCCGTTGTTAATCCTACCCAAGCGGGGTTGATGCCGTGCAGCGAGTCAGTCACCCAAAAGAGCAAAGTAATCGCCAGTAACAGTGCAACTTTCTTTTGAATACCAAGGTTATAAGCTTCTTTTTCAATAACGCGTTCAGGCTGATTTTTATCAATTTTTGCAGGAAATAGGAAGATAACTAGCGCCACAATCAATATCGATTTGAGTAAACCAAGGATTGGAAAATGCAATAAGAGATACTCAGTATAACCAAAGTGGATATTGAATAGATTCTCACTGGAACCCGCTAATATCATGTTGGGAATATTCGCGGGCAACACGGCAAAACTGGGCATGTTACACGCCAGTGCCAAGGCGGTCGCAATGCCTATCCGCCCATGGCTACCACGAGCAAAACCGACTTGCTCAGCTAACGCCATACCAATTGGCACCATGACCACTGCACGGCCAACGGATGAGGGCATCACAAAGCCAAGCAGCACGGCACTAAAGACCAAACCCGCAATCAAGCGTGGATAACTTGAGGTCAGTATGGGGGCAATCAAACTGGCCATTCTGCGACTTAAGCCAGACTGAGTGATGGCACTGCCGATCACAAACCCCGAAATGATTAACCACACCGCAGTTGAGCCGAATCCGGAGAAAAGTATACTCGGCTCAATGAGTTTAAAAATGGTGGCAAGGGCAAAAAAGATTAACCCCGCCATAAAGGGCGGGAAGAAACCTGTGCTCCAAAACATCAAGGTCACTAACACTACGCCTGCGCTGTAGGAAAACATCGCGGGATGCTGACTTAGCGGAAAAAGCGCAAGTAAAGTAGCGATCAACAGTGCACTGAAACACACTAGCTGTTTAACGCCAATAAAACGTTTCATGTTTACTGACCTATTGGGTTGAATACGTAAAAGATGCCTACTAAGATAACTGACTTGGTTTGGCGTTTTAAGAAGGTAATATGTCAAAGTATGTTCCTAAAGCGACATTGTTAACACCCAGTGATGCGGCGTTTATCATAGATGCCAATCGGCCCGTGCTGACCCATACTCGCAATATGGCGGCGGAAGCGGGCATCGAGCCTCACTCGCACCCGCGGGGTCAGCTACTTTGGGCCGCCAAAGGTTTGTTACGTGTTCGCAGTGAAAATGCCGTTTGGGTGGTACCCTCAACCCATGCCGTTTGGATCCCTTACAATTTGCCCCATCAAGTGAACAGTGAAACCCACGCCCATACTCGCAATATTTATATTGACCCTAGTTATGGCGTTAGGCCACAGGATACACAAGTGGTGATGGTGACTATGACAGCGCTGATGCGCGAATTAGTGCTTAAACTTTGTGAAAGTTCACATCTTATGGACAGTGGACAACTGCATCGGCTGGGTTTGGTTGCCATCGATGAGCTCCAAACTCTGGACAGTCTGGATGCCCATTTACCCGCAGGCTCAGATCCAAGACTCAGCCGCTTGATCCAAACGCTGATCCGACGTCCAAAAGTGAGTTACTCACTGACTGAGTTAGCCGAAATGGGCGGCGCGAGTGTGAGAACGATTGAGCGACTATTCAAAGCTGAAACTGGGCTTACTTATCGACAATGGCGACAAAGATTTCGTTTGTTAAATTCGCTTGAGAGCTTAAGCCAAGGGGAGAGCACAACTATGGTGGCCCATAGTTTAGGTTATTTGAGTGTCAGCAGTTTCAGTGCCGCCTTTAAAATGCAATTTGGTTGCACGCCGCAAGATTACCCGCAGCATAAGCCGATGAAAAGCGGGCGCTAAATCAGGCATCATAAAACCGTCTATAAAAAAGCTAGAACAATATCTAGGATGCTGTTCTAGCCTGCAATTTATCAAAGTATCGTTAAGCTAATGCGCTATTTTAATTGGCTATTTTAATTGGCTATTTCAACTTGTCATTTCAATGCCGATGGGACGATAGGGTAATAATCCCAGACTTGGCCATCGGTCATTGAGCGCACCAGTTTGATGTATTCGGCATGGGTCCAGGCAAGCGGTGTGGCAGAGTTGGTGCCTTGTCCGAGTTGGTAATGATAACGGGTGGCGTCGCCGACACCGTCCCACGCTTGCTCGGGTAACATCATGCCAGCATTCGCAAACGTTTCCATGCCCTGCACATAGGTGTTGATCAACTGCAGCTTGGTTTGCTGGGCGTTATTGCCTGTTAGCTCGCCTTTCGCTTGGGCGAGTGCTAATTCAAAATGACCGCGCTCGCCGGTGAAGAAGGGCCAGACTCGGCCACGTTGATTGGCGCTGTTGCTGCCGGATTCTGCGTAGTTATTGCCAGAAACCGTATCCTCACCGTAGCCGTCGTTGCCATAACGTCTAAAGCCTGGGATAGTGCTGCCATCTTTGGCGGTAAACTCGTATTTTATGCGTAGGTTGTGCTCAAGCTCTGTATTATCAATCAGTTGAAGACTTTGATTGATGAGCTTGTCTGTTGCACCGCGCACGCCATAACGCACTAGTTCTAAAAATCCGCCATCGAGGATCTGACGCTGATCTAAACCTTGCTTACCGTTATTCGCCGCCAGTGTATCGCGAGTATTTGGTTCGCCATTCGGGCTTAAACGTAAATAGTAGGGCGCGCTGACGCCTGCGCTGTTCTTCAATAGTCCTTGGGTGGTGACTAAATGCTTTTCCAAGCTGTCACTTAAGCTTTTAGCGGCAGCAAGATAACGGCTGCTGGAGTCGATATCCTTGGCTTCTTTGGCGATGTCACTCGCGGCAACAAGACCGGCAATCACTGCGGCCGTTGTTGAGGGGGAGTAACCCGCTTGTTCTTCCCAACGCTCTTGCTGGGTTTTGGGCGGGGTGATTTGGGTGTGATTCCAATCCAGATTGATCTCACCGCCGCTGATCAAAAAGTCCGCAGCACCTTTGAGCATCTCTTGATACCAGTGACTGATCTCATCAGGGGTGAGTACGCCCGCTTGCCAGAGTTTCCAGCCGAGCATGATAGGCATGGCAGTTTGATCGAGTTGCACGCCGACCCATTCAATTTGGCCATCCACATGGGTCTTTTGCAGGAACCAACCGGGCGTACCCGTAAAGCCGGGCGTCTTTTCGGTCACTTGCACTTTTTTCAGGTATTCGAAGGCCACTTTGGGCGTTTGTGTGTCACCCATGGCGAGGAATGCCATGGCGCATTGGTAAAAGTCGCGCGGCCATACCGCTTTATAGCCAGTGCTCGGCACGGCTGCCGAAACCGTATCGCCCCAAGGATTAGATAACGAGGCGATAAGTGCGCCCGCATAGGTTTTATCTTCCTGAGCTTTCAAGACCATAGCACTGGTATACAGCAGCTTACCGTTATCGGTCGTGTTGTTGGCCATGTTAGCGATGGCGGGCAGCGAGCTTAAGTAATCGTGCCAGCCGACATGGGTGGCATCGCCTTTGTAGGCACTCAGCACAGAATCATAACCTGCGGCCAAGGTGGCATCGGCATTGGCTAAACTCTGTGCTTCATCTTTACCAAAACCGATGGCGAGATTAAAAGTGACGGGTTTGGCTTTGATGAGCGTAGGGTAACTCGCGGTAAAGGCGATATTGCCAACGGTCGATTTATCTTGCGCACTGGTTATTTGATAGGGCGTATCGAGTTTGCCGTTATCGGCCAAATCGGTTAGGCCATCGGAGACGCCGACAAACCCAGTGGTTGCCTGCACAAAATTCAGATCGGATTTTACCGTCATTACGCTACTGTCTTTGGCGGCGGTATAGGCCACCAGCGCCTGATTCTTTGTATGAGTGTCGATGCGGCCGATATCATTGGCGCCCGCATTGTCGATATGCGGGTTGACATACAAATGCGGTGTAATGCCGTCTTCAAAGGCGGTAAAGGTCACGCGCATCATCAAAGTGTCGCGGTCTGGATCGGTAAAGATATGCTTTTCAATCTGATACTTACCTTCAACATCTTTATTGATAATTTTATAGGCAAGGGATTGCGGGCGACCATTAGTATCTGTATCTAAATATTCTATGCTGCTGATGGTGTTCTCTTTTTCGGTATCAACAAAGCCATTTCCCGTGATCACAAATTGCAGTTCTTTGAGCTGCGCATTGTGAATAAGACCATACATGGTTTCGGTCAAAATACCTTGGGCGAGGGAGAACCAAACGCGGCTAATGGGATTTTGCTTAGCATCTTGGTATTGACCTTGGGTGTAAGGCTCGTAAGACGTCCCAATACCAGTTTTACCCGAAAATGCCCAAGTGGGCGCTTTACCCGGTGCGCCGGGCGCAACCCGCTGCACACTTGGCGCGGCATTCACACTTGTGGCAGTTGTTGCTGAATTCGATGTGGGTGAACAGGCCGCTAACCCTATTATCCCCAATAGGCTTGCGGCGACGGCAAGCGCTAGGCGGCTGTGCCTTGTTAACGCTTGTGTGTGACGGTTTTGGCTGGTGTGCAGATCCTGCTGCGGCGTAGGACTCGATTCCATCTCGTTCTCCCCAAATAATGGTTTTATTTTTATAGTGATTGAATTGATAAAGATATTTTATGCAGCTGTGATTAGCCAAATGACCGAATTCACCGCGCTTAACATGCATTGCTGCATGTCGCCTAATGTGTATCGCTGCTATAAAGAGCTAACTTTTATTTGTTAATTTGTCTGTGGCTTTCGTGATTAAGTGGGTCTTGTGGTTCATTGCTGTACTTTGATTATTTGGGTTATTTTGTTCGACAACGTCTTGGTCGACAAATAATACGGCAATGCCTGCACACATCATCAAGACGCCACCTGTGATCAGTGCATAAATAGGTTGACCATCGAACAGACCATTGAGCACTAAACCCAGCACACTGGCGGCAAGAAGCTGCGGGATGACGATGAAGAAGTTAAAAATCCCCATGTAAACGCCCATTTTTTGCGGGGGTAACATGCTCGACAACATGGCGTAGGGCACAGATAAAATTGACGCCCACGCGATACCGACACCTATCATAGGCAGCCATAACAGGCTTGGGTCTGTAATAAAAAAGAAACTAATCAAACCTATACCACCACAGAACATATTGACTGTGTGGGTCAGCTTGATGCCAATACGCTTAGCCAGCATAGGAATAAAAATCGCGGCAATGGCGGCAAAACCATTGTAGGAGGCGAACAGTACGCCGACCCAATCTGCGCCGTCGTTATAAGCTTGGGACAATACATCGCTGCTGCCAAAATGGTAAGACGTCACGGCGGCTGTGGTGTAAATCCACATGGCAAACAGTGCGAACCAAGAGAAAAACTGCACGATCGCCAGTTGATGCATGGCTTTGGGCATATGGAACAAGTCATCGACCACGCTAAATACCATGCCGAGCTTATTGCGTTCAGCGGGTTGTGAATTGCCCAAACGCAGCGCGCAATACAGTTGTAATGGGCCAAAGGCGAAAATCCCTAAGCTCAAAATATACAGCTGCTTGTCTAAATCCTGCGCCCAAATAGCGAAGGTTAGCAGGGCGCCGAGACCCATCCACACGAAGGAGGCAAATTGATAGTCCTTGCGGGTACGAGTGCGGGCTAAGGTTTCATCTTCAGCATCGACTTGTTTTGCGTTAAAGGCGGCTAATTCTTCAGGGGAATATTCTCTTGAGGATACGACAGTCCAAGTGACCGCGAGCAATAATACTGTGCCACCGAAATAGAAAGCATAACGCACTGAATCGGCAATTTCACCCGCTGGTGCAGTATTCGCAACATCAAAAAAGTGAGTCAAAATATAGGGTAAGGCCGAAGCGACCACAGCGCCAATGCCGATGAAAAAGCTTTGCATGGCATAGCCTTGGGTACGTTGGCTTTTCGGTAAATTGTCACCGACGAAGGCGCGAAACGGCTCCATGGCGATGTTGATCGAGGCATCCATGATCCATAACATGCCAGCGGCAATCCACAGGGTAGGCGAGTGCGGCATGATGAAAATGGCAAGGGTAGTAAAAATCGCGCCAATCAAAAAATAGGGGCGGCGACGGCCAAGGCGTCCCCAAGTGTTATCACTCAAATAACCAATAATAGGTTGAACCAATAAACCCGTCAGTGGTGCGGCAATCCACAGAATGGGAATTTCATCGATAGAAGCCCCTAAGGTTTGAAAAATGCGGCTGACGTTGGCATTTTGCAGGGCAAATCCAAATTGAATACCTAAAAAACCGAAACACATATTAAAAATTTGCCAGAAACTCAACTCAGGTTGTTGCTTGAATGCATGCGGCAACTGAGGTGCTGCGGCTTGATGGGGATCTTGCTGGTAATTCGAAGACATTGAACTTCCTTTCTGTTGCCGGCAGTCGTTCTGCCTTGAGTGCTTATTGTTTTAATTGTTTTGCCTAGCAATGGATTGGCACTGTACTTTGCTTTTATGTGGTGAGCTATTTCATCACAGCCAAGAGCATACAATAAAAGCTAAGAGTCAGATTTATGGCTTATTCATGGTGCTTTCGCGCATGCCATGAATGTACTCTGTGAAAAAATGGCGAATATACTCCTCCCTCAGAAGCATATTCGCCGATAAATTCATTTCAAATTTGGACCTAACACCTTAATTCAAAGGGATTAGCCCAAGTGAGTGGCCTAAAGCCAGTCAGCAGAAAGAACTTAAGCCTGATAGCAATCCTTGTATGTAACCCTATCAGAAACGACCTCACAGATTTCAAACCCCACAAGCAGAGGGTGAAACGAGCGGATTTATAGTAGCCTCGGCGTAGATTTTTGCACAACTGCTTACATACGTATTCATCATGGCTTAGTAACTGGATGGAAACATAGGTGTAACGCATCTAGACGGTTTATCAATAGTCATAGGCTTGCTGGAATGCTCAAATAACTCTCTAATCTTGTTGGAATACTTGATGATCAGTCATTGCATTATTTTTTAGAAAAAAGGGTATTGTTATTGCGGATGTTAACTGAGTGATAAAATCAACCGCAGCATAACTGACGGCGAGTTAAATGCACTTAATAAGAGTCAGCATGCAATAAATATCCAGTACAGATACCGATAGCTTGACTCGAAAGTCGCGCACTCTGCACTATGATAATAGCCAGCCTAGATATGGTGGGATCAGATAGGTACTTAGCTTATGATGATCGCCAGATTAAGTGTTTTTCGTTCGATTATTTTAAATTTTTTCAGTTGATTAAAGGATCCCTATGTTTGTTGTCTCGCTTACCTATAAAAAGCCAATTGCAGAAGTGGAGTTACATTTAGCCGCCCATATTGCTTATCTTGATGAGTATTATGCCGCAGGGACTTTTGTCGCCTCGGGTCGCAAAGTGCCACGTACCGGTGGCGTCATCCTCGCCAAGGCTGAAAGTCGCGCGGCGCTAGAGGCTATTTTGCAGCAAGATCCTTTCTGCATTGCCGATGTTGCTGAGTTTGAGGTGATAGAGTTTGTGCCGACTAAAACGGCGCCAGGGTTAGAGCCGTTGCTTGAAGTGATTTAACCTACATCTTTGTTTGAAAATTATTCCGTGTACTTGGTTATAACAGGCTTGGCGGGTTGGGGGACATAGAGTTCCGCCCATTTGGGTGTTAGTCGGTGTTTATGCTGTTTTCGGGGCGAACTTTTCCGATATTCTGCGACCTAGTTTGGTATTATGCCGTTTTCCCTCTTGAAACCTTACGCAGGTTTCCGCTGCGCGAGTCCCACTTTTTATGTCTATTCAAACGCTGTTATCGACGGCTCTGGCGAAACGCCATGATTTTTTACAACAAGCTGAACAGGATAAAACCGATTGTTTTCGGGTGTTCCATGGCACAGTTGAAGGCGTGAGTGGCTTGAATGTCGATCGCTACGGCGATACTTGGCTAGTGCAGAGTTTTCATCAAACCTTAACCGACGAAGAGTTGGTTGATGTCGGCACTGTTTTGTTGCAACAGGCCGATTTGCCGATTGTGTATAACGATCGTTCTTTAGGCCATTCCCGTGTATTGAATGCCTTATCACCCGCACTGACAGAGATTGCGAGTTCTGAGCGAGTAATGCAGGAAAATGGCATCAAGTTCAGCACTAAACTGCGCCACGAAGGACAAGATCCGCTGTTATTCCTCGATATGCGTATTGGCCGCGAATATGTGCGGGCACACAGCCAAGATAAAACTGTGCTGAATTTGTTTTCCTACACCTGCGGCATTGGTACTGCGGCAGCTATCGGCGGTGCGACTCAGGTGATGAATGTTGATTTTTCTTCCTTTGCTTTAGCGACGGGCAAAGCGAATGCGGCGTTAAATCAGGTGTCGAATGTATGTGAGTTTGTGCAGAGTGATGCGTTTCCGGCCCTGCGCCAATTGGCAGGCTTGAGTGTGGGAGGGCGCCGCAATCAAAAATTACCGAGTTATCCCAAATTGGCGCAAACCCAGTTTGATCTGGTGTTCCTCGATCCGCCGCGTTATGCCAAGAGTGCTTTTGGTATTGTCGATTTGGTCAATGATTATCAAGGTTTGTTTAAGCCCGCATTAATGGCGACCAAAGTCGGTGGCACTATCGTTTGCTGTAACAATGTGGCGAAAGTCGAGCGCCAAGCATGGTTTGACAGTTTAGTGCGCTGCGTTGAAAAACAAGGTCGTACAGTCACTACGCACACTTGGCTCGATCCCCATGAGGATTTCCCTTCGTTCGATGACAATCATCCACTTAAAATAGTGGCACTGACATTAAGTTAGTTATACAAATGGTATAGTGATAAGAACTACACATAGTGATATTAACAAGCAGGGCACCCGATTCGGTGCCCTGTTTATTTACCGCTAGATGGGTTGCAAGTGGAAGGCAATCGCGACGCGGTTCCAGCCATTAATGGCAATGATTAAGCTGGTGAGGTCGACAATTTCTTTCTCGGAATAATACTCTGCAAGCGCCGTATATTGACTGTCATGCACGGGGGCAGTAGCAACTTGGGTTAAGATTTCTGTCCAGAGCAGCGCTGCACGTTCCCGTTCATTAAAGATTCCATCGACCTCCTGCCAAGCGGCAAGTAAATCTAAACGCAGCTGTTCTTCACCGTCGCTTCTGGCTTCCTCGGCGTGCATTCGCTGACAAAACGCGCAGCCATTGAGTTGCGATGCTCTAAGCTTGACTAAATGCACCAGTAATGGCGAAAAGTGGGAGTCGCCGGCTGCTTTGTCTAAGCTGAGCAGTGCGTTAGCGAGTGTGGGTTGTAGCTGGTAAATTTGCTGGCGTGGTATACGTTCTGACATAAAAACCTCCTATAAGCTGAGGCTTCAATCTAAGCTGTTAGCGCTATGTAGGATTGGAGATTTGCGACATTTTACGCTTTTTGTATTGTCCTGGAGTTTGCTGTGTCACCCGTACAAAGTGTTGATGTAGATGGGCTTGATCGTAAAATCCGCAATCGAATGCGACCTGCACTAGGCTGAGGTTAGGTGATTGGCTGAGTAAGTTTCGGGCGATTTTGACTCTGTTTAATTGCAGTAACTGCGCGGGTGATAATCCGGTTTCTTGTTTAAATCTTCGTTCAAACTGGCGGCGACTTAGGGGCAGTTGTCTATAGAAATCCTCTAAACTGGCTTGGGTTTGAGTAAGCTTTGGTAAACTCGCCTGCACTAAGCTAATCATAGCGCTTTTATGTCGAGATAAGGCCACATCACATTGCCGCTGGTTGAGCTGCAATAACCAGTGCTCAAGTAGAGCGACGCGTTGGGCTGGCAGATTGGTTTGCGCCAGTTGTGATAGCAGTTGATCCAATCCTGTTAGCTGCAATTGCGTCGCATCAATAGTCGTCACTGATGAAGTAGACATAATATCTTGCAGTTCAATGCCGAGTAAATGAAACGCGCCGCCGGGGTGAAAACGAACTGTCATCAGCTCGATTCCTGGTAAAAAGGCGTGGGAATGTCGGCTCTGACCACAATGAAATAACACTTGAGGTTCATCGCCGCTGAGCGTTTGAGTTAGCGTTGGGAAATAGAAATGCAGGCTAGTGCCGCCGTCTGGGTAAAATGTCTGTTCAATGCTCTGCGGTAAATCAGTCGCAACGCGCAAATGAAAGTAGCGCTGCACCCAAGGGCGAAGTGGCGCTAAGGGTTGGAAATGGCTAAAGCCTAAGTGCGCGAGTTCAGTTTCGAAACGTTTAAAGCTGCGCATTTCTAATAAATTTGCCCGATATCGCAAGCTGAGCACCATAAGGAAGAAAGGAAGGTCAGATTAATCTAACTGAGGCATTTTTGCACCTGTGTTGGTTGTACGCATTTGCCTTGGACTGGCATGGTCTGTCTATGCTGTTGCTGGTTAGCCAGAAGCATTTACAACCTGTTTATTCGGTTTATACCGATTTGACAGCTAATTGGCACTAGCTGAATAGACGCCTCGACCATGATCAACTTTTACGTTTGTACTGGGATCAACTGGTGTTAGTTGGCGATAAAAAGTCACCAAAGACAAGGTATATCCTTGGTGACTTTCTGTTTTTTACTCTGTATTTTCACATTCGTTTAAACACGTTGTTAACGCACTGATTTTAAAGCCAAACCTAAAGCACTTTGAACCTTATTGCTGTACCGCCACTGCTGGCAAGTACGAGGTTGAGGCTATCTTTAGCGCTCACTTCTTTAGTCTCAATCACATAATCATAGGGGTTGGTTTTCCAATCGGCTTTTGCGCCATCGCGGTAAATTTGTGCTTGATAACGTTTATTCGGGGAGAGGAAATCCAGTTTGACCGTGACCGTGCGTGCGGTTTCATCCGTGAGTGCGCCTAAGTACCAATCACCTTGATCCTTCGCTTGGCGAGCAAAGACCACATAGTCACCGACTTCACCGGCCAGCGCGACACTTTGATACCAATCTGTGGGCACATCGCGGATAAATTGGAAGGCATCTAAGTGCTTTTCATAATTGCGCGGCAGATCCGCTGCCATTTGGATTGGGCTATAGAGCACAACGTACAAGGCGAGCTGTTTGGTCAATGTGGTTTGCACACGATTTTCAGCATCCAACCCCTTGGGCGCTAAGTCAAAAATTCCCGGGGTAAAGTCCATTGGACCCGCAAGCATGCGGGTAAAGGGTAACATGGCCGTGTGTTCAGGGCTGTTTGGTGGGCTACCCCAAGCATTATACTCTTGGCCGCGGGCACCTTCGCGGGAGATCCAGTTCGGATAGGTTCGGCGCAGGCCTGTGTCTTTAATCGGCTCGTGGGTATTGATACTGATATGGTGTTTCGCTGCTTCAGTGACATTGTGCAAATACTCACCGACCATAAACTGGCCGTCGTGCCACTCGTGACGGGTAATGCCTTTGTCATCTATGCGCTTGATCTGGCCAGCATCGGCGACATAGCCCGTTTTGACTTGAGTAACACCAAGCTGCTCATACAGGGCGAAGGCATCTGCCATTTGCTCGCGATAATGCGTGACTGAACCTGCGGTTTCATGGTGGCCGATTAAGCGTACATTTTGTTTTGCCCCGTAGGCTGCGATGGCGGGCAGATCGAAATCAGCATAGGCCTTGGTAAAGCTAAATTGATCGCCATTGTGGAACCAGTCGCCGTCCCAACCTTCATTCCAACCTTCTACCAATACACCATCAAACTGATATTGAGCGGCAAAATCCATATAACGCTTTGTTTCACTGGTGGTTGCTCCATGGGTTGGGCCCGAGCCCCAGGTATTTTCGTTTAAGTGCATTCCCCACCAAATACCGACGTATTTCCCTGGTTTTACCCAAGTAACATCGCCGAGTTTATTGGGTTCATTGAGGTTTAGGATGAGGTGCGAATTGAGTAGCCCAGTTGCTTTGTCGGCAATTTGAATGGTGCGCCATGGCGTATAAAAACCCACTTGGGTTTTGACGCGAATACCGTCGGACCAAGGCGTGAGATCCGCCTTAAGTTTGCCATCGCGCTGTTGATCTAAGGTCATGGCGGCAAAGTCCACCAAGGCGGCTTCGTGGATACTTAAGTGCGTACCGTCTGCGAGTTTAAAGGTGAAGGGGGTATGGGCTCTATCGACGTCTTTAAGCGCAGTGGTGCGATATAAATATTCGTAGCGATTCCAGCCGCGGGCAGGGATCCACCATGCTGTAGCTTTATCGCTTTTGTCGACATTGAACTCGGTTAACTCGTCAGTTATTAATAGCGGCGAATTGGCGGGCAGGGCAGCTTGTGGGGCTAAGTGATAGCGAAAGCCAATACCATAGTCAAAGGCTTTAAATTCGATTTCGAGTTGCACCTTGCCATTACTTAATACTGCAGTCAGTTGATTGTGCTGATCGCGGATCCATTCCTGTTCGCCCCAAGGTTGTTGCCACTTTTCATCGGCACTTTTTTTATCGCTGCTTTTTATCTGTAATCCTTGACCGAGTTCGCCAAGGGATTGAAAAACTAAGCCTAAGCGGCTCTGTTCTATGACTGTTTTGCCGTGAAACTCGATTTTATATTCGGGGCGGCCAGTATCATCACTCAAGCTGATTTGAATTTGTTGGTTGGGTGAGCTGACGGTAACGGTTTTAGCAAATACGTTGGCACTAAAAAGACTCGTGACTGCAAGGGCGATGGCTGTAGGGCTTAATCGCGCTTGCGATAGTTTTTGTCGCGATGAGCTCTGGCGAGCGTGGCTGTTTGTTAAGTGGCAGTCTGTTACGTGACAGGCAGTTAAGTCGCTGCGAGTGAACTGAATAGGGTTGGTCTTGATGAACATTCCTTGATCCTTGTTTTTATAATGAATGTGACTCACAGCATACTAGTGGCGATGGCTTTTTAACCGCAACGGCCTGCATACGTATTCACCACATTAAGGCGTGGCGTAACAGACGTGACGGAAGCACTGCGAGGGCACGAACAAAAGATGTGGTTTGCTTTTGACTCGGGTAAAATGCGCGCTTTCTTTTTGCTTAAAAATGCAATTTAGCGTGGGATTTAGCGTGGGATTTACAGTGGGATTTACAGTATTTGGAGCCGCAGCAGTAAGGTCAAACCGTGAAAATTAGCCAACGTTTACAACAGATAAACAGCATGATCACTGGTCATTACGATCATATTTGGGATTGCTGCTGCGATCATGGTTTGCTTGGTATGCTGTTGCTAGAAAGGAGCGCTGCCCGCCACGTACATTTTGTTGATTGTGTGCCTTCGCTAATGCAGGCGCTTGAACTGCGTTTACAACGTTTCTTTCCCGCTGACATATCAGGCCTAAATCCAAACTTAGCGCCACACTCAGATCCAGACTTAAACCCAGACATAGACCCACACTTAAGTTGTCATACACAGTGGCAAGTGCATTGCCTCGATGTCGCGGCTTTACCGCTCGAGCAAACCAGTGACAAAGATAAACAGTTGATTATCATCGCTGGCGTGGGTGGTGAAATACTGGTGGACTTAGTGCGGGCAATTCTAGCGCAACACCCACTGCGGCCCCTCGAATTTATTTTGTGTCCCGTGCATCATAATTACTATGTCAGGCAATCACTTTCGGCCTTAGGGCTAGGGCTCAAGTCGGAACTCTTATTGGAAGAGAATCAACGTTTCTACGAAATCCTCCATGTCAGTACAATCGCAGCTCCAAATGGTCTATCTATCACTGCTACGGGGTCGTTAATGTGGCAGATGTTAGATGAAGCAAACCTGCCGCGAGCACAACGCTACCTGTCGCAGGTGATTGGCCATTACCAACGCATGCCGGCGCACAAGCAAACTTCTGAAATTATTTACGCCTATCAGCAGCAATTGGCCCAGCTCTTGAGTGAGTATGAGTGAGCTTGAATGTTCTTGAGCATTTTTGCCGCTTGGGGATTACGTTGAGAACTAAGATGAGAACCAAAGATGAGCACCAAAGATGAGCACCAAAGATGAGGATCAGGCGAAAGAGCTGATGCATCGCGATCTTAACATCATGGGCAAAACGATTTTAGCTTAAGCCTTTAATAATCAAGAGTCTAATCGCTAAAACCTATCAATCACTCGGACTGGACTGAGTGTGATTATTGCCTCTGCTACAGTTTTTGATCTGCATTTGGCACATTTTCGTTTATGCTGCGACTCCTTTTCGGCAAATGGCTACGACTATGCGTTTATTGAGAACCACCCAAGATCCTGCGGTTAACCTACAGACGGCACGCGTTTTTTATCGCAGAGCTGCCCGCGCGATAGTGTTATCGGGTGAAGACATTTTGCTACTTTATACCCAAAAATACCGCGACTACAGCTTACCCGGAGGCGGAATTGACGATGGCGAGAGTCTCGAAGATGGACTGATCCGCGAGCTTCAGGAAGAAACCGGCGCCCTAGACATTCAAGTGTTAGCCCCCTTTGGTCGTTACGAAGAGTTTCGACCTTGGTACCGTGAGGGAGCGAACGTGGTGCACATGGAGTCATTCTGTTATGTGTGCCGTATCGACACCACCTTGGGCGAGCGTGGTTTAGGTGAGACTCGATTAGAAGCCCATGAGATAAAAAATGGCATGCGGCCTCAATGGCTCAATATTCATCAAGCAATCGCCCATAATGAAGATATTCAGCGTAATCATCCCCATAAAGGCCAATCAATAGAGCGTGAAACTTTTCTGCTAAAACAGATAGCGCTGGAATTCTTGTAAGTTTTATTACTTTAAAATCATGTGTTTAATGTGTGATTTTATTTCACACATAACTGAGTGAGCAGGGTTTGGTTAGCGATTAAACGCCGTTATTTCAACGTGCTCTTTTTAGCTGATACTGCTTCGAGCCTGTTCCTAACATCGCTAGATGTTTAATGTCATTTCTCATTCTTTTGACGCAGCAAGGAAGGCAATGCAGATTATTTTATTGACCCACGAGCGCGAGTTAACCCGCAAAACGAATACTGGCCAACTCGCGTTAGCCACATTCCCTGAAGAGGTGAAAAGCATCGTCTGGTCGAGAACGGCACCTGATAACGATTTAGTGGCTATGTTGGCATCGCAGCAGGCTAAACTGTTGTTTCCAGCAAGTGATACTGAGCACACTGGGCCCATTGATCATAATGCCTTAGATACGGTTTTAGCTGAGCCAGTGCTCTCGAACGCCCAAGCCTTGTTAGCGCCTGCACATTCTACACTCATAGCAGCACAACGAATGCCTAACCAAGTGGTGATTTTAGATGCAACTTGGCAGGAGGCGCGTAAGATGCTGCGCCAGAGTCCCTATCTTAAAACGGCTGCACGGATCAGTTTGCCACCTATGCCTGAATCCACTTTTATATTACGACGTAATCAGCAAGAAGGGGGCTTGTGCACCGCAGAATGCATTATTGCACTTTGGCGCCAGTGTGGAAGAGCAGAACAAGCGACGGCATTAGCGTCGCTGTTTACTGAGTTGAATAGCCGTACTTGATTGTGAGTGTTAAGAGAACGTCTACGAAAGTGCTTGAATAGATAATTAACGACTTTTAACTTTGACCCACAGAGAAATCACCATCTGTTAAGTCATAGTCATTTAAATTAGAGCCAGTTAAATCACCATCAGTTAAATCACCATCAGTTAAATCACCATCAGTTAAATCATAATCATTTAAATAACAGTCAGATATATACACAGAAAGTGACTCATGGCACCGCCAAGCACAAACAAATGCCAAATGGCATGGTTAAATGGAATGCGTTTCCCGACGTAGAACACAACACCTAAAGTGTAAAATAAGCCACCTAAGATCAATAGATTAAACCCCAGTTCCGACATTGCCGCCGTTAAATCCCCCATCACAGTGACACATAACCAACCCATGGCGAGATACAAGACTAAACTTAACTTTTTGAATTTGTGTATAAATAGCGTCTTAAATAGGATCCCACCAATCGCAAGCGACCAAATCGCCGTTAAAATCACTATCGATTGCGTCCCCTGTAAGCCTATCAGCATCAAAGGTGTGTAAGTTCCTGCAATCAAACAGTAAATTGCGCAGTGATCGGCGATCTTAAGTTTATGTTTCCAGCCCGAATGGCTAACGCTGTGGTATAAGGTCGAGCATAAAAAAAGCACTATGATGCTCGCACCATAAATGGTTACGCCCGTAAGTTGAATTGGCGTTAGGTGATCTTGACCTTTAAGCAGCATGAGCACCAATGCCACAATCCCCGCAATGACACCTAGGCCATGGGATACACTGTTAGCGATCTCTTCTTTGATACTATATGGTCCAGATTTTACCGGGTTTTTAACTGTGTTTGGCTGTTCGGTAACACTTTGACTCGACATGGTAGATACACACTCGTAAATGATAATGACTGAGTCTATCAGTTAGAAAAATAAATCACCATATTTAAGCGTACACTTGTAAGCTTAAATTTATGGTTGGCTTCTATTTTTCATCTTTTAGATTTTTAACGCCGTCTTGCACTCCCATCAGCGCATCGCATTGATGATGCTACTCGCTTCAAAACGTGAGATTTAACATTCAATTTAGCGCGATTATGATCCCAATTCCCAGCCTTATTTGTCTTAACTGGCAAGTGACTTATCAAGCACTAGCGTAAAGTGCTGTGCTTGTAGCAGGTTGCATTCGCATTGAACTTTGCTCTGTTTGCCTCCTCTAATCTGCGTTGAGCACTCGTAAGTAAATACAATCAATAGATAATTCGCTTTCAATATTCACCAACCCGATATTGGATTGATATTGAATTAGAGTGTAATCGTTCCACGTTAAGCATCATTGAAATCAATGGATACTATACAAAACCTAAGGATGGATTTTGCCTTTTCAACATCAACCCAAGGCCGCGCCTTTATTGACAGCATCTCCTACAGCGATAGCGATTGGAGATGATGCCAATAGTGCTTTGCTGATTTCGGTCACATCGCCAGAAGGTGAGACTTTTATCGCCTTTGATCATCACCTCGGTGAACTGGATGCTGCTCAAACGCCTGTTTTTACTACTAATGCGGAGCCATTAGCGTTCAATAGCGGTGTAGGCCGTTTAGTCACTGAGCATGACACTCAAGCTATATATCAAGAGCAAGCCCAAGATGTCGTACTGCAAGAAATCCATGCTGAACATCAAGATAAATTGGTTCCTAAGTCTGAATCCAAACCTGAACTGTCTGGGACGATACAAACTAGTGCTCAAGGATTGGGGTTACGTACTCGTCAGCCATATTTCAAAGGATTAAGTCTGTTATTTTTTGTAATCTTAGTGCATATGTGTTTATTTTTATTTATCTGCATGTTGTGGCGCCCGCAGTTAAATCCCTTTGGATTGAAAGAAGTAGAAAGCCGTGGTCCTAAAGTGGCAGCGATCAAGGCATACTTTATTTATGCTCCCGCGGTAGAGAAAGCCGAAACCTCAGAGTCCGAAACTGAGATAAGGGCCGAGGATAAGACTGAAGCGACAAGTTCTGTTACGCCTGCAACTGTTCCCACGCCTCCAACTCAAGTTAAGCCTCTGCCAATACTTGAAAAGGTCATGCCTGAAACAATAGCACCCGAAAAGGCCGTCTCTGAAAAAGTAGAGTCAGAAAAAGTGAACCCAGATACGGTTAAACCGAACATCACTCAATCGATCCAATCTCAATCAAAGAAAACTCAATCAATTGCCCCAAGTGATGAACAACCCACTGAAACGATGGCAACAAAACCAACGAATACGCTTGATACCACAGAAATAAAGCCGCAGCTTGGCGCTAAGAGTTCACCCGCAGCAGAAGGTGAGAGCACAATAGCGACAAGCTCAAGCATGAGTTTATTCACCCAGCAATATTTTGAACGTCAGCGCGAGCAAGCGCTCGATGCTCTCGTCATTGAACAGGCCGATAAGTTCACCCGGAAATCGAATATGAGTGAAATGAGCCCAGAGATGGAGGTGCTATTTGTCCCTAATGCCGATGATTTCGGTGGCACAACGAGTCTAGATTTACCCTTAGACCCAAATCGTATTGTGCGTAAAGGGGATACTTGTTATCGCGTGGTACAAGTCGGCACTCAAGTTAATCCTAACGCCGAAAATTTAGGTTTTCCCATTAACTGCAGTGGCAAAAAAATCAATCAAGCTATTGATGATGCCATTCAATCTCGATTAAACAAAATGATGCTCAAACCCCATAAATAGTGACTTTTTTTATGATTTATTTTCATGCTAATTATAGCTTTTTTAGTTTAATTTTATTTAATCAATTAAAAACAATTAATTATGAATCTTTATTTTGGATTGGTGGTTAAGGTTTTTAATTGCTTTTTTCCTTGTTTGTTGCTGCCGCTTCTGTCTATACTGCGCACTCATCTTGTCGGAGTGCCTCTTGGCTGAGACCGTTTATTCGGGATCCGTTGAACCTGATCAGGTTAAAACCTGCGAAGGAAACAAGCGTAATAACACACATTAAATCGCCAAAATAGACAGCTTGAACACCTGTTAACTCAGCAGTGTTTTAAGCCTTAATGTTTAGATTTAATTGTTATTGAGCAGGGTAACTCAATTTTTGAAGCCAGTGTTGGTCACAAAAATTGATTGCCATGCCCAGCTATCAACAACTCAATTCTCCAGACAAGCAACTCTATTTTTTAACGTGAGATTGCTTATGTCCAGTTCAAACCCAAACCCAGCTGTAGCTGCCAGTGCGATAGAAATCACAGCGCCAGAATCGACAATCCCTAATAAATCGACTGAGTCTAGTCAATCAATCGTGCCTCAGGCGCCGAGTCGCCGCGAAACCCGTGCGCAGGCCCAAGCCTTTATCGATACGCTAGCGCCACTGCAACATCCTAATTCACAAAAGATTTACCTCGAAGGCTCTAGTGCCGATATTCGCGTTGGTATGCGACAAATTATGCAGACGGATACGCTGGTGGGCGGTACAGATGATGCGCCTATCATGGAAAAAAATCCGCCAATCCGCGTGTATGATTGCGCCGGACCTTATTCCGATCCTGAGGCCGACATCAATGTGCGCCTCGGCCTTGGTAAATTAAGACAAAACTGGATCCTAGCCCGCAACGATACAGAGCAATTACCCTGCGCTACATCGGATTTTACCCAACAAAGGCTCGCCGATGACGGTTTAGACCATCTGCGTTTTGAGGCGGGTTCGAGTGCGATTGTCCGCCCACGCAGAGCGCTGCAGGGCAAACGCGTCAGTCAATTACACTATGCCCGTCAAGGGATTATCACTCCCGAAATGGAATATGTGGCGATCCGCGAGAATATGGCTCTCGCCGAAGTACAGGATGAAATCCTCAATCGTAAAGCCAAGGGCGAAGCCTTTGGTGCCTTAGTTGGTGAACCGATTACCGCCGAATTTGTCCGCGCCGAAGTTGCCCGTGGCCGCGCGATTATTCCGCTGAATATTAACCATCCCGAAGCCGAACCTATGATCATCGGGCGTAATTTTCTGGTGAAAGTGAACGCCAATATCGGTAATTCTGCGGTGACGTCTTCCATCGAGGAAGAAGTGGAAAAGCTCGTCTGGTCTACCCGTTGGGGCGCGGATACTGTCATGGATTTATCCACGGGTCGTTATATCCACGAAACCCGCGAGTGGATCATCCGTAACTCGCCAGTGCCCATTGGCACAGTGCCGATTTATCAAGCGCTGGAGAAAGTGAACGGCGTGGCAGAAGATTTAACCTGGGAAGTGTTCCGCGATACCTTAATTGAACAAGCTGAGCAAGGTGTTGATTACTTTACGATTCATGCTGGTGTACTGCTACGTTATGTGCCGATGACGGCTAAACGCGTTACTGGGATCGTTTCCCGCGGTGGTTCAATCATGGCCAAATGGTGCTTGAGCCATCATAAGGAAAACTTCCTCTACAGCCATTTTCGTGAGATCTGTGAGCTTTGCGTCGCCTACGATGTATCCCTGTCCTTAGGTGATGGTATGCGTCCAGGCTCGATTGCCGACGCTAATGATGCCGCCCAGTTTGCAGAGCTTGAAACCTTAGGTGAGCTAGTCAAAATCGCGTGGGAATACGACGTACAAACCATTATCGAAGGGCCGGGACATATCCCGATGCAGCTCATTAAAGAGAACATGGACAAGCAGTTAGTTCACTGCGACGAGGCGCCGTTTTACACCCTTGGCCCACAAATCACCGATATTGCACCTGGGTATGATCATTTCACCTCCGGCATAGGCGCGGCCATGATAGCTTGGTACGGCTGCGCCATGTTGTGTTATGTAACACCAAAAGAACACTTAGGATTACCGAATAAACAAGATGTTAAGCAAGGTTTGATTGCTTATAAGATTGCTGCCCACGCCGCCGATGTGGCCAAAGGTCATCCGAGTGCGCAAATTCGTGATAATGCGCTGGCAAAGGCGCGTTTCGAATTCCGCTGGGAAGATCAATATAATTTAGGACTCGATCCTGAAACCGCGCGTGCTTACCACGATGAATCTTTACCGCAGGAATCGGCTAAAGTCGCGCATTTTTGCTCTATGTGCGGCCCTAAATTTTGTTCGATGAAAATCACCCAAGATGTGCGCGCCTATGCCGCTGGCTTAGAGGCGGCACAAGCGAAGGCGGATCAAGTTGAAGCTGCTGACCAAGCCATGCAAGTCACAGTCAAGACGCCGCAGGAGTTGGAAGCGGCAATGGCGCTAAAATCGGCACAATTTGCTGCTTCGGGCGCCGAGATCTATCACGTGAAAGACAAGCTTGTCGCCGAAGCAGAGGAAGCCTAATGATGCTGGGTATTCATGGGGGTAATTCGCCCATGAATACCGCTCGCCCCGCATTTGTTTGGACCATAGCCGGTTCAGACAGCGGCGGCGGTGCCGGTATTCAGGCGGACTTGGCGACAATTCAAGATTTGGGCTGTCACGGTTGCTGCGTGATCACCACTGTGACGGCGCAAAGCTCAGTAGCAGTCACTTTAGTCGAGCCCGTATCAGCGGCGATGTTAATGGCTCAGCTGACGACTTTGCTTTCAGACTTGCCACCCAAAGCAATTAAAATCGGCTTACTGGCAGATCAAACTCAAGTGGCATTGCTGGCAGATTGGATCGCGAGTTTTAAAATCCACTATCCATCTGTGCCTGTGATTGTCGATCCTGTGATGGTCGCCAGTTGTGGCGATGCATTAGCAGTAGATAACTGTCAGGATATAAAAAGTACGGCTAAATCAGCCTTAGATTTTAGGCCTTTCAAAGGTTTAATCGAACTTATCACGCCCAATGTGCTTGAACTTGGGCGGTTAACTAACAGTGATGTTTCGACCAAATCGCAGTTCGTTGCTGCAGCACAGGCTTTATCCCAGAGTTTAGATTGCAGTGTGCTCGCTAAAGGGGGCGATGTGAGCTTTGGCAGCACTGATATTCTTGATGATACTCATGCTAAAACTCACGATAACACTCATGCTCAAACTCAGGCTAACGTTCATGTTAGCACTCTCGATAGCAACGGCTGGGATCATGGGCTTGCCGAGGATTATCTGGTTTGCCATCACGTGCGCGCGAGCTCTAAACTGCATCAAAATGGGCGTTTCTGGTTGGCAAGCCCGCGGGTTAATACCCGTCATAACCATGGTAGCGGCTGTACTTTGTCATCGGCCATTGCCGCCGTGTTAGCGCAAGGTTTTGTATTGCAAGATGCGGTGGTGGTTGCCAAAGCCTATGTGAGTCAAGGCTTAAGCGCGGCGATTGGTTTAGGGCAAGGTCCAGGGCCGTTGGCCCGTACGGGGTGGCCCAATGACTTGTCCCGCTATGCAAAGATAAGGCTGTGTGATGGCAATTTTATTAGTCATCAACTCAACCAACACCTTGATATTAGAAGTGATTTAGTTGCAACAGTTTTATCTGCAACAGATCAGGCAACCGCTCAGGTAAGAATAGCCTCGACGCTGCCGCAATACATCTTATCCCACGGTTTTAAAATTCTCGATGCTGATCTTGGTGTTTATCCCGTGGTGAGTGATTTAACCATGCTGGAAAGTTTGTTAGTTGCGGGCGTTAAAATCGTGCAGTTACGGATAAAAACCGATACCAGCGGGTCAACTGCTGCAGCGTTAACCGAATCTGATTTAGGTAAGTCTGCGCTAGGTAGATGTGAGTCAGGCAAATCTAAGTCAGGCGAACCTGAGTTAATTGGCTCTGAATTAGAGGCAAAAATTCAAACGGCCATTGCCTTAGGTAAGCATTTTAATGCGCAGCTTTTTATCAATGATCACTGGAAGTTAGCGATAAAATACCATGCCTTTGGGGTACATTTAGGCCAAGAAGATCTCGCCGTTACCGACTTAGCGGCCATCCAAGCCGCGGGGCTCGCGCTAGGTCTATCCAGCCACAGTTATTTTGAGTTGCTACTGGCGCATCAATACTCGCCATCCTACATAGCGCTTGGGCATATATTCTCAACCACGACGAAGCAAATGCCTTCGGCGCCCCAAGGGCTCGCAAAACTTAAACATTATGTGGCGTTACTCCAAGACCACTATCCCTTGGTCGCCATTGGCGGCATCGACTTAGCTAATCTGGCAAAGGTGAAAGCCACTGGGGTCGGCAATATTGCTGTGGTGCGCGCAATAACCGAGGCTCAGGATCCAGTCGCAGCATTTGCAGAGTTGAGCCAAGCTTGGGAGCAATGTAGCTTGTCTGAAGAACTGGCTGTAAAGCATGAGTTGGTTGCTAAGCATGAGTAAAAACCAACCGCTTTCTCACGCAGAGGTTCTTTGCGACGGTACACAAAGCGCTCATACACTCAGTGATTCAGATTTCATGCGTTATTCTCGGCAAGTCTTATTGCCAGAAGTGGGTGAGGCAGGGCAATTGCAATTGGCCGATGCCTGTGTCGCGATTATCGGTCTTGGCGGCTTAGGGCAATTGGCGGCGCAATATTTGGCCTGTGCAGGTGTTGGCAACTTAACCTTAATCGATATGGATAAGGTTGAAGTATCAAATCTGCCAAGACAATTGTTATTCAACGATGCCGACATTGGACTCAATAAGGCCCGAGTTGCCAAGCAAAAGCTCAAAGGCTTAGCGCCACATTGCACTGTTACTGCCCATGAAACAGCATTTAGTACTGAGACATCAGCTCATCACTTCGCTGAGGTTTTACAATTAAAACAACAGGGTAAAAGATTACTTGTGCTTGACTGCACAGATAACTTTGCGACTCGCCAATCTATTAATCGCTGCTGTATCGAAGCTGCTTTGCCTTTAGTCAGTGCATCAATCGCAGCATTTAGCGGTCAATTGTTTGCGGTCGATCAAGTGCAGCTCCCTTCTGGCGGTTGCTATCACTGTATTTTCCCCGCACAGACGAGAGTGTCGCAGAGCTGCAGTACACAAGGTGTACTCGGCCCCAGCGTAGGCGTGATGGCGTCAATGCAATCTTTGGTGGCAATGCAACTCTTGCTGAGTGTGAATAGCTGTGGTGATGAACCGAAAAATGCCTTGTTGGGGCGTTTTTGGCGCTTTGACGCTAAATCGCTTTCATGGACAGCAGCTGCATTAACGCGGGATCCCCATTGTGACGTGTGTTGTCCCAAAGGGGCTTATCTATCATCAAATAAAGATAGTCTTGAGGTTTGATATGATTTTAATTCACATAAACAATATCCCGCAGTCGTTATCTGAACCGACGTCACTCGCGGCGGTGATCCTCGCGCAAGATATAGCCCTCGATTCGGTTGCTATCGTGTTGAATGCTGAGGTGGTTCCGCGCAACCGCTGGCAATCTATTCTCTGCCAACATGAAGATAAATTAGAACTTTTTTCAGCAGTGGCGGGAGGCTAATATGTTAAAGATTGCTGATGTGGAGTTTGAGTCGCGGTTATTTACAGGAACGGGAAAGTTCAGTAATAGCCAAATGATGATCGAGGCGATAATGGCCTCGAAATCGCAATTAGTAACTATTGCGATGAAAAGAATTGATTTTAAAATGGGGCTTGATGATTTACTCACGCCGTTACGTCAAGCGGGTGTACGGCTATTGCCTAACACTTCGGGGGCGAGAAACGCCAAGGAAGCGGTGTTTGCGGCTGAGCTTGCCCGTGAAATGCTGGGAACTCATTGGATTAAGCTCGAAATCCACCCCGATCCTAAGTACCTGATGCCCGATGCAATTGAAACCTTAGCAGCGGCCAAGATTCTCTGTGATAAAGGTTTTATCGTGATGCCCTATGTGCATGCCGATCCTGTGCTCTGTCGCCGCTTGGAAGAGGTGGGCTGCGCTGCTGTTATGCCACTGGCGAGTCCGATTGGCAGTAATCAAGGTTTAGTCACTGAAAGCTTTTTAAAAATCATCATAGAGCAGGCGCGGGTGCCAGTGGTGATTGACGCTGGCATTGGCGCACCTTCACAGGCTGCGCGGGCAATGGAGCTGGGCGCCGATGCTGTGCTCGTCAACACCGCCATCGCCAGCAGCGCGTCGCCGATAGTGATGGCCGAGTGCTTTAAAGAGGCGGTGCAATGCGGCAGACGGGCCTTTGAAGCTGGGCTTGGCCGAGTACAAACGGGCGCGGTACAGACCAGTCCTCTGACAGGATTTTTAAATCAATGAGTTTTGTAGCGGAATTTGCCAACATCCCACGGGATAAACTGTTACTCGATTTGTATTCTTGCACAGCCCAAGATGTCGAACGGGCGTTAGTGAGTCCAGCAGGGGATTTGCGCAGCTTACTGGCCTTGTTATCACCTGCGGCGGAACCTTATATCGAAACCATGGCGCAGCACTCTGCGGCGCTTACGCGGCAGCGATTTGGCGCGAATCTGGGCATGTATTTACCGCTATACGTCTCGAATCTGTGCGCTAATGATTGTGATTACTGTGGCTTTAGCATGAGTAACAAACTCAAACGCAAGACCTTGAATGAGCTGGAGTTGATGGCCGAAATGGCCATTATCAAAGATAGGGGTTTCGATTCTGTTTTACTGGTGTCGGGTGAGCATGAAACTAAGGTTGGTATCGATTATTTCACGCAAATGTTGCCGCTGGTAAAGCAGCAATTTAGCCATGTGGCGATGGAGGTCCAGCCCATGAGTGAGGACCATTATCGCCAGTTAGTCGCGCTAGGTTTAGATGCTGTGATGATTTATCAGGAGACCTATCAACCCGAGACTTATGCTCGTCACCATTCCCGAGGTAAAAAAATGGATTTTACCTATCGTTTAGCAACACCGGACAGAGTTGCGGCGGCGGGCGTTGATAAAATTGGTCTTGGGGTATTACTGGGGCTGGATGATTGGCGTTTAGATGCGTTAATGATGGGATATCATCTCGACTATTTAGAGCGGCGCTATTGGCGCACCCGCTTTAGTATTTCGCTGCCAAGGTTAAGGCCTTGTACTGGCGGGATCACCCCAAAAGTTATGCTATCGGATTTAGGTTTAGTACAAATGATTTGTGCATTTAGACTTTTTAATCATCAGCTTGATATCAGTATGTCGACAAGGGAAAGCCCTGAGCTGAGGGATAATCTTTTGCCACTTGGAATTACTCAAATCAGTGCGGGTAGTTCGACACAACCGGGCGGCTATCAAGCACCCGACAGTCAACTCGATCAATTTGAGATAAGCGATGATCGCAGCGTCGAGCAAGTCATCGAACAGATGCAACGGCAGGGTTTTAATCCCGTATTTAAGGATTGGGAAGCCAATTGGATCACAGGATAAATAAGACCGTAAATAAATGGTGAGAATGCGGATAAAACCTGTACTTTTGCAGGTGATTGGTCAATAATTGACCCATTAATCACAGCGTGCAGGAATACCGTTATGCAAATCCAATCTGCTTATTCATCCGGTCTGCAAGGCTTGCAAAGTGCTCAATCTGGGCTCACTCAAGCAACAATAGATGTGGCTAAACCTACACCGACTCAAAGTGCATCTCCGGCAGAGCCTGCCAGAGATGTTGCTCAGCCCGATAAAACCTCGGCATTATTGGCGGCAAATGAGTCATTAAGACAAGGTGAAGCCTCTACAGAGGTGATTGAAACTGATTCTGAAACGATAGGTTCGATCATTAATATTAAGGTGTAAATATCATGTCGGTTGTGGCGCTATCACCTAAGGTTGGAGCGCCATCCTCTTCATTTTCGGCACATGATAAGACGCTAAACTCGAATCTAAGCCAGACTCAAAGCCAGAGCCTAATCCAGAGTCAAGCTAATAGCACTTATCAAGGAGCCAGCGCTCAAGCAGGCTCCGCAAAACTTGAAGCGAGTGGTGTCCATGAACTACAGGTAACTGGAACTTCATTTGCTCCAGTTCAAGCCACGCCTATTACTTCATTAGCTGCTAACGTTTCCCAATATCTCCACTCATCACCGAATGTGTCTTTTGCTGCTTCTAGTGCTGTTTCATCAACTGCTGCATCTGTACTTCCTGTACTGAATGGTGCAAGCCAAGCACCCAAGATCGATCCTTTTTCCGTACCAACGCCAAGGAGCAATCCTCAGGTAAATACGTTAAATGATCGAGCTAGCTTACATGCCGATGCGAGTTTTAGTTTGTTAACAGGACCAAGATCCATTTCTGGTGTACGCGGGGGACAGATTGCGGCACCTATTTCTACTCAGGTATTTTCGCCAGTCGCGGGTACGAGTAATAGCGGACTTGGGGTAAATTCCTTGGCTACAATAAGTCCAAATCTCAGTGTAACGAGCAATATTCCCGTTGATATTTTTACGCCTCTGAGTCCATCAATTGGCACTACTGGTACTGATATTCCTGCTTTCAATCCATCTAGCACGGGTGATGTTTCTCCAATAATGCCTGATTTAGCTGCAGTGTTTGGACCACAAACTGTCTTTACTGGATCTGCGTTACTTGATCCCACTGCGTCCGATTCTGTAATCAACAGTGCTGTAAATAAGAGTATAGCAACGAGTGCAGGTCCTGTTGGTCAGTCAAACCCTGCGCAAGCCGTAGATCAATCAGCTAGCAATGATGTTGCTCAACCGACTGTGTTAGAGCAATTTACTCAAGTTTTCGGTGAAGCTCAGGCTCAAGCTGGTCCTGTAGATGCTCCTGCGACAGCGTCTAATCCAGATGATAGTCAACAAGTCTTAGCTGCTGTCTTTGCCCCAAATGATAATCAGCTTGAAAAGCAAGTACAGGAAGAAGAATCGCGGAAACAGCAAATAGCAGCAGCGGAAGAGGCAAAGCAGCAATCACTGGTTCAGCAGGCTCAGGAACAAGAGATACAAGCCCAAGAAAATGTACAGGCTCAACAGCAACAGCAAGTCGATGAACTTAAAACTCGAGATTCAGAGGTTAAAGCCCATGAGCATGCCCACGCAACCGTCGGAGGACAATACGCTCAGAGCCCGAGTTTTAAGTATGAAAAGGGTGCTGATGGCCAACGTTACGCCACCGATGGCGAAGTGCAGATTGATGTCTCTCCTGTGGGAGGCGACCCGCTTGCAACGATAAACAAAATGAAGCAAGTTTATGCCGCAGCAATGGCTCCTGTTGACCCGTCATCAGCGGATATCCGTGTTGCCGCGGAAGCCTTGCAAAAAATGAATGAAGCTAAGGTGATGCTGGCAGAGGAGCGACAAAAACAAATTGTTGACTTGCAAACGGCTCAAACATTAATAGACGCGGATGCTCAAATCAAAGAGTTGCCACCGTTAGAAAAACATACACCTGTGGTGACGGGAGATGTTGATGAGTCAGGTAATATTGTTCAGCCCCAAGAGGCTGTATTCACCCCAGCCTCTACTGCGCTTGATAAGCTAAAACAAGCGATCGAAGCGCAAACGGTCAACACGAGAGTCATTGATACGGGTTCGAAAACCTCTTCTGATATCAGTGACTCAGTCACTACATCGACCACAGTGGAAACGATTGAGCCACCGACCGCAACTTTAGCATTTGGAGAAGCTTCAACTTCAGCGGATTTAGCGACGGGTTTTATCTCAAGATCCGATAGTGCTGCAAGCCGTTATTATGCCGCGGTTGCACAAGCCAGTGCTGGACCTTCAGCTCGTGTCGATATGACGTCGCAAGCCAATATTCAGTCTTCGTATCTGGCATCTTCAAATGAGCTCCCTAGCAATTTGCAATCTACGGATGTTTTGTCCGCAAACGATGTAAATGAGCAGTCTTCAAATATCAGTGCTAGCGCGAATACGAATGTGTCTTTGCAGAGCGAGTTATATGTGAAGGATGACCTTTTACAGGAGACGGGATTTATTCAGTCGCAATATTTGGGTGATCAACAAGCGCGCTATGTCGACTTTAGTGTGTAAGATTAGGCTTTAACTATTCCCATGATTCGCTGTTCATCATCTTTTTCGAAACAACTTCTCAGTACCACTAAGAACTAACCATTTAATCAGCAGTTAGCACTTATCGTTTTGCTCACTCGAATTGATAACTCGTTTGGTATCTTGCTGTTAATGACTATTCGTCGTTTCAATTCCATGCTGTTTTAAAATCAAGGAAGCAAGCAGTTTTGATGCAGGCCCTTGTTGATCCCTATTAGGGATAACTAAGCTCAACATGATGCGACGTTTTTGGCTACCCTCAAGATGTAAACGTACTAGATTACCCGAAGCCAATTCTTCTTGGACTAAGAAAGAGGGGATCCAACAGAAACCAATACCTTGATTTAAAATGACTTTAGCTTCATGGAAGTTAGAGACTGTCCAGCGCTGCTCTGCTTTGAGCCAGCCGATATCAATGTTGGATTGTACACCAGTATCTTTAATCACTAACTGTAAATATTGTGCCAATAGTTTATCGTCTTCAATTGTGCCTAAATCAGCGAGTGGATGATTTGGATGACAGACGAGGTAGAGTTCTTGTTCACATAAGGGTTCGGATAAATACCCTTTAGGCGGCACCCCTGCACAGATAGCAATATCGACTTTACTCTGCTGAATGAGCTCTTGAGTGCCGGTGATCACTGAGTCCAGCATTATGATTCGAGTGCCACGACTGTGGGGCAGAAACGCATTGAGGGCGCACACTAAGCTTTCCATCGGATAGATAATTTCACGGGCAATCGTGAGTGTCGGCTCCCACCCTTGTTCGAGATTACTCGCAAGTTGTTCTAACTCATTGACGGCTTGGGTGACATGCCGTGAGCGGCGCAGCAGCACTTCGCCCTGCGGGGTGAGATAGGCTTTACGGCCTTTGACTTCGAGTAGCTCGATACCTAACTGATGCTGTAATTTGGCAACGGCATGGTTAAGTGACGATTGACTCTTGTTGAGTTTTTCGGCCGCTTGGGCGTAGCCGCCAAAATCGACCACCGCTTGCAAAATACGCCATTGTTCTAAGGTAGATTTAGCTCGAGTCATTATAATCTCAAAAAAACGATAGATTGGGGCTTATAGTGGCCACTTCTTACGACTTTTTCAATTAAATATCATAGAGTCAGTCGTTTTCACGACATACAGCTAACTATGTCGCGCTAAGTTATTAAGGTGATAGAGAGGCGAATCATGACGATTAGCTGTGTTTGCGCCCGAGCGAGTCACAAACACATCCTAAGCATTAACACTTAAAACGCACAAGAACCTGTTGCGTCGAAAGCTTGATTGTTGGAGTTGTCAGCATGTTCTGAAGCGGTGCTATTTGAAATTCTTTGGATCAGTGCAGCACTATCAACGGGAGAGCCAATGACCACTTTTAATTGGTCACTGAAGCTTAAAGCGTCTTCATTGATGACTAATACATTGAATAATTTTAGTTTGTCTTGGCAGTTGAATGTGGATTGAGCTATTAGCTGGGCTAGCGATACTTGCCAGAGTGATTGGTAGTAGAGCGGTCCTTCGTTGGCGATAGCATTGAAGCTATAAGGATAATCTTGTGTTTGTGGCCAGTCTTGGCCAAAGCTCGCATTAAACTCCGCACCGAGATCCAGATAGACTTGTGCACTTGAGTTTTGGTAAAAGTTGACTGCAACCTTAGCGCGAAAGACTTTAAGCTGCTTCGAATAAGCTTTAGCCAGTGTTTCACGCTCCTGTAAATAGGTGTGCTCAAATTGCGGAAATAGTTGATGGCGTAGCACTTCAGCTAACCAGAGGCTCGCCACAAAATAGCTATCTTGACTCTGTCCCATGGCATTGTTGAGGTAGAAATGGCTCGCTTTAGCAAGGGAAGTGACAGCCTCTGCGATGGATTCGGTTAATTGCTCAATGTCTTTGTAGTTACTCAGCTGTGGTTTGAGATCCAACGCTTGTTGTCCAAATTGCTGGCCGAGTACACTTTGACGCAATGTTTGCTGTTGACTACCTTGCTGTGGATTTGGGTTGTACGCCACATAGATTTCACCTAACAATCTTTGCTGGTGGTAGACCCTGATGATATGCGGCCGATTGGGATCGGCAGGTATTTTCTCGACCTTAGCGGTTTCTATGGTCTCAAAGTGTAAACCAAACACTTGCAGATAAGTAAAGCTGCGACTCAAGACGTCAGAAGTTTGCCATGTCGGCCCCTTGGCTGATGCTTGTTGTGACAGGGTTCGCCCAATATCCCAGGGAGCCACTTGCAGATCTTGGGTTTGGCTATCAAGAAAAGCTTTGACTAATTCAGGGGACGATAACTGCTGCGAACTAAGCACTAATGCGCTGTAATCGGTAAAGCCTGCAGCAGTGGCGGCTTGTTGGCGCTGCTCAGCAATTCGCTCTAATGCCGTTTGATTGGTTTCACTGGCTCTGACTTGGTAGGCCTGCCATACATTTTGGCGACATACGGCGTTTTCCTGCGTCAGTAAGTAACTGGCGATAGTGCCAGAAAAGTCGCTCTGCTTTGAATTGTCGGGCTTCGGCTCATCACTTTTATCACCTTTTTTATGCAGATGATGTTGCTGCTGAGTCGCTTCGGGTTGGCATTGGCTGTCATTGAAGGCAAGACTAAATTGCTGGCTGCCTAACCCTTGGCCTATGCTGGCTTGCGCTGTATGTAATTTCGCTTTTTCCTCGGCGCTCCAATGCTGTTGTAGTAACTGTTTAAGCTGTTGGCTCAGCAGTATTTGTTCTGTATTGCCTTGGGCTAAGGCGTAGGCGAGTTGGCTAAATTCTGCTTGGCTGAGAAGTTGCGACAGGGTGTCGGCGAGGTGTAACTGGCATTGCAGTAAACCTTCGCGCTCTTCACTCGGTAAGTTAAACCCACGGTAATAGTTGAGTCTGTCGTTGATATTATTAAGCCCTAACATCTGTTGCTCAAAAATAAGCGCGCGCTGGGCCAAGGTTAATTCAGATGCCGTTAAACGCGCATTGGCGAACACAGTCGCGAGATTAATACTTGGCAAACGCAGGCATTGTTCAACTAAAAGGGGAACAGGGCTTGGCGCCGCATAGGCGGCATTCGTAACATAAAGGCTCAAGCCAAACAGGCTAACCAGTAAAGTGGGTTTTAACATGGGTTATGTGTTCTGCATCTGTGATGGAATGAGTTAACTTTGACTTAGTATCCAATTGAGTTAGCTTCAAGTCATTGTTATGCATGAAACCCTGTTCTGTTCTGGATGTCAACGATAAGGGTGGGAGTCGCAAATGTATTGCTATTCAAGGAAGGAGTTACACTGAGCTGCTGAACACTTACATATTCCAGATTAACTAGATGAATGGTGATCTTTCGGCTTTTGATATCAGCCATTACCAACTCAAACCCTGAGGACGCAATGACTGATATTCGCTTACTTCAGACTGAAAAGGTTAGTTTAAATCCTGATTAGGTTGATTTTTCACTGCGATAATCGTGGCACGTTTTGGCGCAGGATAACCTTCAACCGTTTTGGTGATGTCGTTAGGATCTAAGTATTCAACCAGTGACTCGTTAGGCATCCAGTCGGTACGGCGTTGCTCAGCAAGGGCTGTGACATCGGTATCGACACAACGGATATCAGTGAAATCACACTTTTTTAACCATAGCATGAGCGCGGCAACGGACGGAATGAACCATACATTATTCATTTTGCCATATCTATCTTGAGGCACGAGTACGGCATTTTCGTCGCCATCTATCACCAAGGTTTCTAGCACGAGCTCACCACCGGTGCGCAATTGATCACGCAGCTGTAACAAGTGATCGATAGGCGAACGTCTGTGATACAAAACGCCCATGGAGAAAACCGTGTCAAATGCATCGAGCGGTGGCAGCTCTTCAATGCCAAGAGGCAACAAGTGCACAGGATGATGTGTGCCCGCTAAACGTTTGATGGCTTCAAACTGACATAAAAACAACGGCGAAGGGTCGATACCAACGACACGTTTGGCACCTGAGCCCAACATGCGCCACATGTGATAACCACTGCCACAACCGACATCGAGCACAGTGCGGTTTTTCAGCGGCGAAATATGTTGCTTAACGCGGTCCCATTTCCAGTCACTGCGCCATTCGGTATCGATATGGATGCCATGAATGTGGAAGGGGCCTTTACGCCATGGCATAAAAAGGCGCAGCAGGTTTTCTAGCTTCTCTTTTTCACCAGGGCTGAGTTGCTCGCCGCTACCGACGGTCACGCTATCGATAAAATCTATTTGATCTGGTGCAGGATAGTGCAGCTTGTTGAGCACTTTTTCCCACTTTGGCAGGTTGCCGTGTTTATGATCTCGTTGCCACTTGCCTAAAATGCTCGGCAGGGTTTCGAGCCAGTGTTGTAGATTCGAATCGGCGATTTGTTGGTAAAACGAGCTAAAGCTGATCACTTGATGGCCACCATAGAAGCAAAGTTAAAGCATTGGAACCAGAGACTAAAGTGACTAAAGCCTTGGCTGGTGAGTCGTTGTTGATGCGTGGTTAAGGTGTCTGGCTTCATGACATTTTCCAGCGCACTGCGTTTTTGGCTGATCTCAAGTTCGCTGTAACCATTAGCGCGTTTAAAGTCCAAATGTTGCTCTTCCAATAAGGTTTGGATAGGAGCATCTTCGAAGCGAATTTTTTCTGACAGCACTAATATCCCGCCGGGATTCAGACCTTGATAAATCTTTGCTATCAGGGTTTCTCTGTCTTCTGGCGGTAAAAACTGCAATGTAAAATTGAGTACCACCAATGACGCATTTTTAATATCGATATCGCGAATATCACCGCAAACCAGATCGACGTCTGTATCGCTGACATAGGCATTCAGGTTCTCTTGGCAGCGTGCGACCATAGATTCACTGTTATCTACAGCAATAATGCGACATTGGCGGCCTTGGATTTGGCGACGAATACTTAAGGTCGCGGCACCGAGTGAGCAACCCAAATCGTAAATTTGAGTATTTGGCATGACGAAACGATCTGCAAAATCGCCTATGGTATTGATAATTTGCGTATATCCAGGCACTGAGCGGCGGATCATGTCACTGAACACCCCTGCTACACGGTTATCAAACTGGAAATCGCTAATATGCTCGCTCGCTTGAGCGTAGATAGTGTCTTGAGAAACGTTCATCTGAGATTTTTCATGGGAATTCAACTGTGCATTTTAACGAATCAGAGCGATTAGCAGCAAGTCTCATACTGGTAATTTGCGATAAATTTTTGTCTAATACGCCATAGATAACAAAATCGTTACATGTACATCAAGTACTAAGGGCTCAACTTGAAGTTTGTGATCCACTTAATCGTGATCTTATGCAGCTGTTTTTTGAGCATAACAGGGCTGGCAACTCCATTGCCCGACGAGCCATTAATTGTGGTTATGGGTGAAGATAGCTTTCCCTATCAATATGTCGACAACGACGGTGAGCCGACCGGACTACTGGTCGATTTATGGAAAGAGTGGGCGAAACAAAGCCATACCAAAGTGGTTTTTGTGGCGCGCCACTGGCACGAGTCCCTTGATCAACTGCGGCAAGGTAAGGCGCAAGTGCATATCGGCATGGGGAAAACTCCAGAGCGTGAGCAAGAGTTCGACTTTACTGTGCCCATCGCCGATGTTGGTACCTTTTTGTATCTGCATAAATCCCTGCAGGGCAAAAAATCCATTAAAGAACTCATTCCCTTTCAAATTGGTGTGGTGGCGGCTTCATCCCACGAAGCAGAATTGCACCGTATCGAACCTCAGCTCGTGTTTAAACGTTACGAAAGTCGTGAGAAATTACTCGCTGGGGTCGCAGCCGGCGAGATTATGGTGTTTGCGGGCTTAGAAGGTTATTTGAAAGATCCGGCTTCATCCCAAGAGGTTGCCGCGAATTATCCCAATACGGCGCGTATCCAAATTAAGGCGATGCAATTTGTTCCTGCAGTCAAAAAGGGCAATCTCGATTTAGTTGATAGGATCAATAAAGGTTTCACCGCGCTCGATCCGCACTTTATCCAACAAACGGAGCGACGATGGCTTGGCTACCAACGTCAACAAGCTGGGATTGTTATTTCCATGCAACTGGGCGCCGAGCCTTTTGTGGACTTAGGGGCCGATGGTTTACCCCATGGCTTGTATGTGGACATGTGGCAATTGTGGTCCGAGAAAACGGGTATCGCCGTTGATTTTATTTCTGGCGATATGAACTCCAGTGTGGATGATGTTCGTCGTGGTCTCGCCGATGCCCATATAGGTTATCCTGAAAGTGATGATGTTAAAACGGGCCTTACTCAGGCTTGGCATTTATATACAGTGAAGAGTCGACTCTTTCTCTATCAGCAACAGTTAACCGATTTAGACAGCTTAAAAGGTAAACGTATTGGTGTGGTGCCGACAGCGCCTTATTTGGTGGATTTGCGTAAAGCCTTACCCCAAGTGTCACTGCGTTATTACGACAGTATGGATGCCATGGTGGCGGGGGCGAGGTCTGGAGAAGTTGTCGGTTTTATCGCCGCGGGTGCATGGACATCCCATTATTTACTGCTCAATAAAGGCTGGTCTGACTTTAGCCAGTATCCTGATCTCGAATTTAGCACCAACATTTATGTGCTGACCCGTAGCGATGATGCTGGCCTTACACAGAGGATAGCCAATGGGTTTAACAGTATTAGCAATCAAGAATTTGCTGAGATTGAACATAAATGGATGCTCAATCCTAAAGATCATGTTTTTACCCAAGCTGAGCGCCATGTCAGCCTAAGCCCCGCAGAACAGGCCTATGTGGAAAGTGTAGGCGAACTCAAAGTCGGTTATTTAAAGCAATGGCCACCGATGGAGTTTATGGATGAACAGGGTGAGTTTGCGGGGATCAATAGCGATATCGTCAAATTGCTCAAGGAACAACTCAAACTTAAGCTCACGCCCGTTGCCTTTGATGATTGGCATTCGTTAATCGAGGCGTTGCAAAAGGGCGAGGTGAGTTTAGCCGGCAGTGTCGCGCAAACGGCGGAGCGTCAGCAGCGTTTAGCGTTTAGTGAAGCCTATTGGCCATCGCCGTGGGCCTTAGTGTCGCAACTGGAACAAGTCTCGGTTTTTAATATTGCTCAGCTCGCAGGTCAAAGGGTGGCTGTGGTTGAGGGATATCATTTAGTGGCGCAATTGATGAGTCTGGAGCCTTCGCTCAAGTTAGTCATAGTGCCAAATACGCAGGCCGGATTAGCGGCCGTGACGAATGGCAATGCGGATGTGTTTATCGATAAAGTGGTGACTTTAGCTTCTGAGCTTAAAACCAGCCACTATCCGACACTGAAAATGTCGCTGCTCAGTGATCTCGCCGATCAGCATAGTCATATTGGTGTTTATCCTCAATTTGCGCCGCTGGTTCCGCTGATTAACAAAGCCTTAGCCTTGATTGACGCTCAACATCAGCAAAAAATATATACGCGCTGGGTGTCATTTTCTGTGGCGACAGAGAGTGCTAAATATCTGCAATGGCTGCGTTATATCGTGTTTGGCGTGATAATCTTGTGCTTAGTGATGGTGGCTGTTTTGTTAGTGAATCGTCGCTTAAATCGTGAGATCACCCAGCGATTGGTGGCAGAAAAACGTTTGTTGCATGTGGCTAATCATGATGCTTTAACTCAGTTGCCCAATCGTGCCTTACTTGATGACAGACTAACCCAAGCTTTGCTATCTCATCGCAGAGAACAGGCACATTTCGCTTTGTTATTCATCGATCTCGATGGTTTTAAACAAATCAATGACCAACACGGTCATCCCATTGGCGATGAATTACTGGTACTGGTCGCCCAAAAGTTAACCAAGGTTATCCGTGGATCAGATACCGTGGCGCGATTTGGCGGCGATGAGTTTGTTATCCTGCTAAATCGTGTGCAAGATCTCGATGCCGTTACCCAAGTTGCTGATAATATTCTACAGGCACTGTCGAGCCCTTTGCTTATTCAAGGCGTCAGTGTCAGCATAGCCGTTAGTATCGGCGTGGTGATTTACCCCCGCGATGGTGACACAGCGATAGGTTTGTTGAAAAAAGCCGATCAGCTGATGTACCAAGCAAAAAGTAGCGGCGGGCGTTGTTATCGCTCAGCTTGATGTTTTTTTGAACGCTCATGCTCAGATAGTGCGTTCGCCTCTAGTCAAGGGCGTAAAACTGTTTGATACTTCACCGCCTAAGTGTGAAGTACTTTGGTAATCGGCATTATTTTACTATAATGCCGCTTTTATCTCGTTTTGATTATTTCCAAAGCACCGGTTTCCGGATAAAGGATAGAGTTAGATGCGCAGTCATTATTGTGGAGACGTCAATAAGTCTCACGTTGGACAAGAAGTTACCTTGGTAGGTTGGGTTAATCGTAGCCGTGATTTGGGTGGCGTTGTCTTTTTAGATTTAAGAGACAGAGAAGGTCTCATCCAAGTGGTCTATGATCCAGACTTACCTGAGGTGTTCAATGTCGCTAGCACGCTGCGCGCCGAATTTTGCGTTCAGGTCAAAGGCTTAGTTCGTGCCCGTCCTGATAGCCAAGTCAATGGTCAAATGAAGACGGGTGAGATTGAAGTCTTAGGCCAAGCTTTGACTATCATCAACGCTGCCGATCCACTGCCATTGAGCATGGATAACTACCAGAACAACAGCGAAGAGCAACGTCTTAAGTATCGTTACTTAGATTTACGTCGTCCAGAAATGGCGCAGCGATTAATTTTCCGCGCTAAAGTGACCAGTTCTGTGCGTCGTTTCCTCGACTCAAACGGTTTCTTAGACATCGAAACCCCGATCCTGACCAAGGCAACCCCAGAAGGTGCCCGCGATTATTTAGTACCAAGCCGTACTTATAAAGGTCAGTTCTTTGCCTTGCCACAATCACCACAGTTGTTTAAACAGTTGCTGATGATGTCAGGCTTTGATCGTTACTATCAAATCGTAAAATGCTTCCGTGATGAAGACTTACGTGCCGACCGTCAGCCAGAATTCACCCAAATCGATATCGAAACGTCTTTCATGAGCTCTGAGCAAGTGATGGCGAAAACCGAAGAGATGATGCGTGGTCTGTTCCTTGAAATGCTGAACGTCGATCTCGGCGAATTCCCGCGCATGACTTACAACGAAGCGATGCGTCGTTTTGGTTCAGATAAGCCAGATTTACGTAACCCATTAGAGCTGGTGGACATTGCCGATTTACTCAAAGAAGTCGAATTTGCGGTATTCTCTGGTCCTGCGAACGATGAAGAAGGCCGTGTTGCTGCACTGCGTATTCCGGGCGGCGCTGCGCTGTCTCGTAAGCAAATCGATGATTACACTAAATTTGTTGGCATCTATGGTGCTAAAGGCTTAGCGTGGATGAAGATTAATGACCTAAGCCTTGGCTTAGAAGGCATTCAATCACCGGTGCTGAAATTCTTAAACGAAAGCATAGTCAATGAAATCGTGAGCCGCACTGGCGCGCAAACCGGTGACATTATCCTGTTTGGTGCAGATCAGGCGACTGTGGTTGCCGAATCTATGGGCGCACTGCGTCTTAAAGCGGGCGAAGATTTCAGCTTATTACAAGGTGAATGGCGTCCACTGTGGGTAGTTGACTTCCCAATGTTTGAGAAAATCAACGGCAACTTCCACGCGGTTCACCATCCGTTCACCGCACCGCGCGGCGTAACGGCAGCTGAACTTGAAGCTAACCCAGCAAATCGCGTTTCTGATGCTTACGATATGGTATTAAACGGCTGCGAATTAGGCGGTGGTTCAGTGCGTATCCACAACCAAGAAATGCAGTCTGCGGTATTCCGTATTCTGGGTATTACTGACGATGAAGCTAAAGAGAAATTCGGCTTCCTGTTAGAAGCGCTGCGTTACGGCACACCGCCACATGCAGGTTTAGCGTTTGGTTTAGACCGCATCATCATGCTGATGACGGGCGCAAGCTCAATCCGCGATGTGATGGCGTTCCCTAAAACCACCACTGCCGCTTGTCCGCTGACTAACGCGCCAGGATTTGCAAATCCGCAGCAGTTAGCTGAACTTGGCATTGCCGTGGTTGAGAAAGCCGTTAAAACGGAAGACTGATCTTTCGTAACAGGGCTTTTGTAAATTGATCTTATGCAAATTGATCTTATTCAAGTCGACGTTGTGTAACTCGTTTTGTGAAAGGCGATTGGCATTAGTCGATTGGCGTTAGTCTATTAGCATTAGTCCTTATCAGTTATTTTTAGTCGTACCGAAAACCGAGGCATGAGCCTCGGTTTGTTTTAGTGAACCGTCATTCCACCGCTTATCAATATCTGTTAGTTCAATCCTTTAAGTAAATAGCCGTTATTTAGTCTTATTCCACCTTCGGCTCTTGATAAGCTTTGCGATGGCACCTAGATGATACCTAAGTAGAGGAGACTTCCCATGGCAGGTCACAGTAAATGGGCCAACATTAAGCACCGTAAAGCGGCTCAAGATGCTAAACGCGGTAAACTCTTTACTAAATTCATTCGCGAGTTAACCGTTGCAGCCCGTGAAGGTGGCTCAGATCCCGACTCTAATCCACGATTACGTGTCGCCATCGATAAAGCCCTTGGTGGCAATATGACCCGAGACACGGTTGAGCGTGCGATTAAACGCGGCGCCGGTGAATTAGAAGGCCAGCAACTCGAAACCATTCTCTATGAAGGTTATGGCCCAGGCGGCACCGCTGTGATGGTTGAAACCATGACGGACAATCGTAATCGTACTGTGAGTGGTGTACGTAATGCGTTTAGTAAATCGGGCGGTAACTTAGGCACGGATGGGTCGGTTTCTTATCTGTTCACTAAGCGTGGGGTGTTATCCTATGCGCCGGGAACTGATGAAGATGCATTGATGGAAGCGGCGCTTGAAGCGGGCGCGGAAGATATTGTCAGCTATGATGATGGTGCTGTGGATGTTTTTACTGATCCCGTTGATTTCTATACGGTGAAAGAGGCGCTCGATAACGCCCATTTTGTGGCGGATAATGCCGAAATCGCGATGATAGCCTCGACGAAAGCTGAGCTTGATCTAGAAACCGCCGAAAAATTTATGCGCCTTATCGACACCCTTGAAGATCACGATGATGTGCAAGAGGTGTATCATAATGCGGAAATCTCCGATGACGTGATGGCAAGCCTAGGTTAGATTAACTGTGAGCTGGATTTGGGCGTCAATCTAGACCAATTTCAGTTCGCACACGCTAACGTAGGACACTCGCTAATCCAGGAACTGAGACGAACATTCAGATCCCATATAAGGCATTAAATGGCAATTATTTTAGGTGTTGACCCAGGTTCACGGATCACCGGCTACGGCGTGATCCAATGTCAGGGACGGCATCAGATTTACCTCGGCAGTGGCTGTATTCGCACTTCGTCTGAAGAGCTTCCTGGCAGGCTTAAGCAAATATTTGATGGGATCACTGAAATTATTCGTCAGTATCAACCGGACGAATTTGCGATTGAACGGGTATTTATGGCAAAAAATGCCGATTCTGCGCTCAAGTTAGGCCAAGCACGCGGCGCGGCCATTGTTGCTGCCACAGTCGCCAATTTACCTGTGGCCGAATACAGTGCGACTCAAATTAAGAGCGCAGTCGTGGGTACGGGGCGAGCACAGAAAGCCCAAGTACAACACATGATCCAACAACTACTTAAATTACCCGCAGCCCCACAAGCTGACGCCGCAGATGCACTCGGAGTTGCTGTGTGTCATTATCACACCAGCCAGAGTTTAATTGCATTGAGTGGCCGGGCAACGGCAAGAACATACGGACGGTACAGATGATAGGTCGTTTACGGGGCGTGCTCGTTGAGAAACAAGCACCAGAAATTTTGATCGATGTTAATGGTGTTGGTTACGAGTTACAGATGCCGCTTACTAGCTTTTATGAGCTGCCTGAAGTTAATCATGAAACTATGGTCTACACCCACTTTGTGGTACGTGAAGATGCACAGCTACTCTATGGTTTTATCACTAAGCAGGAAAGGGCGTTATTTCGCTTACTGATCAAGACCAATGGTGTCGGTCCCAAGCTCGCACTGACCATTTTATCAGGCATGACAGCCGGAGAATTTGTGGGCTGCGTTGAGCGCGATGACATAGTGACCTTAGTGAAATTACCTGGTGTTGGTAAGAAGACCGCCGAGCGGTTACTGGTAGAAATGCGCGATAAGCTCAAGAGCTTGATGGAAGCCTCAGCAGGCTCAGAGCGTGAGTTCGTGCTGCAATCCAATTACTCACCCGCACCGACAGTCAATAGCGCCGAAGAAGATGCTATTTCAGCTTTAATTTCGCTGGGTTATAAACCACCGCAGGCGAGCAAATCGGTTTCTGCAGCCTACAAAGAGGGCATGGATTCAGAAACTCTGATCAAAGCCGCCCTTAAATCGATGCTTTAATTGAACAATGATGATAATTAAGATGAAAGCTGCGATAAGGAATAATAATGATTGAGGCAGACAGACTCATCCAGCCGCAGATCCAAGCTCAAGATGAATCCATCGACAGGGCGATGCGCCCTAAAATGCTCGATGAATACACGGGTCAAGATGACACTCGGGCACAGCTTAAGGTGTTTATTCAAGCGGCAAAGAATCGTAATGAAGCCTTAGATCATATGTTGATTTACGGTCCGCCGGGATTGGGTAAAACCACCTTAGCCATGATTGTTGCGAACGAGATGGGGGTGAACATTAAATCCACCTCTGGGCCTGTGCTGGAAAAAGCGGGCGATCTCGCCGCACTTTTGACCAATCTCGAATCCGGTGATGTGTTATTCATCGATGAAATCCACCGATTAAGCCCTGTGGTGGAGGAGATTTTGTATCCAGCGATGGAAGATTATCAGCTGGATATCATGATAGGTGAAGGGCCGGCAGCGCGCTCTATCAAGCTTGATTTACCGCCGTTCACTCTAGTGGGGGCGACAACACGGGCAGGGGCTTTGACTTCACCACTTCGGGCGCGTTTTGGGATCCCGCTACGGCTTGAATTCTATAATATCAAAGATTTAAGCACCATAGTCACGCGTTCGGCGCAGGTGATGGAACTGGATATTGATGCTGAAGGTGCATTTGAAATCGCACGCCGTTCACGTGGTACACCGCGGATAGCTAACCGACTGCTTCGCCGCGTGCGGGATTACGCGCAGGTGAAGCATGATGGCGCTGTCACTAAGTTTGTTGCCGACCATGCACTAGACTTGCTGGATGTCGATAATGAAGGTTTCGATTACATGGACCGCAAGTTACTACTCGCCATTATCGATAAGTTTATGGGTGGCCCAGTTGGACTCGATAACTTAGCCGCAGCCATAGGCGAAGAACGCGAAACCATTGAAGATGTGCTAGAACCCTTTTTGATCCAGCAAGGCTTTATCCAACGCACGCCCCGCGGCCGTATTGCAACCGCACGAGCATATCAACATTTTGAGTTGATCAAACCCGAGTAAATATCAGTTTGATGATTTATATGATTAAGAGGCGACCTGAGAGTCGCCTTTTTTATGGGAAAAATTTACCTTTGCATACAATTTGGGTGAAGTAAAAGCGATATTTAAACAAATTAAGGGCGGTAATTGGAGGGGATAATGAGCTTTTATGAGTTGATAGGTATAAATTCTCATTATTAAATTGTATCAAAACTCCAAAGTATTATGGCTGTTTTCAGCTCGTTATTTAGACATTAATAATAGCTGTAAATATATAGAAATCTATATATTTACAGCTATTTACTGATGCCTTTTATTTATCAACAAGTGTATCAGTGTGGTGTGTTTGTTGAGCTGAAATCTGAGATCTTTACTATTAAGATTGATTTTTATCTGAGATTAATTTAATTCAACAAATTGGATTTAGGCCATTAAATTCTCAAAACAAATAGTCGCTACAGTTACCCTTTTTTAGGTTTTCATATGGAATAACTTGTAATGATATTGGTTTGTTTTTATTGGTGGCTTTGTTTTTATGCATAAATAACACAATTGATGCTAATTGTATCCTTTGTTATGTACTGATTTAGCAAGATTATCTTAATAATTATGGCTATTTCAAATTGCTCACGTCTATAGATATGCAGTTTAAGTGGTAGTTAATCAATACTTCATTCCAATTCAAGTCTCTCGCCACACCAAATAATTGTGACTTGTATCACACTTTTTGCCATTGAATATGTTTCATAAAAGTAATTTATTAACAGTGTTAATCACTAATTACTTATTAATGTTGAGGGTTAACTTCTGATAAATTATGAATATTAAGTTTTATTGAAAATAACGACCATCAAAAAAAACAAATTAACTCAAATTTATTAACATTTATTCTGTGTTGGTTAATATTTTGAGTGTTGACGGAGTTAAAGTGAATCCTCAGTATCGAGTGCAACACTAGTACATCAATAGTTGTACAAGCTGTAAGCATAAAAATAATAGTAAGATCTAGGGAGCATTCATACATGATCAAAAGAACCAAAGTAGCGTCGGCTATTAACTTAGCTATCGTTGCATCTATCACTTCTGGTGCATTTGTTACGTCAAGTGCATTTGCTGCTGAAGAAAAAGCAAAAGTTGAACGTATTGAAGTCACGGGTTCACGCATTCAACGCCAAGACATGGAAACAGCATCTCCAGTGACCGTTATTGATGCTGCTGCGATTAAAGCGGAAGGTTTTACTTCTGTTGACCAAATGTTACAAGTGCAGACTTCGATGGCGGGTGCGGCAGTGGGTTCAAGCACAAACAACGGTGCTGACGGTGTTGCCCAAGTTGACTTACGTGGCATGGGTTCACAACGTACGCTTGTGTTACTGAACGGCCGTCGTATGGTGAACTCAGGTTCTGGTGCCAATAGTTCTGTGGATCTGAACTCGATTCCAGTGGCTATGATTGCGCGTGTTGAAATTCTGAAAGACGGTGCCTCAGCGGTTTACGGTTCAGATGCCATTGCAGGTGTAGTGAACATTATCACTAAGAAAGACTTTGAAGGTTTCCAGCTAGATTTTAACGGCAGTGGCACTGACAAAGGTGACGGTGAAAGTGGTGATGTAAGTGCATTATACGGTTTCAACACAGAGGGTGGTAACTATACCTTTGGTGCTGCTTATGCTGACCGTCGTGGCGTGATCCAAGGTGATCGAGATTGGTATGACCCACTCGATAATACGAGTTCAATTATTCCAACTGGTGCATTAAACCAGAAAGTAATTGATGCAAATGGTAATTGGGTTAACAGAGCCACAGGTTATGATTATTCGAATGACGTATATTTTCAAACGCCAAGTGAGCGTCGCAGCCTATTTGCAAATATGACACAAGAGTTAGGTAATGATGTGGTATTGACGGCCGATGCTATCTATACCAATCGTCGTTCTAACCAACAACTTGCGGCACAGCCTGCGCAAATCAAGTTAAATGTTTGCGGTGACCCAAGAGTGACAGATCCAACTGCTGGTTGCCTTAATCTTGACCAAAGCATGGTTGATGCTGGGATTAAAGCTGACGCTCGCGGACAAGTGCAATATAACAGACGTATGAATGATGTTGGACCTCGTGTTTATAACCAAGATACCGATACCTGGCGTTTATCTACTGGCTTAGCGGGGTCTTTGGATGTTCATACTGGTATGAACTGGAATGTGGACTACACATTTGGTAAGAACGAGGCTAAAACAGGCGTTGATAACTCAATTAACGCCACATTGATGGCCGCTTCTATTTATGCTGATCCATATGCTTGGTTTGAAGGTTCTCCACTGACAAATGAGATGAAAGACGTTTCTTATGACGAGAAATCAACTGGTGGCAATGAACAACAAACTTTATCTGCTGGCTTAAATGGTGAACTCTTCGATTTAAGTGCGGGTGCTGTGGGTTTTGCCATAGGTGCAGAGTATCGTCGTGAAAGTGGTTTCTATAATCCAGATCCTATTGTTGTTGCTGGCGATAGTACTGCTGCTCAGCAAGATCCAACAAGTGGTAACTATAACGTTATCTCTATTTTCCAAGAAGTGAGCGTACCATTCACAGACAAATTAACGGGTGAATTTGCACTACGTTTAGATGATTATTCAACATTTGGTAAAGCAACTACGTGGAAAATTGGTTTAACGTATACTGCTACCGATGATTTAATGATCCGAACTGTTGCAGCTACAGGCTTCCGTGCTCCTAGCGTTGCCGAATTATATGGTGGTAATTCAGGTTCCTTTGATTATTTAACGAACCCTTGGTTACCTAAGAATGAGCAAACGGGGCAGATTTTAGTCAACCGCACATCTGATGAAAATTTGAAACCTGAAGAATCTGAGTCATATACCGCTGGTTTAGTTTATTCACCAAGCTATATCGATGGTATGTCTCTTACTTTGGACTACTGGCGTTTCAAAGTAACTGATGCTATTGCTCGTGCAGATGTTCAAGTTGGTTTAGATGCTTGTCAGAAAGGTGATGCTGAAGCATGTAGTACATTCAATATTACTGCTGACGGTGATTTGTTTAATTTAACAAGCGCATTAACAAATGTTGGATCACAGGATACTAGCGGTGTTGATTTCAACTTAGCTTATAGCTTTGCATTGTTTGGGTTAGACTGGAAAGTCAGTAATGATACTACATACCTCATTAATTATGAGCAAGATGGTGAAAACTATACAGGCACTATCGATGGGAACTTCGGTGCGTATTCTCGTGTTCGTAACAACTTCAGCATTTCTGCGGGTCAAGATGATTGGAGTGTAATGTACTTCAACCGCTATATCCGATCTATGAATGATCATTACACAGACTATGATGCGAATGATGAACCATTTGCTGCTGTAAGAGGTGTTGATTCTATTTTATATCACAATATTTCTGGGACTTATCACGTAAATGACAGCACCACAGTTAGCTTAGGTGTTAAGAACTTTACTGACGAGAAGCCTCTATACGTTACTAACGGTAGTGATGCTGGTACGGTTCCTGAAGTTTATGACACTATCGGCCGTACCATTTACGGTGGTGTAACTGTTAAATTCTAAGCTAAGTTCAGACTCTTAGTTTCTAAAAAGCGCCTTAGGGCGCTTTTTTATTGGGAGTTTATGAGATGATTTTAGAGTCGCTAATCATCCGTTGATTGGTTGTTAATATCGTATTTTGTTCACAGTTTTCAACATCACACTTCTTAACTAATGTAATAGCGCTAGAGTCGTCTCGATTCGCATGGTAATATAAATGATATAGATTCTCGTTTGGGCTTTAAGGATGAGTAAAATACTCTTGGTCGATGATGATCCATTGTTTAGCGTGTGGTTAGCTGATGCCTTATGTACGCAAGGGCATGAGGTTAAGTGTGCGGTTAATGGCATTGAGGGTCTGGCATGCATTGAAAGTTTTGCTCCAGACATCATAGTGCTTGATTTAGTGATGCCACAGATGAATGGATTTGAGTTGCTAAAAGCGCGTGAATGTTCAACGCCAGTATTGATGATTTCAGCACGTGATAATGAAGATGATCGCATCACTGGTTATGAATTGGGAGCAGATGATTTTCTGAGTAAGCCGTTTAGCATAAAAGAGATTTTTGTCCGCTTACGAGCCTTAGAGCGGCGTCTCTGTGCTGGTCACTCTCACTCGCCGCAAATGGCGACTGTGGCGGCTAAAGTGATTAACTTCGATGAAATGAGTTATAGGATCACTATTGGCACCCGCTATGTCGATTTGACCCAAACCGAGTTTAAATTATTTAAATATCTTTTTGAAAGAAAAGGCCAAGTCATCACTAAGCAAGAGTTGCAGCGCTCAGTGCTACAGAAAGATTTGGGCCGATTTGACCGTAATCTGGACATGCATATTAGTAACACTCGCCGCAAGCTAGCCAATATCAGCTTGCCGCGTAATTTGATAAATACAGTACGAGGCCAAGGTTATAGTTTTATGGTCTAATATCTTCATGAATTTATAGCGAAAGGCTCATTTCTTGTGGATTTTAGGCGTGTTAACTGGTTAATTAAAGGCCGATTGCAAGTGTCTTGACTGAATTTAATGGCTTTCGTTTTCCCCTTGGGATGTTTTGGTTTATTCTATCGGCCATATAATAAAATGTGACGTGTGCTATCTGTCGCACGCCATTAAATTGCCCTTAGTTTTAACAACCTATTAGGAATCATTATGCGGATCAGTGCCAACTTTGATGGCGGAAATATCCAAGTCGTCAATCTTGATAATAAAGACGATATTCAACTTGCTATCCGCCCTGATGCGGGTGGTGAGTTTTATCAATGGTTCAATTTTCGATTTGAAGGTGAAGTGGGTAACCATTACACCTTGAATATTATCAATGCGGGAACCGCTTCTTATACCAAGGGATGGGAAGATTATCAGGCGGTGGCCAGTTATGATCGCCAGCATTGGTTCCGTATTCCGACTCAATATCAAGATGGTAAACTGAGCATTAGCATAGAGTTAGATTGTGATGCCATTCAAATCGCTTACTTTGCACCCTACAGCTATGAGCGTCATTTAGATTTACTCAGCGGCGCCCAGTTACACCCAGATGTCAATTTAGAGCATTTAGGCCTGACCTTAGATGGCCGCGATATTACTCTGATGAAAGTGGGGAATGGTGATCCTTCTAAACGCAATATTTGGATCACCGCCAGACAACATCCGGGTGAAACGATGGCTGAATGGTTAGTTGAAGGCCTAGTGAATCGTTTACTCGATAATGACTGTCCCACGGCAAAGGCGCTGCTTGATAAGGCCAATTTCTATATAGTGCCCAACATGAATCCCGATGGCAGTATCAGAGGCCATCTGCGCACCAACGCTATTGGGATTAATCTTAACCGCGAGTGGCAAACTCCGAGTTTAGAAAAAAGCCCTGAGGTATATCACGTCGTCAATAAGATGCAGCAAACGGGTGTTGACCTGTTTTATGATGTGCATGGTGATGAAGGCTTACCTTATGTGTTTCTAGCGGGTTGTGAAGGCGTCCCCGCTTATAATGATAAACTCGCGCAGCTGCAAGCGAACTTTAGTCAAGCATTGACCTTAGCCAGTGCCGATTTTCAAACTCAGTATGGGTATGATAAAGATGAGCCCGGTCAAGCGAATCTGACCGTAGCGTCTAATTGGGTTGCCCAGACCTTCAAGTGTTTATCAAATACCCTTGAGATGCCGTTTAAAGACAATAACAATCTGGCCGATCCTTTTGTGGGTTGGTCACCAGAACGCAGTATTTATTTAGGTGAAGCATCGCTAATTGCCATGCTCGCCGTTGTTGATAAGTTACGTTAGGGCGAGGCTGATATGGCATTAATTGAATGTTCGGTGTGTCGTAAACGTATGTCGAGCAAAGCGTCTTCATGCCCCCATTGCCAAGCAAAAACCGATGGCGACAATGAGTCCTTATCGCGTATTAGTCATATTCAAAAGTCCAGCAGCTTAATGAATCAGAGTTTCGTTGCTATGACCTTGTTCATTGCTGGTGTGGTGATTTGGTTTTGGGGTGGGGAACCCGCCGAAGGTATGCGTGCGAATATCGCCGGAATATGCTTTGTGTTTGGTTTTGTAGGTTATCTCATTACACGAGTCAGAATCGTGTTACATAAGCGGAAAAGTGTATGACGGATATCAATCAAGTGATCGATCAAATGCCCATTGAAGTTTATGAAAGGCTTCGTAGTGCGGCTGAGCTGGGTAAGTGGGAGGATGGTACTGTGTTGAGTGAGACTCAGCGTGAATCGACTCTGCAGGTGGTGATGTTGTATCAAGCGCGTAAGCTTGAGCAAACAGAGCATTTCACTATTGCATCTGACGGTAAAATAAATGAGCTGTCTAAGGCCGAGCTGAAAAAGCAATTCCGCGGTGAGCCGATTGCTGGCTTTAAAGCGCAGGATTTATAATTTCTGACTGGCCGCGCAGATCGGCTTGCAAGGTGTGCTTTATTAGGAATTAGGTGTAAGTCTGAGGTTGGCAAGGGGAGCTAGCATTTTATCTTTTGTTAGTGATATCAATGCTAACATTGATTTGATATCAAATAACTTCAATGCAACTCTTGGTCCGCAAAAGTCTTAAAATAAACGCTCATTTAGTGCTGTTAAGTCTGAACTAAAATCTAGTCTGAGTTTAAATCAAAAAAGCCCATCAAATATGGGCTTTTTTTGTTGCTAGCGTTTGAGGGCAACAAACAGATTAGAAGACACTATCTTTAATCTATGCTCAGTTCACCGACTAGATTTTGTAACATGGCCGCTTTTATCTCAGCTGGCTGCAAATTTTTAGATAGCAAATAATGCAGTTTTGCTAAGGCCGCTTCTATGGTCATATCGGCGCCACTGATCACGCCTGCTTTGGCTAATGCATTGCCTGTGGCGTAGCCGCCCATATTCACCTTACCTTGGAAACATTGGGTTAGATTCACCAGCACTATGCCACGTTCATCTGCTTGCCTTAAGGTTTTGAGTAAGGCGGCATCCTGCGGCGCGTTACCCACACCAAATGTTAGCAGTATGAGGGCTTTAACTGGCTGTTGCAGAATGTTCTCAAAAATCTGTGTTGATATCCCAGGATACAAGGTCACCACACCGACAGGTTGTGGGCTGATATGAGCGACTTCTAATGGGGTATCGTTGGCGACCGTGATTTTGCCTGCGCGCAGATTGATTTTGATCCCCGCCTCAAGCAGTAGCGGGAAGTTGGGTGAGGCGAAAGCATCGAAACCGTCGGCGTGGGCCTTAGTCGAGCGATTGCCCCTAAAGAGTTTGTTATTGAAGAATAAACACACTTCCGCAACTGGATAATTCGCCGCTATGTAGAGTGAGTTCAATAAATTAGTTTGGCCGTCTGAGCGCAACTGGGCGAGGGGAATTTGCGAGCCCGTCACTATCACAGGTTTTGATAAGCCTTGCAGCATAAACGACAGTGCCGAAGCCGTGTACGCCATGGTATCTGTGCCGTGAAGGATTACAAAGCCATCGTACTTATCGTAATTGGCTTGTATATCGTCGGCGATCATCTGCCAATCGGTTGGTGCCATATTGGAAGAGTCGATAAGCGGGCAGTATTCGTGGATCACAAATGTCGGCATTTCTTCATGGTAAAACTCAGGCATAGATTGCACGCACTGAGTCAGGAATCCCGCGACGGGGACAAAGCCGTTATCGGTCTTTTGCATACCGATGGTGCCGCCAGTATAGGCAACATAAATGGAGCGTTTAGTCATTCTTGTCGTTTTCTTAGCTTCAAGTGGCCGAATTATACGATTTTACTGACATAAACCCAATAAAAAAGCCCGGAGATCCGGGCTTTGTCTTTGTCATCATCTTGAAGTTGCGAGCTGCAACCTAGACGCTGGCAGATTTAGTTCATCATATTGCAACTATCACAGTAGATGTAGACGTTATTTGGATCATCAAAAGAGGTTAACGTTTTCAAGCTGCTGGTCCATTGCGCTAGCATTTGCTCTAACATCGATGATTGGCTCAGTGAGGCGGGCAGGTAGCTCGATACTGAGGCAAACATCTGTTGCATAAAGCGTTGCTCGGGTGTCAGCTCTTGTTCGATAACGCGGGTGTCAAATAGTGTCATATCAGCGAGTTTAGCGGCTTTAGCAATCGCCTCATCTAAATCACCCAGTTCATCGACTAAGCCAAGCTCAAGGGCTTTTTTACCACTCCAAACACGGCCTTGGGCAATCTTATCGACTTGTTCTATGGTCATTTTACGTTCTTTAGCGACCAGCGAGATAAAGTCTAAATAGCCACGTTCAATATGACGTTGGATAATCGCTTCAACTTGCGGTGACAGCGTGCGCGTCACAGACAATCCCGCCCATTCCGATGTTGATACGCCATCAGTATGCACGCCTATACTGGCCAGAGAATCTTCGAAGGTGGTGATCATGCCGAAGATCCCAATTGAGCCCGTGAGCGTAGTTGGCGTTGCGAAGATGTAGTCGGCACTGGCCGAAATCCAGTAACCGCCCGATGCGGCCAAACTGCCCATGCTGACGACAACAGGTTTGCCAGCCGCTTTAAGTGCCAGTAATTCTTGACGAATTTGCTCCGAGGCAAAGGCGCTACCGCCTGGGCTATCGACGCGCAGCACTAAGGCTTTAACGTGTTTATCGAAACGGGCCTTACGTAGCAGCTCGGCAGTGCTTTCGCCGCCAATTTGGCCCGCAGGTTGAGTGCCGTTCAGAATCGTGCCACTTGCGACAATAATGCCGACACTGTCTTGTTCAACAAAGCTTGGCAATGGCGTCACTAAGGTTAAATAATCGTAAAAACTCACTTGCTTGAAACTGTCACCGCTGCTGGCTTTGCCAACGGTTTCTAGCATGGTTTGACGAAAATCTTCCGTCGTGGCTAAGTTATCAACCCATTTCATGTTGATGGCCATTGCCGCAGAGTCACCATTAGCTTTATCGAGCTCGGCCAAATAAGTGCTTGCATCGGGCACTAGCGAGTTAGGCTCAATATTGCGATTACCAGCGACTATCTGGGTATAGCTTTGCCATACATCGGTTAAAAGTGCGCTACTGGCTTCGCGAGCAGCATCGGACATATCGTCACGCATGTAGGGTTCAACCGCAGATTTAAAGGTTCCCACGCGGAAAATATGCGCTTTCACTTTGAGTTTATCTAAGGCCGATTTGAAGTACTGGTTGTACATACTCAGGCCATCAAGCGAGACACCACCTTGGGGATTGAGGTAAATAGTGTCGGCAAAACTGGCGAGGAAATATTGATTTTGCTCGTAGTAGTTGCCTATGGCGACCACTCTTTTACCGCTTTCTTTAAAGCGATTGAGCGCATCACCGATAGATTGCAGCTTACTGATCCCGGCACGTTTCAAATCGGCTAGATCAAGTACTAGGGTACTTATCCTTTGATCTTGCGCGGCATTATCAATCACATATAACACATCGGCGAGCAGGATTTCCCCATCGGCATTGCCATTATTGCCTTGCTTGAATGCGGCTTCTAAGGGATCGACCTGTTGCTTCTGATCGACAATCGAACCAGCCAGATTAAGCACCAGTGCTGAATTATCTTCAACTTGAATATCTTCGCTGCTGCCAATGGAGATGATAATGGCGGCTAAGATGCCAAAAAAGATCAGATTGAGTATCAGTTTACGCGTCCCGTTGAGGGTGTGCCAAATAAACAAACATATTCTCTTGAAAAACGATGGGTTAGCGGACATTTTCCACTCCTTTATAAGTCCAATCTGCCCATGCTAACTGAAAATGGCGCTACAGGCTAAACACAATTGTAAAGGATTTTGACTAATGGCCTCGATCCAACGGTTGAGCTTAGATTTGACTCAAGGTATGCTGATTTAAATCACTTGTTTTAAAAGGATGTTTGAATGTCGTTTCCCCATTTATTAGAACCCTTAGATCTGGGATTCACCCAGCTCAAAAACCGCGTGCTTATGGGCTCAATGCACACAGGTTTGGAAGAAGAAAAGGGCGGATTTGAGAAACTGGCAGCGTTCTACAAAGAACGCGCTCTGGGCGGCGTGGGTTTGATTGTAACGGGCGGTATTTCCCCCAATCTTCGCGGTCGCCTTACGCCCCATGCCTGTCAGCTGAGTTTTCCTTGGCAAGTCGGTAAGCATCGCGTGGTCACGCAGGCTGTACATGAGGCCGGCGGTAAGATCTGCATGCAAATTTTGCATGCGGGCCGCTACGGTTATCATCCTTTTTCCCAAGCACCGAGCAAAATTAAATCACCCATTACACCTTTTACGCCGTCTGCTATGTCTAGTCGCCAAGTGCGCTCGACCATTAAGGATTACGCCAGCTCAGCCGCTCTTGCCAAGAAAGCCGGTTACGATGGCGTTGAGGTGATGGGATCTGAAGGCTATTTGATCAATCAGTTTGTCAGTGCGCGCACCAACACCCGCACCGATGAATGGGGTGGTGCGTTTGAAAAGCGGGCGCAATTCCCGATTGAGATTGTTAACGCGATACGGGCAAAAGTCGGTAAAGACTTCATCATTATCTTCCGTTTATCTATGCTCGATCTAGTGGATAACGGCTCGACTTGGGATGAAGTGGTGCAGCTCGCCCAGTGGTTAGAGCAAGCTGGCGTGTCTATTTTAAATACTGGTATTGGTTGGCATGAAGCGCGCGTACCGACCATTGCGACAAGTGTGCCCCGCGGCGCCTTTGCGTGGGTGACTGAAAAGCTCAAACAATCAGTTTCTGTGCCCTTAATTGCGACTAACCGCATTAACACCCCTGATATTGGTGAGCAGATTATTGCCTCAGGTCAAGCGGACATGGTGTCGATGGCGCGGCCTTTCCTCGCTGATCCCGAGTTCGTGAATAAAGCGGCTGCGAACACGCCGGAGCTTATCAACACCTGCATTGGCTGTAACCAAGCATGTCTTGACCATACCTTTTCCCTCAAGCGCGCAACCTGCTTAGTGAATCCTCGCGCCTGTTATGAGACTGAAATCAACTTCTTACCCACAGCAAATAAAAAGCGTATTGCGGTGATGGGGGCAGGCCCTGCGGGCATGGCGTTTTCTGTTTATGCCGCCATGCGAGGCCATCACGTTGTCTTGTTTGAAGCGAAATCTGAGGTGGGTGGTCAGTTTAATCTCGCCCGTAAAATCCCTGGGAAAGAAGAGTTTAACGAGACTATTCGTTATTTCATTAACCAAATTAAGCTGCATAAGGTGGAGCTGAGATTAAATACTCGCCTCGATGCCAGTGTGCTGGCGACCGAAAAGTTTGATGAAGTGGTAATCGCCTCAGGCGTTGTGCCGCGTGATTTAGTCTTACCCGGCTTTGATGACCCACGGGTGGTCGATTATCAAAAAGTGCTCTCGGGTGAAGTGACTGTCGGTAATACGGTGGCCTTGATTGGCGCCGGTGGTATAGGGTTCGATATGGCGCACTTTTTGTGTGAGCGCCAGTCGAGCACCTTGAACCCCGATAAATGGCTACAACAGTGGGGCATAGATAAAACTTACCAGCATGCGGGCGGCCTAACTGAACCTCATTCCGACAATACTGATCATCGTAAGGTGTTTTTACTGCAACGTAAAACGTCGAAGATGGGCAAGGGCTTAGGCAAAACCACCGGCTGGATCCACCGTCTTGTGCTTAAGCAACATGATGTGAAGATGAAAACGGGCGTGAGTTACGACAAGTTTGATGATGCAGGACTGCATATTCGCGTGGGTGAAACCGCTGAAGTGCTGGCCGTCGATAACGTCGTTTTGTGTGCTGGGCAAGAATCGAATCGCACGTTAGTGGATGAGATGAAAGCAACGGGCCTGCCTGTGCATCTGATTGGTGGCGTAGATGTCGCGGCAGAGCTTGATGCTAAGCGTGCAATCCGCCAAGGCGCTGAACTGGCAATGCGTTTATAGAAAGTCGATAAGCCTTACGTTTTAAACCTTAAGTATTAAATTTTAGATCTTGAAAGCCTGAACTTGTGTTCAGGCTTTTTTGTTTTAGTTTGTTTGTGTGAATGCATTGAAAATAGAGAGAAAGGAGAATAGTGGGTTTTAATACGTTTGGTATCTAATGGCGCGGATTGAATAAGGCTGTATTGAAAGGGGTTGTTTGTCTTAAAGTTACTTTTTGTCTTAAAGCTACTCTTTGTTTAAAAGCTCATTTTTGTTTTAAAGCGATTTTGGGTTTTAACGCCACATCTTGTTTAAAGCAGCTTATTGAACAATCGAGTTTTGCCGTTATGAGTCTTCAAACACTGCCTGTTTCTGCGTGCGTGTGTCACTTGCTACATTTTGTGTTTGCTTTGGCTTAGCCAAACTGGCTTTATACTGATGAGATTGACACGCATAGGTGACCACAGCTGCACCTTCAGGTGATAGATCCAGCTCTAAATCTTCGGTAGGCACACAGCAGCAGGGCAAACATTCATCATGTTTGAGTTCGGCTAATGGTTCGTTTAAGTAGCTGACTTTTCCGCTGATGACGCGTGTTTTGCAGGCACCGCAGAAACCGTTGCGACATTCTGAGAAGATTTTGACTTTTTTGGCTTCGAGCGCTTGCAGCAAAGTGCCTTGTTGCTCGGTAAAGAGCAACACAGGTTGACCTTGAAGGCGCACGATTGGCGCCTTCGCAAACAGGTTTTGTGGCCGTTTTTTTGATGTCACTGTTTTAATGCCATTTTGTAACGTCACTTTTAAGTGTCTTATAGATCGAAGTCGAGGAACTCATCACCATCAACCGCGGAGTCGATTTGGCCGACAAGGTATGAAGAGACTTCAACTTCCTGTGGTGCAACTTGCACTGCATCGCTTTCTAACCAGTTTTTCATCCAAGGTAATGGATTGGTTATTTCTGGGTATGGTTGCGGTAGATTCACCGACTTCATGCGTTGATTAGTAATAAACTCAACGTATTGGCACAGGATCTGTTCATTCAAACCTATCATAGAGCCGTCTTTGAACAGGTATTTGGCCCATTCTTTTTCTTGCTCTGCGGCTTTGAAGAATAAATCGAAAGCTTCCTGTTGGCATTCTGCAGCAATTTCACCCATTTCTGGATCGTCTTTACCGCCTTGCATGATGCTTAAAATATGCTGAGTGCTGTTTAAGTGTAAGGCTTCATCACGGGCGATTAAGCGAATGATTTTCGCGTTACCTTCCATGAGCTTACGTTCAGCAAAGGCAAATGAGCAGGCAAAGCTAACATAGAAACGAATAGCTTCTAGGGCGTTGACTGACATCATGCACAGGTACAAGGCTTTTTTCAGGGTGCGGGTGTTGACTATGACTTCTTTGCCATCGATAACATGGGTTCCTGCACCGAGTAAATGGAATATCTGAGTCAGTTGGATCAAGTGATCGTAATAAGCGGCGATATCGGTCGCACGGCTTAAGATTTCTTTGTTCACAACGATATCGTCGAAGATCACTGAAGGATCGTTAACGATATTACGAATGATGTGGGTGTATGAGCGCGAGTGAATCGTCTCAGAGAAAGACCAAGTCTCAATCCAGGTTTCTAATTCAGGCAGTGACACCAGCGGCAAAAAGGCCACATTGGGCGAGCGGCCTTGAATCGAGTCGAGTAGGGTTTGGTATTTCAGATTCGAAATAAAGATGTGTTTTTCATGATCAGGCAATGCACCGTAGTCAATCTTATCGCGACTGACGTCTACTTCTTCCGGGCGCCAAAAGAAAGATAACTGCTTTTCTATCAGTTTTTCGAACACTTCATATTTTTGTTGATCGTAACGAGCCACGTTGACCGATTGACCTAAAAACATAGGTTCACGGGTGGCATCGTTGGGTGTTTGACAGAAGGTAGAGTAGGCCATGGTGCTATTTTTCCAATGGATAGGGATCCACTAAATAGGGATCCCTATAAAACCGTTAACGTTAAAGTTAAAGACTAGATTTTACATGCGCCGCCGGCGCAACCGTCATCTTCTTTCTCTAAATTGGTGATGTCATCGTGTGAATCCGACGCACCATCGCGAGTGTTATGGTAGTAAAGCGTTTTAACACCTAACTTGTAAGCATTGAGCAAATCTTTCAGTAGGGTTTGCATTGGCACTTTACGGCCTTCAAAACGTGAAGGATCGTAGTTAGTGTTAGCCGAAATCGCTTGGTCAACGAATTTCTGCATAATACCCACTAGCTGTAAGTAACCGTCGTTGCTTGGCATTTTCCACAGCAATTCATAGCTATCTTTCAGTGTATCGAAATCGGGTACCACTTGTTTTAGCTGACCGTCTTTGCTCGATTTCACGCTGATAAGACCACGTGGTGGCTCAATACCATTGGTCGCATTGGAGATTTGCGACGAGGTTTCTGATGGCATTAATGCCGACAGCGTCGAGTTACGCAGGCCATATTGCTTGATATCGCTACGCAGTGATTCCCAGTCTAAGTGCAATGGTTCAGCACAAATTTTATCTAGGTCACGTTTGTAGGTATCGATTGGCAAAATACCTTGAGAGTAAGTGGTCTCGTGGAATAACGGACATGCCCCTTGCTCTTTGGCTAAGTTCATTGAGGCTTTCAGTAAATAGTACTGAATCGCTTCGAAGGTTCTGTGGGTTAAAGCGTTCGCGCTACCATCAGAATACTTCATGCCATTTTTCGCTAAATAGTTAGCGAAGTTGATCACACCTATGCCTAAAGTACGGCGATTCATCGAGGCGATTTGCGCGGCCTTGATAGGATAATCTTGATAATCCAATAAATTATCCAGTGCGCGTACGGCGAGGTCGGCTAATGGCTCAATATCAGATAACTCTTTGATAGAACCTAAGTTAAGTGCTGACAGCGTACAAAGCGCGATTTCACCTTCTGGATCATCGATGTTGTTTAATGGTTTAGTCGGCAGGGCGATTTCAAGACACAGGTTAGACTGTCTGATCGGCGCGACTTTTGAATCAAACGGGCTGTGAGTGTTGCAGTGATCCACGTTCTGAATGTAGATACGGCCCGTTGAGGCACGCTCTTGCATCATCAGTGAAAACAGTTCAACGGCTTTTATCGTTTTCTTACGAATGTTGCTGTCTTGCTCATATTGCACATATAAACGTTCGAATTCGTTTTGATCTTCAAAGAAAGCATCGTACAAGCCAGGTACGTCAGATGGGCTAAATAAACTGATGTTCTCGCCTTTGATCAGACGTTGATACATGACTTTGTTCAACTGCACACCGTAGTCTAAATGACGGATACGGTTGTCTTCGACGCCGCGGTTATTTTTCAATACCAGCAGAGATTCGACTTCTAAGTGCCAAATAGGGTAGAACAGGGTCGCAGCACCGCCACGCACGCCGCCTTGAGAGCACGACTTCACTGCGGTTTGGAAATACTTATAGAAAGGTAAACAACCTGTGTGGAAGGCTTCACCACCACGGATTGGGCTACCTAAGGCACGAATACGACCGGCGTTAATACCGATACCCGCACGTTGGCTGACATATTTCACGATAGACGAAGCGGTCGCGTTGATGGAATCTAAGCTGTCACCACATTCGATCAGTACGCAAGAGCTGAACTGACGCGTTGGGGTGCGCACACCGGCCATAATTGGCGTTGGCAGCGACAGTTTAAAAGTTGATACCGCGTCATAGAAATCTTTAACGTATTTCAGGCGCGTCTCTTTTGGATAACGGGCAAACAAGCAAGCCGCAACCAAAATGTAAAGGAACTGCGCACTCTCATAGATTTCGTGGGTCACACGGTTTTGAACTAAATATTTGCCTTCAAGCTGTTTTACCGCAGCGTAGGAAAAATCCATATCGCGCCAATGGTCGATATAGGTATCCATCACATCCAGCTCTTCGCGGGTGTAATCTCTTAAAATGTGTTGATCGTATTTACCCAGCTCAACCAATTTAGTCACGTGAGCATACAATGCGGGCGGCTCGAACTGACCGAAGGCCTTCTTACGCAAATGAAACACCGCTAAACGGGCAGCAAGAAACTGATAGTCCGGTGATTCTGGAGAAATTAAATCCGCCGCAGCCTTGATAATGGTTTCATGGATAGCTTCGGTTGGGATGCCATCGAAAAACTGTAGGTGTGAGCGAAGTTCAACTTCCGAAACAGAAACGTTTTTTAATCCCTTGGCTGCCCAAGTAATTACGCGGTGTATTTTTTCGAGATCGATATTCTCACGATCGCCACAGCGTTTTGTGACTGTCATAGTGCTATTCATTTGGAGATAGGCCTTGGTTCTTATATGTATTTAGGTGAGCAAAATCACCGTACGTATCCTTGTAAAACAATCAACAATCGTCCCTTAAATACAGCTGACTGGTTACAAACGAGTCAATTAAGCGGCGAGCTTCTAGTGTGTCTGATTGTTACCTATACACAAGATATGGTGTTTTAAATTATATGGGATACAAGATAGTGAGGTTTGCCCCTATTTGCAAGTCTGAATTCAGGGGACATCTTGTGGATAACGTGAGGATAAAATTTTGCGTTAGTAACGACTAACCTTGAAGCTCAATTTCAGGTTAGCGTGTCACACTCATGGGGGATTTTTAGGCGATCTTTTCTTTAGATCGCGATCGCTCACGAGTGCCGATCTTTTATCCGCCTGACTTTTTCCGTGGGTCATAAATAGTATGCTGACACACTGATGTTCGTCAGTGAAGTTACGTATTGGATGCCTTATTCGTGAGCATTGTAGGCGCTGTTTTTGGTTGATGTTGTTAAGCCAATGCTTCGATTAGTGCTTGATGTAGCTCAGTTGGGCTCGCAAAATGCGCGTGCGCTGGCCATTGCAACGGCTTGTCGTTCACGCCCAGATAACCCCATAGGGCCACGCCGCCTAACATGCCAGCAGCCTTGGCCGCGAGCAAATCTCGCTCGGCATCCCCAAGATACAAAATGTATTCTGGAGCACAGTTCAGCTGTTGTGCGCCTAACAGCATAGGTGCAGTGTGGGGTTTTGGGTGTTTTGTAGAATCGCCACTAATGATAACGGGCATACGCAAGTGTAAATTCAGTTTTCGCAATAAGGGACGGGTAAAGCGCGCAGGCTTGTTGGTGATCACCCCAAACGGCAGCTGAGTTAACTCGAGCCAGTCGAGTAATGCCGCTATGCCTGTGAATAGCGCACAGTGATCGCCATTTATACGCTGATAGTGGGCGAGTAGCCCTTGCTGAACTTGAGACCGAAGATCTTCTGCCGCATCAGGGATCGCGGCATCGACTAAGGCAAAACTGCCGTGGGATGCGGCGTAGCGCATGGCCGCTAACGGCTGCGCGGCGATGCCGACATCTTGAAGACTTAAATTGAGGGCTTGCACCAGATCCGGCGCGGTATCGGCTAAGGTGCCGTCGAGATCGAACAGTACGCCTTTGATCTGTGCCAGACTCATATTAATCAACCTTACGCGTCGCTATCATGTAATTCACATCAACCTTAGGCGTGTACTGAAAAATGCCCGTCAATGGGTTGTAGCTTACCCCTAAGGCATCGGTACAGATAAGATCGGTATTATCTACTAGCTCAATCAGCTCCGAAGGCTTAATGAATTTTTTATGCTCGTGGGTGCCAACTGGCAGCATTTTTAGCAAATATTCCGCACCTAAAATGGTGTGCACGTAGGATTTAATGTTGCGGTTGATGGTGGAGAAAAACACATGACCACCGGGTTTGACCATGTCACAGCATGCTTTAATCACAGATTGTGGATCGGGTACATGTTCGAGCATTTCCATGCAGGTCACCACATCGTAATAGGTTTGATGATCTTGGCTGTGGGCCTCGGCAGTATTTTTTACATAATTAATGCTCACACCCGTTTCGAGGGCATGTAGGCGGGCGACTTCTAAGGGCTCATCACCCATATCTAAGCCATCAACCTCGGCGCCGATGCGGGCCATGCTTTCAGACAAAATGCCGCCACCACAGCCGACATCGAGCACTTTCTTCCCGAAAATACCGCCAGCGGTTTGATCGATATAGTTTAAGCGCAGCGGGTTTAATAGATGCAGCGGCTTAAATTCGCCGTTGAGATCCCACCAAGTTTCGGCCATACGTTCAAACTTTGCGATTTCCTGTGGGTCTACATTGGTATTCTGATGCATGCTATTACCTGAAGAAGCTGTATTGTGCGGCTATTATAACGACTATGTTTGATAAACAAAGTGCTCGACTGAGCTAAGCCCTTGTGGTTGAGTGAATTTTCAGCAGTTATCTGCTTTTATGTTAATTGTTGTGCTCCGTATCGACCTTTTACTTTATCCCTTTGACGATTTTTCCTCATCGTAAGCCGTGAATTTCAACGCTTGTTTATCGCACAAACGACCAAATTGACAGTGTTTTCATCTATTAAGCCACCAGACTCTCAATTCGATAATGATAGGTCTGGCGACATTAAATAACTGTGTTAGAATGCCAAATCACGTTTTTGGGCTAGGCAATGATACGGATTATACGTTGTCGGCTATTTTTCAGGGGAACGAGCAGTTTATGACTGATCTGGCATCATCTATTTCGCCAATTAATATCGAAGACGAACTAAAGAATTCGTACCTTGATTACGCCATGAGCGTTATCGTGGGACGTGCATTACCAGACGTGCGCGACGGCTTAAAGCCGGTTCATCGCCGTGTTCTGTTTGCCATGAGTGAATTGAAGAACGATTGGAACAAGCCTTACAAAAAATCTGCCCGTGTGGTCGGTGACGTCATCGGTAAATATCACCCCCATGGTGATTCTGCTGTTTATGACACTATCGTCCGTATGGCCCAGCCATTCTCACTGCGTTACACCTTAGTAGACGGCCAAGGTAACTTCGGTTCGGTCGACGGTGACTCAGCGGCGGCAATGCGTTATACCGAAATCCGTATGGATAAGTTAGCGCACCAATTACTGGCTGATCTTGAAAAAGAGACAGTGGATTTCGTCCCTAACTACGACGGCACAGAACAGATCCCAGCTGTATTACCTACACGCGTACCTAACCTGTTAATTAACGGTTCATCGGGTATTGCCGTGGGTATGGCAACCAACATCCCACCACACAACCTAACGGAAGTCGTGAAAGGCTGTTTGGCATTGATTGAAGAACCCTCACTGTCGATTGAACAGTTGATGGAATACATTCCTGGTCCGGATTTCCCCACTGCAGCGATTATCAATGGCCGTAAAGGTATTATTGATGCCTATAAAACTGGCCGTGGCCGCGCGATCATGCGTGCTCTGGCAGATGTGGAAACCGAAGATAATGGCCGTGAGCGCATTATCGTCACTGAAATCCCGTATCAAGTGAACAAAGCCCGTTTAATCGAGAAGATTGCCGAGCTGGTTAAAGATAAAAAGCTTGAAGGGATCAGCGGTCTACGTGACGAGTCTGATAAAGACGGTATGCGTATCGTTATCGAAATTAAGCGCGGTGAAGTGGGCGAGGTTGTACTAAATAACCTTTATGCTCAAACGCAAATGCAGTGTTCTTTCGGGATTAACATGGTGGCTCTGACCAATGGTCAGCCTAAACTGTTTAACCTTAAAGAAATGCTCGAATGTTTTATTCTGCATCGCCGTGAAGTGGTGACGCGTCGTACCGTATTCGAACTGCGTAAAGCCCGTGAGCGTGCCCATATTTTGGAAGCGCTGGCGGTTGCACTGGCTAACATTGACCCGATTATTGCACTGATCAAAGCCTCACCAACCCCTGCGGATGCCAAAGTGAAATTGGTTGAGCAAGGTTGGGAATTAGGCCACGTTCAAGGTATGTTGGAAAAAGCGGGCGATGACGCCGCGCGTCCTGAGTGGTTAGAGCCACAATACGGTATTCGTGACGGTCAATACTTCCTGACTGAGCAACAAGCTCAGGCCATTCTGGAACTACGTTTACACCGTTTGACCGGTCTTGAGCACGATAAGATCATCGCCGAATACGAAGAACTGCTCGAATTTATCGCGGGTCTGCTGTTTATTTTGCGCAGTCCTGAGCGTTTGATGGAAGTGATCAAGGAAGAATTAGTTCAAATCCTTGAAGAATATGGTGATGCGCGCCGTACAGTGATCAATGCCAACGAAGTTGATATGAGTCTTGAAGACTTGATCAACGAAGAAGACGTTGTAGTAACACTGTCGCACTTAGGTTATGCCAAGTATCAACCGTTGACCGATTACCAAGCTCAGCGCCGTGGTGGTAAAGGTAAAGCGGCAACTAAAGTGAAAGACGAAGATTTCGTTGAGAAGCTGTTAGTTGCCAATACCCATGACACCATTTTGTGCTTCTCTGATTTTGGTAAGATGTACTGGCTCAAAGTGTATCAACTGCCATTAGCGAGCCGTACGGCACGTGGTCGTCCAATTGTTAACTTGCTGCCGTTATCTGATGGCGAGCGCATTACTGCGATTCTGCCAGTACGTGAATACGCTGCGGACAAGTACATCATCATGGCGACCTCTCACGGTACTGTGAAGAAAACCGCACTAACTGCTTATAGCAACCCACGTGCAAACGGCATTATCGCCGTTAACCTCAAAGACGGTGACCAACTGATCGGTGTCGATATCACTAACGGTGATGACGAAATCATGTTGTTCTCGAACGAAGGGAAAGTGGTTCGCTTTGGTGAGAAAGTTCGTGATTCTGAAACAGGCGAAGTGAAAACTGATCCTGAAACCGGTGAAGAAGTCTTGTCCTTACGTCCTATGGGCCGTACTGCAACAGGCGTTCGTGGTATCCGTTTAGAAGAAGGTCAGAAAGTCGTGTCGCTTATTGTACCCAAAGGCGATGGCGCGATTCTGACTGTGACTGAAAACGGTTACGGTAAACGGACGCAACTGTCTGAATATCCTGCGAAGAGCCGTGCGACTAAAGGTGTGGTTTCAATCAAGGTGAGCGAACGTAACGGCGCTGTTGTTGGGGCTGTTCAAGTCGGTCTTAACGACGAACTGATGCTCATCAGTGATAAAGGTACCTTAGTGCGTACACCTGCGAGCGGCGTGTCTATCATTGGCCGTAACACTCAAGGTGTAACGATTATCCGTACTGCGGGCGACGAGAAAGTGGTCGGCCTACAACGTATCGACGAAATCCAAACTGAAGAAGATGAAGTCGAACTGGATGAAAACGGTTTACCGATTGTTCCTGTCATTGTCGAAGGCGAATTAGCTGACGAGGCGCTTGAAGAAGCGCTGGATGACGAAGAAGAGTTGGACGAAGATGAAGACGAGCTTGCTGATGATGAGCAAGACGAAGAGTAATTAAGTGTCATATTAACGAGCGTCCAATTGGACGCTCGTTTTTTTAATGGCATTGATGTTGATAGCATTGTTCATTTTAGAATGGTTTCGTATTTATCAATACCTACATCATGGTTGGGATTAAGGAGAGTGTCAGTGAGCGCGATTTATAATTTCTGTGCTGGACCTGCAATGTTACCCGCAGCGGTAATGAAAAAAGCACAACAGGAATTACTTGATTGGAATGGCCAAGGCGTTTCCGTGATGGAAATCAGCCACCGAAGTAAAGAGTTCATCGCGCTTACACAACAAGCCGAGTCCGATTTACGTGAACTGATGCAGATCCCCACAAATTACCATGTGCTATTTATGCACGGCGGTGGTCGTGGACAGTTCTCCGCTGTTGTGAATAATTTTTTAGGTAATCATGGCCGAGCCCTGTATTTAGTCAGTGGTCAATGGTCATCTGCCGCGTTAGCCGAAGCACAAAAGCTCGTGGGTGAAGCGCAGATTGATAGCTTGAATATTGTTGAAAAACACAATGGACTCAATGCGGTTGTCTTACCTGATTTACATAAAATCGATGCCGATTATCGCTATGTTCACTATTGCCCTAATGAGACAGTAGATGGTATCGAAATTTTTGATGAATTAGACTCACCTTGGCCAATTGTTGCCGATTTATCGTCAACCATTATGTCACGTGAAATCGACGTCAGCCGCTACGGTTTGATTTACGCTGGCGCACAAAAGAACATAGGTCCATCGGGTCTGTCGATAGTGATAGTGCGCGATGACATGTTAAAACTGCCGAGTTTACCGCAGTCGTCCATCATGGACTATCGTTTAGCCGTTGAGCATGACTCTATGTTCAACACACCGCCAACCTTTGCTTGGTATCTCGCCGCTGAAGTCTTTGCTTGGCTTAAGTCCATTGGCGGCATTGCGAGTATTGCAAAAATTAATCAACAAAAAGCGCAGATGTTATATCAATGCATTGATGGTAATGCTTTCTACCGTAATGGGGTTGTTGCAGCGAACCGCTCACAAATGAACGTGACTTTCCAATTAGTCAACGAAGCACTCGATAGTGAGTTCCTAAAGCAAGCCCAAATAGCTGGACTCGTAGCCTTAAAGGGCCATCGTATCGTAGGGGGTATGCGTGCTAGCCTCTATAATGCAATGCCACTCGATGGTGTAGTTGCTTTGGTCAAGTTTATGAATGAGTTTGCAAACAAACATAGCTAGGCTTAGCTGTATTGAGTCACTCATTAGCTTGCGACGCTTAGCGTCTAGGCTTTTCTGCCTGAATATCAACGTTATGCTTATTGAATGTTGATCATCAGTTAGCCATCTCAAGTGAGACATCCCAAAAGCGAATGCTCAAATGCATTCGCTTTTTTGTTAGCTTTAATTTATCGACAATAGCGTTAAGCAAGATGACGTTGAGACCAGATGCCTTCAAGAACACTCGCTGTGAGAAAGCCTGTGAGCTGACGCGCATTACTGAATAAGATGCTGGGTTAGTTGTATGCTATTGTTTATCATGATTAAAAGAACGTATCTTTAAATGCGTGTACACGATAAATCAATAGGATGTCACCGATGGATTTGGCCAAGCTTTCGCGGATTAGTATGAAGCATTTGATCACTTTGCATGTGATGCTCGATACCTTGAGCGTAACCGCCAGCGCCGAACGTTTATGTTTAAGTCCCTCATCCGTCAGTAAAACCTTAAGCCAGCTCAGGGACAGCTTGAACGATGAACTGTTCTATCGTAACGGCAACTCACTGGTAGCAACCCCATTGGCAAGACGATTAGGCCCAAGCGTGCAGCAAATGATCAATGATATGAATCAGATCATGAGTCAGGATGCGTTTAACCCTGCTCATTTTGAGGGGCGTTTTTCGCTTGCGATGCGCGAAAGTACCTTTGAACTGCTGGCCGCCAAACTTAGCGCCCATATTCTGAGCTTGGCTCCTAATATCCGCCTCGATATTTACAGTAAAGACAATATTGGTTTTGATGGATTGCTTAAAGGTACATTAGACTTTGTGCTGTTACCCCATGATCTGAGTCAACCTAATCCTCTTCAAGACGATCTGGTGTGGGAAACCTTATTCAGCGATGAAATGGTCTGCCTGATGAATTCATCCCATCCCTTGGCTAAACAGCCGCATATCAGCTTCGATGATTACCTGAGTTTTAGCCATATTGGCATTACAGACACAGATTTGAGCACGCCTTTTTTTGATATTTTGCTCGCCCAGCAATCTAAAAAACGTGCCGTTCCCATTTCGGTCCCAGACTTTGGCAGTGCGGCGTTAATGTGCCATCACAGTGAGTTGCTCTTTACCTGCTCGCGCCGCTGGGCATCCATCGCCAGCCAAGCTCAAGGCTTAACGATTAAATCTTTACCCATAGAATATGGCAAAGTGGCTTACAGCCTTGTTTGGCATAGTCAAAGCATGAAAGATCCCGCGCTGCGCTGGCTTTATGAGCAAATTTTGCTTTGCAGTCGTTAAAGGTAGATGGACGGTAACACGAGATTGGTTACACCTCGCTTTGTAAGCGCTGCGGCTAAGCGTTCAATATCGGCTTGTTTACAGCTTGGCCAATTGAGTGCGTCATCGACAACACCATGATGGTGAAAGGCATTTAACTTAACTCGCATATTTGGGCTTAGCAGAAGTAAATAGGTCGCTAGTGCGTCTATTTCTTCCTCATAATCCGTGATGCTCGGAATGTGCAGCAATCTCACCTCATACAGTTTTTGCTGTTTAGCCAATAACTGGATTGATTTGAACACGGCATGGTTATCACGACCAGTAATGTATCTATGGGTATCTTGCTGCCACGCTTTGAGATCCACCATAGCGCCATCTAAAAACGGCAGCAGTTTATGCCATCCCGTTAGACTTAAACTGCCATTGGTGTCGAGCATGCAAGTTAAGTGTGATAACGACTCTGTCGCCTTAATTCCTTTAAACAACGCAAGAATAAATGGCAGTTGCAGACTCGCTTCGCCGCCGCTAACCGTAATACCATTAATAAAGTGACGCTGACTATGGAGAATCGTCAGTATCTCCTCAACGGTGTAACGACTGACCTTAGGGCTCGCTTGTTTCGGGCATACGGCAAGACAAGTATCGCATTGGCTACAACGCTCATTATCCCAGTGAATGCGAGGCTTATCATTGAGGTTTATCAATTTCAGCGCATTTTCAGGGCAGGTGGCGACACAATCGCCACAAGCATCACATAAGCCTATGGTATGTGGGTTATGGCAGTTTTTGCATTGATAGTTGCAGCCCTGCAGGAATAATACGAGCCTGCTGCCAGGCCCGTCGACGCATGAAAAGGGCAATAGCTGACTGACAATAGCGTGTCTATGTAAAGACACAAGGGGAGTGTTCATGGGCGATAACTCGTGCTTGTCGTTGCAATATTCCCGTATTAACCGCAGCTTCTGCGGCTAAGCCTGTGGTATTGAGACGCGATCCGCACTGTTTAAATGCTTCAATATCCGAGCGTTTTACCATATAGCCAGTCACGCGCATTAAATCGTTAGAGGCGACATTGGCGGTAAACTCCCTAAAACCTAACTCAAGCGCGGCTTTACACAGTTGGAACATGGCTTGAGGATTGGATTTCACGGTTTCATCTATGGTCAAAATATCGCTAATCCCCGCCGTATAATACTGATGATGCTGCGCTAAGGCTTGAATATGGGCGATGGGATTCGGTTCAGTACCATAGGGAATACGAACGCCTGGGGTCACATCGTTGTCGATACTAATACCGCCCTGTGAATGCAGTAGTGCCCGCTCATGGTAACCATGGGCTACGGGTGTGGATTTCACTATGGCATCGAGCGTGGCAGAAATACGGTAGCCAAGTTGATTTGCATCTGCCTGATGACCATAGCCAGTGTGTTGATCTCGTTGAGATAACTTCTTTGCATCAGTAGTCGTGAATGTCCGCAGAATATTCACGGCTTCTGCCATGCCGTAAATACCAAACATGGGTGCAAAGCGCGATTCATCAATCAATTGCTCTTTAACTAAAAAGCTGTCAAAGAAGTGTGATTCTTGATGCAAAAATACCGAGCGCGCTTCAATGAGCTCGAAGGTGAGTGAGCAGTAATTTGGCAATACAGTATCAAAAAAATCGTTTATAGAATTGGCCTTTAACGCCACTTCTTTAAGATTAAGTCGAACTAAAGTATTGGCGCCGCCCGCTAATGGCAACGCGTTGTAGCAACTCACAATACCAAAACCGCGCTCATCAAACGCACTGGCATGCAGAGGGTAATTCGCGATATGTGGCTTACTGCTCTGACAAATATTGGTGGTCGCAAGCAACAACAATTCATCTGGCGTGACGGCGGGGTCGTACATAAAAGTCAAATTGGGTGCAACTTGTTTTAACTCGGCATCAATGCGCAGTAGGGTGCGGCAAACGATGTTATCTGTAGGGCCAATATTCACATGCATAAAGGCATCGGGCAGGGTTCTGTCGAGCATGATCCAGAACAGTTTTAATTTACGATAAAGGACTTCCGCATCTATTCCTTCAACGAAAGGCATCAAAATGTCATCCAGCTGACCTAAATACACGGGGATATTGGTCACCGATGGCACGTGATGGTACAGAATCGTTAAGGCATTGATGGCTTCGTCCAAGTTTTTTGCCGCTGATAACTCTAAGTATTCAGAGCCTTGTTGAAGGTAGCGGGCATAATCTGGCAACACATAGCGTGGTTTAAAAGGCGCATGGCCTTCAAACATGTCGCAAATAATACCGTCATTCATCGCCGCGTTTACCTCGGGCGATATCGACATATAGGGCAAACTGGCTTCCGCTTCTAATGCTAAATAGTTGGATTTTTGCTTGGGTGAAAGCAGCGGGCTAGTAACGATTTGCACTAATTTATCTGGTAATAACATGGCTGAACATCCACAAGTTCTATGATAACCACTAATCTACTCAGTGGCTTTGGCTTTAAAAAGTGAAAATAGCCGCAGCCCTGATTAATGAAATGGAAATCCGCCGACCGAGGTCACAATTTGTGTCTTATTGCGATAAAGCCGCGATGTCAAAATCGCTAGAATGTGATTTTACGATTAAAAATAAATGCTTGAACAGTGAGGCGTGGCCTTGCTTGTCATATTCGGGGATATGCAACAGAGGATAATAAACTGTCAAAACTGATCGGGTGGGATGATTGAAAAATTTAACACTTGAGGCGGTAAATGAACTCTGCTGTATTCCTTTATTGAGTGAATACAGCAGAGTGAGCGGTGCAGATAAACTCAGCGGCTTAAAGCACTTTAGCAATCGATTGAGCTAAGTAATCAACGTTATCTTCACTGATCCCAGCAATACTGATGCGGCTTGAACCTACCATATAGATGCTGAATTCTTTTTGTAGGCGCGCCACTTGCTCTGGAGCCACCCCAAGGAAAGAGAACATACCTTTTTGGCGGGCGATAAAGCTAAAGTCACGGTTTACGCCGTTGGCTTTAAGTTTATCCACTAAAATGGCGCGGTTGCCGTTGATGCGATCGCGCATCACTTTCAGCTCATCAAGCCATTCTTGGGTTAATTCTTTTGATCCTAAAATCGTCTCAACAATCGCTGCGCCATGGGCAGGTGGCATAGAGTAGAGGCAGCGAACCACATAAAGCAGTACAGATTGCGCGATATTGGCGGTATTGGCATCTTTGGCAATCACAGAGCAGGAACCAATACGCTCACGGTACAAACCGAAGTTTTTCGAGCATGAGCTGCAAAGGATCATATTATCGACCGCTGCCGCCATTTGACGCACGCCGTAGGCATCAATATCAACGCCATCACCAAAGCCTTGGTAGGCCATGTCAATCAGTGGGGTAAAGCCTTGCTCTTTAGTCAGGGCAATCACTTTATCCCATTCTTCTGTGGTTAAATCCATTCCGCTTGGGTTATGGCAACAGGCGTGGAATAACACCACATCATCAGGACTCACTTGCGATAATGCAGCAAGCATCTCATCAAATTTCAATGATTTGCTATCGTAGTCATAATAAGGATAGGTTTTAACGGTAATGCCAGCCGCTTCGAACAAACCGATGTGGTTTGCCCAAGTTGGGTCGCTTACCCATAACACCGCATTCGGGTTGCAGCGTTTGATAAAGTCACCCGCCACGCGCAGCGCGCCTGTACCACCGGGTGTTGAAACGGTGCGGATACGGTTAGCGATAATGGCACTGTGGTCAGCACCAAAGGCTAATTCTGTCATCAAGGTGTTGAATTGTGGTGAGCCTGTTGGGCCTATATACACTTTGGTGGTTTCGGTATCGAGACGGAATTTTTCCGCTTTTTTCACGCAGCTTAGAATAGGGGTAACGCCGGTAGGATCTTTATAAACGCCCACACCTAAATCCACTTTTTGTGGGTGAGAGTCTTCTCGGTACTGAGTTAACAAGCCAAGGATGGGGTCCGCTGGCATTGCGATGAGTGAGTTAAACATAGCTCCATCTACCTTTCTGGTTATAGTGCAAACGTGATTGTTCGTATCAGATATGCGTTATTTATCGTTTGGAGGTTAGAATAGCGCGGAAAGGTAAAGTAATTAAAGTGAAAACTGTGATTACACGCCAGTTATCTTGGCAAAAAAGCCTGCCAAAAATACGGTTAAATCATAAATTAACCGCTTAAATTTTGCGTTTTTGTTATTTTTACACTGATCTCAGCAAATAATCTGACCAAAATGCCATTTTTCTCGAAAAAACGGTTGAATCCTTAGCGACAATCGGTAATTTTATAACGACGAAGCACCAACAAGGCCCCAATCTCCTTTTATTTGTAATCTTAACTTGACGCGCTGTAGCGTGAAGTTGCCATTTTGCGTATTCAGTCCGCGTGATCGTGATGATGACGCCCTAGAGAGAAAGAAGATTTATTCATGAAGCAATTACGTCTTGAACCTGTTGTGCAAGTCCGCGGTGAAATCAATATTCCGGGCTCAAAAAGTATTTCAAATCGAGCCTTATTATTGGCCACCTTAGCCCAAGGTACGACCACGCTCACCAATCTGCTCGACTCAGATGATATCCGCCACATGTTGGCCTCCCTCAAGCAGTTAGGGATGAACTACCGTTTATCGCAAAACAATACTGTGTGTGAACTCGATGGTTTAGGTGGTGTGATTTCCTCAGCATCCGCGCAGGAATTGTTTTTAGGCAATGCGGGTACCGCAATGCGCCCCTTATGCGCCGCCTTAACCTTAGGCCAAGGTGAATTTACTCTCACGGGCGAACCACGTATGGAAGAGCGTCCGATTGGCGATTTAGTCGATGCCTTAAGGCAACTCGGTGCCAATATTGTTTATCTTAAAAATGACGGTTTCCCGCCACTGACGATTAATGCCACTGGCCTTAATGGCGGTGATGTTGAAATTGCCGGGGATTTATCAAGCCAGTTTTTAACGGCATTGCTAATGGTGGCGCCGCTTGCCAAGGGCAGCGTGAATATCCATGTCAAAGGCGAGTTAGTCTCTAAGCCTTATATCGATATCACCATCGCCTTGATGGCGCAGTTCGGCGTTAAAGTCATTAACCATGACTACGCGCGTTTTGAGATTGTTGCAGGCCAGCGTTATATATCACCAGGCAAAGTACTGGTAGAAGGCGATGCGTCATCGGCATCATATTTCCTCGCGGCTGGGGCGATTAAGGGCGGCGAAGTCAAAGTCACGGGTGTAGGTCGTTTGAGTATCCAAGGCGATGTAAAATTTGCCGATGTGCTCGAAAAAATGGGCGCAGATATCGAGTGGGGCGATGACTATATTATTGCACGCGGCTCCCTATTAACTGCCGTCGACTTAGACATGAACCATATTCCCGATGCGGCCATGACCATTGCAACGGCCGCATTATTTGCTAAAGGCACGACGGTTATTCGCAATATCTATAACTGGCGTATTAAAGAAACAGACCGGTTAGCGGCTATGGCAACTGAACTGCGAAAAGTGGGCGCCGAGGTTGAAGAGGGGAATGACTACATTAAAATCACCCCGCCAGCCGTTATTAACACCGCTGAAATTGATACCTACAATGATCACCGCATGGCCATGTGCTTTTCTATGCTGGCATTTGCCGATTGCGGTATCACCATCAATGATCCAGATTGTACTTCTAAAACATTCCCTGACTACTTTAAGCAGTTTGCGAGCCTGCAAGGCTAAGTCTGTTTGTTTCGTCATTGTTACAACCATCGATGTCAAGAATAGCAAGCCGTATTTGTGCGGCTTCTAATCTTCATAAAAAATCCACGGATTTTGTTTGTCTTTTGTTGTACAATGCGGCGCGCTCATTTTCGGGGGCTCACTTGATGAACTCACGGATGATGGTTATTTTTTGCGGAGGAATGTATGTCTGAACGGGCTCCTGTAGTCACAATCGACGGCCCAAGTGGTGCTGGCAAAGGTACAATTAGTCAATTATTGGCTCAGCATCTAGGTTGGCAACTACTTGATAGTGGTGCCATTTACCGAGTTCTTGCGCTTGCAGCAATTCATCATAACGTTGAACTGGAAAATGAAGAGTCTATCACGTTGTTAGCGGCACATCTGGATGTGAAGTTTCTAACAGGCAATGATAAAGATCCGGTTCAAGTGATATTGGAAGGTGAAGACGTCACCAACGACATTCGCACCCAAGAGTGCTCGAATGCCGCTTCAAAAGTCGCTGCCTTTCCACGGGTGAGAGAAGCCTTATTACGTCGCCAACGGGCCTTTAAAACGGCGCCAGGATTAATTGCCGATGGTCGTGACATGGGAACAGTGGTTTTCCCAAGTGCGCCGGCAAAATTATATTTAACCGCCTCAGCTGAAGAGCGTGCCCAAAGACGCTATAATCAGTTGCAGGACAAGGGCTTCGATGTTAATATCGAGCGCCTTTTAAGTGAAATTATCGAACGTGATGACCGCGATATGAATCGTCCGGTGGCTCCTTTAGTCCCCGCCGAGGACGCGCTCATTATCGATACTAGCGGTAAGGGTATTGATGAAGTGCTAGCGCTAGCGCTTAACTTTATCAACCAAAAATTATCCGGCACTAACTAAGTTAGTCCACCGGATAGGTATTCGTATTAAGGATGATACGGATAATTTGACTGACTCCACGTCTAGGACGGACAGTGGTTTAATAAAGAAAGTAACCTAAACATGACTGAATCTTTTGCTGATCTATTTGAACAATCCCTTCAAACTCTGGAATTCCGTCCAGGCTCTATCGTTCGTGGTACTGTTGTATCAATCAAAAACGGTATGGTACTGGTTGACGCGGGTCTGAAGTCTGAAAGCCCAATCCCAGCTGAACAATTCAAAAACGCTCAAGGCGTTTTAGAAATTCAAGTTGGCGATGAAGTTGACGTAGCTCTTGACTCTGTTGAAGACGGCTTCGGTGAGACTCAACTGTCTCGCGAAAAAGCGAAACGTCATGAAGCTTGGATCGTTCTGGAAAAAGCTTATGAAGATGCTGAAACTGTAATCGGTATCATCAATGGTAAAGTTAAAGGCGGTTTCACTGTTGAATTAAACGGTATCCGTGCCTTCTTACCAGGTTCTCTAGTTGACGTGCGCCCAGTTCGCGACACCGCTCACTTAGAGTACAAAGAATTAGAATTCAAAGTTATCAAGCTAGACCAGAAGCGTAACAACGTTGTTGTTTCTCGTCGTGCAGTTATCGAATCAGAAAGCAGCGCTGAGCGTGATGCACTGTTAGAAAACCTGCAAGAAGGTCAAGCAGTTAAGGGTATCGTTAAGAACCTGACTGACTACGGTGCATTCGTAGATTTAGGTGGTGTTGACGGTCTGCTACATATCACAGATATGGCGTGGAAACGTGTTAAACATCCATCAGAAATCGTCAATGTTGGCGATGAAATCAACGTTAAAGTACTGAAGTACGATCGTGAGCGCACTCGTGTGTCTCTAGGTCTGAAACAACTTGGCGAAGATCCATGGTTAGAAATCAGCAAACGTTACCCAGAAAACACACGTTTAACTGGTCGCGTTACTAACCTAACTGACTACGGTTGCTTCGTAGAAATCGAAGAAGGCGTTGAAGGTCTGGTTCACGTTTCTGAAATGGATTGGACTAACAAGAACATTCACCCATCTAAAGTGGTTAACTTAGGTGATGAAGTTGAAGTTCTGGTTCTAGACATCGATGAAGAGCGTCGTCGTATTTCTCTAGGTCTGAAACAATGTAAGACCAATCCATGGGATGACTTCGCAACTCGTTACAACAAAGGCGACAAGGTTTCTGGTAAGATCAAGTCAATCACTGACTTCGGTATCTTTATCGGTCTTGACGGCGGTATCGATGGTCTAGTTCACCTGTCTGACATTTCTTGGAACGGTACTGGCGAAGACGCAGTTTCTGAATACAAGAAAGGCGATGAAATCCATGCAGTGGTTCTGTCTGTAGATCCAGAGCGTGAGCGCATCAGCTTAGGTGTTAAGCAAACTGAAGATGATCCATTCAACGCATACTTGGCTGACAAGAAGAAAGGTACTATCGTAAACGGTACTGTTTCTGCTGTTGATGCTAAAGGTGTGACTGTTGAACTGGCTGACACTGTTGAAGGTTACATCCGTGTAGCTGACATTTCACGTGAGCGTATCGAAGATGCATCTACTGTCTATAATGTAGGTGATGCAATCGAAGCTAAGTTCATGGGTGTTGACCGTAAGAACCGCTCTATCAGCCTGTCAATCAAAGCGAAAGACGAAGCTGAAGAGAAAGAAGTAATGGCGACTCTGAACAAACAAGATGACGCTGTTATTAGCAATGCAATGGCTGAAGCGTTTAAAGCAGCTCGTAAATAATCGCCTGTTGTTTGGGGAGACATCTCTCCCCATTAGGCGACTGTGTTTGGCTTGATAATAGGGGATAGCTAGGATGACGAAATCTGAACTTATCGAAAAACTCGCCACCAGGCAGTCGCAGCTGTCGGCGAAAGAGGTTGAAGGCGCAATCAAAGAAATGTTGGAGCAAATGGCAACAACATTAGAAAGCGGTGATCGTATTGAGATCCGTGGCTTTGGTAGTTTCTCGCTTCACTATCGTGCACCGCGGACTGGCCGTAATCCAAAGACTGGTTCATCAGTCGATTTGGAAGGTAAATACGTCCCGCACTTTAAGCCAGGCAAAGAACTGCGCGAGCGTGTTGACGCCGTTAATGTGTGATTGACCGCATAGTAAAAAGCCTCCGTTAGGAGGCTTTTTTGTATCTATTGCAAGGCAATGCTGGTCAGCTTAGTAAATTTCTTGGATAATCATTAAATTGAAACGCGTTTAGGGAGTGCAGCGTGAAATCATTTGTAGCAACTGTGCTTGTGGCACTGTTATTTATTTTGGCGTTGATTTTTGGCGCGCGTAACGAACAAGTGGTGACCATCAGCTATTTTGTCGCACAGGGTGAATATCGTTTACCTGTTGTCTTAGCGATTGTCTTTTTTGCTGGTTTTATTTTGAGTTGGTTATTTGCTAGCTACTATATTGTTCGCTTGAAATTAAGTTTAGCGGCAACTAAAAAGAAACTAAATCAAGTGATCACTAAAATCCCTCAGGATGTAGACGCCTAATATGCTTGAGATCCTCTTTCTGTTGCTTCCCATTGCTGCCGCCTATGGCTGGTATATGGGGCGACGGAGCATAAGGCAGAATCAAAGTAATCAACGTAAACAATTGAGCCGGGATTATTTTACTGGCCTCAATTTCTTACTGTCGAACGAATCGGATAAAGCCGTCGATTTGTTTATCAGTATGCTAGATGTTGACGATGAAACCATAGATACCCATCTGTCACTCGGTTCGCTGTTCCGTAAGCGAGGTGAGGTCGATCGCTCTATTCGTATCCATCAAAATTTAATCGCGCGGCCTACATTAACCAATGAGCAGCGTGACATCGCTATGATGGAGTTGGGTAAAGATTATCTAGCAGCAGGTTTTTATGACAGAGCTGAAGAAATCTTTATCAACTTGGTCAGCCAAGACGATCACAGTGAAGAATCTGAAACACAGCTGATTGCTATCTATCAAGTGATTAAAGAGTGGCAAAAAGCCATTGATATCACTAAGCGTTTGAGTCGTAAACGTCAACAAGTTTTAAAGCCGTTAACGGCGCATTTCTATTGCCAGTTAGCCGATGAAGCCAGTGATGACGCGCAGAAAATTAAACTGCTACAGCAAGCGCTGAAGCAAGATCCCCAATGCGGTCGTGCATTATTGACCCTAGCGAAAAAATTCCTCGATATTCAAGATTATGCCCAGTGTAAGCAAATGCTGCTGCAACTGAAAAAAGCCGATATCGAGCTTTTTGCCGATGCGATTCCAACGGCCAAACAAGTTTATCGCGACACGCAAGATAAAGAAGGTTTTCAAGAATTACTCGCGGGCGCCATGGCCGATGGCGCTGGAGCTTCTGTAGTGGTCGCCTTAGCGCAGCACATGATAAGTCTTGATGAGATTAAAGCGGCAGAGACCATGGTACTCGATGCGTTATATCGCCATCCGACCATGAAAGGTTTTCAGCACTTGATGCAGATGCATTTGCGCCAAGCCGAAGAAGGGCAAGCTAAGCAAAGTTTAACTATGCTAGAGCAGCTCGTTGAACAACAAATTAAATTCCGTCCGAGTTACCGTTGTAAGGAGTGTGGTTTTCCTTCCCATGCGCTTTACTGGCATTGTCCTTCCTGTAAAAACTGGGGCAGCATTAAACGGATCCGAGGCCTAGACGGCGAATAATCTATTAGAAGAATACACAGTTTGTGTAACCCCGTTGGAGAGATGATGACGACTAAACCTATCCTCGTAGCGCTTGATTACGATAATAAAAACCATGCTTTACAACTGATAGAAAAACTCGATCCCAACATGTGCCGCCTTAAAGTCGGCAAAGAAATGTTTACCTTGTTTGGCCCGCAACTGGTGAAAGATATCCATGATCGTGGTTTTGATTTATTCCTTGATTTGAAATTTCACGATATTCCCAATACTGTCGCCAAAGCCGTGGCCGCTGCTGCAGAGCTGGGCGTATGGATGACGAACGTACATGCCAGCGGTGGCTTAGCCATGATGGAAGCGGCTAAAAAAGCCTTACTGCCATACGGCGATAAAGCGCCTATGCTGATCGCGGTTACGGTATTAACCTCGATGAGTGATGACGATCTTAAATTACTCGGCATCAATGTGCCTGCGTTTGAGCATGTGCAACGTTTGGCGAAGCTCACGCAACAAGCGGGACTCGATGGCGTGGTGTGTTCCGCCCAAGAAGCGACAGCCTTGAAATCACTGTTAGGTCATGATTTCAAGCTCGTGACGCCGGGGATCCGCCCAGTTGGCAGTGATGCTGGCGATCAACACCGCGTGATGACGCCACCTCAAGCGATAGCAGCGGGTTCTGATTACTTAGTGATTGGCCGCCCGATCACCAAAGCTGCCGACCCGTTAGCAGCATTGCAAGCGATTCACCAATCATTGGTATAGACGCCACACTAGCCGTCTAAAGCGCGGTTTGAAAGTCGTTTGACCGTTGTTTAAATAAAAAAGCTTGAAATCACTCGTTGGTATCCTTGAGATGATGGATAAAAATTGAAATAGTATGTTGAATGACAGCATAGAATAATGAATCACACCCTGAGTGCATATCTCACTGTTCACGGAGAACGCCCATGTTTAATGCTACGATGTTTAACTATCAAGGTAAAAATGTTGTCGTTGTCGGAGGAACCAGTGGGATAAATCTCGCGATTGCCATTGCGTTCGCACAGGCTGGCGCAAATGTGGCCGTTGCGAGCCGCAGTCAAGATAAAATCGATGCCGCGGTATTGCAGTTGCAACAGGCCAATCCTGACGGTATTCATTTGGGTGTGAGTTTTGATGTGCGCGATCTTAGCGCCCTTGAAGTCGGTTTTGATAAAATCGCTTCTGAGTTTGGTTTTATCGATGTGCTGGTAAGCGGCGCGGCGGGGAATTTCCCCGCCAGCGCCGCAAAGCTTTCGGTCAATGGTTTTAAGTCGGTGATGGACATTGATTTGCTCGGCAGTTTTCAAGTGCTAAAGCAGGCTTATCCTTTGCTGCGTCGCCCCAATGGCAATATTATCCAGATTTCGGCGCCGCAGGCTTCGATCGCTATGCCAATGCAAGTTCATGTGTGTGCGGCTAAAGCGGGTGTGGATATGCTGACGCGAACCTTAGCGTTAGAGTGGGGCTGTGAAGGGCTGAGAATTAATTCGATTACGCCTGGCCCCATCGCCAATACTGAAGGTTTTAATCGCCTTGCCCCCAGCGCCGCATTACAGCAAAAGGTTGCCCAATCCGTTCCGCTAAAACGCAACGGCGCAGGTCAGGATATCGCCAATGCCGCACTATTCTTAGGCTCTGAATTAGCTTCCTATATTACGGGAGTTGTGCTGCCGGTTGATGGCGGTTGGTCACTTGGCGGCGCCAGTATAGCGATGACAGAGCTTGGCGAACTGGCCGCAAAAATGTAGTTTGGTTTTAGATTATTGATATTCAAAATCGAGAGCTTTGATTTTATAGAAATTAAGTAGGTAATGATCCATGGCTAATGCATTACAAGAGCAGCTACTCAAAGCAGGGCTTGCCAGTAAACAAAAGGTTCGCGACGTTAAGACTCAAAAACGCCGTGATAAAAAATCACGAATAGATGATGGCTCCAGTGCTTTTAAGCAAGAAGTGGCTGAGCAAAAACGGTTGCAGGCGCTAAAAGATAAAGCGCTGAACGAGCAACGTTTTGCAGAGGCATCTGAGCGTGGACAGGTGCGCGGTTTAATCACTGAGTTCACTAAGTCTGCGATAAAGATCCCAGCTTATGCTGAAGTGAAATTTAACTATACTCTTGATAATAAAATCTATTCTTTATACTTAGATGAAAAACTGCAGGCAGAATTGCTTAAAGGGCAGTTAGGCATAGTACGTTACGAAGATAAGAGTTACTTAGTACCACATAAGTTGGCCGAACGAGTCAAATTGCTGGTGCCGCAGTGGTGTGGTTATCTGTGGCAACAGGATGAATCTAAAGCTGTGGTCGTTGAAGATGATCCCTATGCAGATTACGCAATTCCTGATGATTTAATGTGGTAATTGCCACAAGCCTGTGAGCTAACGCTGCGACAACCCTGTGTTAAAGCTTATAAAATAGAGACCCTTAAGTTCAAGCTTAAGGGTTTTTTATGCGTTGAATTTATACTTAGCTCGCACACTCGCATACTTTTATATTATTCGCGGCTGTATTTGTAATGAGATTGTTTTCTACAGTGAACTGGTATAAATTAAAACAACTGTTTTAATCCTACGTTTAAGAGTCTACCAATGAATCCTTACCAAGCCCCGTTAACGGATATGCGTTTCCTACTGGAACAGGTATTTGATGCTCCAAACACTTGGGCACAATTGCCTGAGATAGCTGAAATGGTCGATATCGACACTGCTAATGCTATTCTTGAAGAAGCAGCCAAGATCAGCAGTGAGTTGATCCATCCACTGAACCGGACGGGCGATGAGCAGGGCGTGTTGCATCAAGACAATCAAGTGATTACCCCTGATGGCTATAAAGCCGTTTATGAGCAGTATTCCCAGGGCGGTTGGATTGGTTTGTGTGGCGATCCTGAATTTGGTGGCATGGGGATGCCGAAGATGCTGGGGATCTTAGTCGACGAAATGGCTTACAGTGCTTGTAATGCGTTTACACTTTATGGCTCGTTAACCGCGGGGGCGGCTTTATGTATCAATGCCCACGGCAGCGAAGAATTGAAACAAGCTTATTTGCCTAAGTTATATTCCGGCGAATGGGCGGGTGCTATGGATATGACGGAGCCGCAAGCGGGTTCTGATCTGCGTAATATTCGCACTCGAGCTTTACCGCAGGATGATGGTAGTTATGCCATCACGGGCAGCAAGATTTTTATCACGGGTGGCGATCATGATTTAACTGAAAACGTCATCCACTTAGTGCTTGCTAAGCTACCGGATAGCAAAGGGATTTCACTCTTCCTTGTACCTAAAATATCGGTAAATACCGATGGCAGCTTAGCCAATGCCAATGGTGTATCAGTGGGGTCTATCGAGCATAAGATGGGCCTTAAAGGTTCTGCGACCTGTGTGATGAACTTTGAGAATGCCCAAGGCTTCTTGATTGGTGAGCCTAATCGTGGCCTCGTATGCATGTTCACTATGATGAACTATGAGCGTTTAGCGATAGGTATTCAAGGGCTTGGCAGTGCGCAGGCGGCGTACCAGATGGCGGCCGATTATGCTAAAGAGCGTAATCAAGGCATCGCCGCTGGCGGCTCTCCGACGGGCAGTGATTCTGATCCCATTATTGTCCATGGCGATGTGCGCCGTATGTTGTTGACCATTCGTGCGATGACAGAAGCGGGCCGTGCTTTGTCTGTGTTTACAGGACAACAGCTGGATTTAGCAAAATATGCCCAAGATGAGGTTAAGGCTAAAGCGGCGCGTTATGTGGGTTTGTTAACGCCAGTCGCTAAAGCCTTTTTAACCGATCGCGGTCTTGATGCGACTATCATGGCGCAACAAGTCTTTGGTGGACATGGTTATATTCGTGAAACAGGTATTGAGCAATTAGTTCGTGATACCCGTATCGCTCAGATTTATGAAGGCACCAATGGCATTCAAGCCATCGATTTCCTCGGTCGTAAAGTCACTGGCGATAACTTAGCCGCATTAAATGAATTTGTGGCTGACTTGAAGGCACAAATGCGCGCATTTACTCACGTTGATGCGGTGAAAGTGGCGGCAGTATGCGCACGTTTAGATGCCTTGGTCATCGTTGCCGAGTCAGTTAATGATCGCAAAGTGGCTCAGCCTGCACTTATTAATGCGTGTGCGGTCGACTTTTTAGATGCCTTTGGTTACACCCTGTATGGTTTCTACTGGTTGGCTATGGTCGATAAGGTCGCGGATCATGAAGATAACGCTTTCGCCGAGCAGAAAGTCTATTTGGCTAAGTTCTATTTTGATAAGTTATTGCCAAAAGCGGATTACCATATCGCTCAAGTCAGAGCTGGTGATGCGACGACTATGGCGATGCCTGCGGAGTTGTTTTAACAAGGCTTCGGTATATTCGTTTAGATAAAAACTGAAAAAGCACTGATGACTCAGTGCTTTTTTGTGCAAGTTTTTTACTCTGTAGCAGTTAATTAATGACTCTAGTGAGCCGCAGTATTCACAGTCGCAGTGGTTGATGACGGTTGCAGCACTGAAATCAATTGTTTAAGAAACTCGGCATTGAATGAGGGGTTATGCTGATTTTTCAATTCAGGACTCATGCCATTCTCAAGGATTACAAACAGGGTATCGTTATGCTGGGGCAAACGGATAAAGCCCGCTAAATTAGACACGCCTTGCATCGAGCCTGTTTTAGCAAAAATTTGCTGTTTAAGCGGCGGCTTGTTGTAGCCCATACGATATCTTAAGGTGCCGCTGATCCCCGCCTGTGGCAGACTCGTGATTAACGGACTAAAGCGGCTATCTTGGTGGATTAGCGCCAACACTGCTGCTAACTGCTTGGCGTTGAGTAAGTTATAGCGTGACAATCCTGAACCATCCACAATATTGGCGTTACTCAAATCTATGCCTAAATTCGTTAAAATTCGCTGCATAGCAGCGGCACCATTGGTAAAGCTGCCTTGGGTCTTAAAATAACTTTTACCAAGTTGCTTAAAAAGGCTATCGGCAATCAAATTATCTGACTTGAGCAGCATAGTTTCGAGCAGCTCAGGTAAGGGCGCAGAGCTATGGCTGGCAATTAGTTTTGCCTTTTGGGGTAAGCTAGTGCCGAGTTGTACTTTACCCGCAAGAGACATCTCGCCTTTAAGTAGGGAGGTGAGGTTATCTTGGGCAAATTTGAACGGATCGCTGACCGCAATCGCCAGTGGTATCGCCTCACCGCCAGGGTAACAGCCGCGTAAATGGTAGTTATTTTGACCTAATCTGACCATATCAAGTTGGCAAAATTCGCGGTTCGCCTTTTGATCAAACACCGCATCGCTGCTGATTTTGACTCCATAACTCCCCGCGCGCAGACTTACCTGTGAAGGTTTGCTGGTAGAGCTGGGGCTAAACTGACCATAGACGCAGTTCTGATTGATAATATAACTCGACACTGGCGCGGCAAAACAAATGCCCAAATCATCCCAAACCCAACCCGGAGCTTGCAATTGTTCCTGCTTATCGCCGAGCAAATACAGATGTCCATCAATGCGATTAATGCCTTGTTTTACGAGATTGGCAAAAATGGTCTTGAGATCGGCTTGAGTCAGCGTGGGATCGCCACTAAAACGCAGATAAGCACTGCCTGCGATATGGCCTTTGCGTATTGGTGCATCTGTCCATAATTGTGTGACATAACGAAAATCAGGTCCAAGCTGAGCCATAGCACTGACTGCCGTGAGCAGCTTTTGGGTACTGGCTGGAATAAACAAGGTCTCAGCTTGTTGGCTATAGATCACTTGATTGTTCGACATATTCATTGCCAGTAAGGCGATTTGTGAATGTCGAGGGCTGATCTTACTGATTGCTTGGCTAAGCGAAGTGGTTTGAGCACTTATCGGCCTAGAATCATGTTGCTCTGCATAGGCCATATTATGACTTGCGGCTAGGAGTAGGCCGGCATATAGAGTGGTTTTCAGTAACGTTTCCATGTTAGCTATTGGCCATTTTTATCAAAACATCATTAAGATTAGGTTGGTATTGTGTGCGGTTAATCCTCACTGCTGCCGTCATCCTTTTCCATCAAGCGATATAAACGTAGGGTAACAAACAATACTAGCCCAATAAACAACGGCAGGATGAGTAACCCTAACTGGGTTTTAAAATGGAAAATACCCCAAGCAAACAGCAATGTCAGTGCTAACGTCAGCAGAATTTTTTTGTTCATAGTTCTTAATCTTGTATCGTGTGGTCTAATCGCAAATAGGCGGTTTAGTTTACGCTAAATCACTGGATTCGGGGTGAATGAAATGGGTTTGAAGATTATTTTGTGATTTGGCAGACATTTTGGGTGCAGTTTAGTGAAATTTGGACTGATTTGTAGCGTTAAGAATCACCCTATTTAGGGGCGAAATATTGTGTGGACGGGCAAATAATGCCGAGAATACTCGCCGTAAAATGCGATTTCAAGCAAGGATAAATGAAGAAGATTTTTAGGTAAATCGGTGCACTGAAGTGGAATAAAATCGCGTGAGGTCAAATTACCAGCAAAACCGTTAGGTTTAACAAGACTTTTGGGAGAAAAGTCTTGCCGAGACGAGGTGAAGTCGGTAATTTCTACCCCTTACGATTTTAGGTTCTTAGGTAACAACTAAACCATGCCACATATTAGTATGCGCGGCTTACCACAAGCGGTCGTTGCAGCGTTCAGCCAAACATTACTGCAGTCATTGGCGGATATATGTAAAGGTAATGCAGAGAGTTTCACATTAGATTGGATCCCAAGCATCAGTTTTCGAAATGGAAAAATTGATCAACGCTTTGTCCAAGTTGAGTTACTCTGGTTCCCTAAGGACCCTGATATACATCTTAAAGTAGAACAAACGATCAGGTTGGCAGTGACAGAGGCCTATCCAGAGTTAACACATATTGCTGTGATGTTTTTATCACTGAACCCCAGCGCTTCCTATCGGGGTGGTCAGCATGTTTAAAGGAGGATGCCTTGCTAGATAAGCTTGGTGGAATAGCCGTTCAACCCGAGGCTTTAACGTGGTTGCTCACGCCATGCCGTTTCAAGGCAGAATTACTCGCTCGTATTGCGAGCGCCAAGCACAGTATTTATATTGCGGCGCTGTATTTAGAAGATGACGAAGCGGGTCGTGAGATATTACAAGCCCTCATGGATGCCAAAGCGGCAAATCCAACGCTTGATATCAAAGTGTTAGTCGATTTTCACCGTGCGAGACGTGGCTTGATTGGCCATAAAGGTGATAGCGGTAACTATTTGATGTACCGCAGAGTTATGGCTGAAGCCGAACATCCCATCGATATCTTAGGTGTACCCGTCAAATCCCGTGAATTTATGGGTGTGTTGCATCTTAAGGGATTTATTATCGATGATGCGGTGATCTATAGCGGTGCCAGTCTCAATAATATCTATTTGCAACAACACGATAAGTACCGTTTCGATCGTTATCACTTGATTGAGTCTGCCGAATTAGCGCGCAGTATGCGCGCGATGATCCAGAAAAATATCATTTCTGATCCAGCTGTGTGTTCATTAACGCAAGATGCTGAGCAAGAAGTGCTACCACCAAAGACGGACATGCGTAGCTTTAAGCTGAGACTGTCTGATGCTGAGTATCAGTTTAAGGAGACCCGTGATGGCAATCGCATCACGCCGTTACTTGGGCTAGGACGTAAGAAAAACTTGCTCAATAAAGTGGTTGTCGCCTTGGTGGAAGAGTCAAAAGACTCGCTGTTTATTTGCACGCCCTATTTTAATCCGCCGTACATTTTAGTGCGCGCTTTAGCGAAGCATTTACGCAATGGCAAACGCATCGATATCGTTGTGGGCGACAAGACGGCTAACGATTTTTATATTCCGCCAGAGCAGGATTTCTCAACCATAGGTGCATTGCCCTATATGTATGAGCAATCATTGCGTAAGTTCGCTAAACGCCAACAGTGGGCGATTGATAATGGTCAGTTGAATATCCATCTGTGGAAACACGGCATCAACAGTTATCACCTCAAAGGCATCAGTGCCGACGGTAATAAGCATTTGATCACAGGTTCTAACCTGAATCCAAGAGCTTGGGCGCTGGATCTTGAGAATGGTTTGTTGATCCAAGATGAAATTGGCTGCTGGAAAGCCCAGTTTGAAGCCGAGCAGACACATATTCTGGAACACACACAGCGGTTATATCACTACAGTCAAGTCGACACCTTACAGAGCTATCCTGCGCCAGTGAAGAAGATCATGACTAGAATTCGTCGCCTTAAAGCTGATTTTTTACTGCGTCGCATTCTGTAACGATTAAAGCTATAGACGCTATAAATTAATCGATATTTTTGATTTATTACAGTGTCTTATCGATTTAAAAAGCCCACAACAATGTGGGCTTTTTATTGACTGATGGTAATAGATTTAGCTTAAACCAAGAATTGTCGCTTCAAATCATATCCATTAAATCTGTGGCATTAAATTCTGGTGAGTATCATTTTGATCTTTGGCGTAATACAGAGACAGGATCACTAAAACCACCATTACAGCACTTAATAAACCTATGCTCAACTGGCCGCCCATAGGCACTAAAGACATAGTTAATGCGGCAAGTCCGGCACCAAAATTTTGTAATCCCCCCAGTAATGCGCCCGCAATCCCCGCCTGACGTGGAAATGGTTCTAACGCAGCAGATGTTAGGGTAGGGAACAGCATGCCTGCGCCACTGAAGAATAAAATCGATCCAATAAGTAAACTCCAGCCAACCACTAAATTAAAAAGACCTGGGGTCAACATAAATAATGCGCCAGCACCGAGTAACGCAACACCTTGGTAAACAACCCTTTGTGGCTTATTTTGTCGGCCAGCGATGAGTGCCCCCAGTAAGTAGCCAGGAATTGGCGCAACAAAATAACAACTGACCATAAAAGGTGTCAGTCCGAGATATTGGCCATAGAGTACGCCAGCAATGGCTTCAAACGCCGCAATACCGGCAAAGGTTGCGATCAATGAAAATAAATAAGCGCGAAACGCTCTATGGTGCAGGACATGCTTATAGGATTTGAAAACGGCTTGATGTTCCCGTTGCGCCTTAGGTAAAGACTCTTTAAAGAGGAATATTAACAACAGCCAGACCATGACACCGAATACCGCTAATACCCAGTATACGGCTTGCCAGCCGAAATAGGCTGCACTGGCGCTGCCGATAAATGGTGCAAGCAAAGGTAAAAACACCACAGCCATAGAGACATAGCTATTAAATTTTACCAGTCGGTCGCCAAAGTAATGATCGCGGGGAATGCTCCGGCATAATGCGCCTGCGCTGGCTGTGCCTAATCCTTGGATAAGGCTTGCCATTATCAGTTGGTTAAAACTTGTGGCCTTCGCCGCGAACACTGCGCCTAGAACGAAAATTGCGATACCCACGATGAGTGGCATTTTACGGCCAACGCGATCTGACACTGGGCCATACACAAATTGAAACATCCCGTAGGAGAGTAAGTAACAGGCCATCACGGCTTGTAGTTGGCTGGCGTCCACATGGAGCCCGAGTGCGATTTGTGGAAGGGCAGGTACAAAAATCGTCTGCGCCATTTGGCCACAGGCGACCATAAAGACAATCATTAACAGTAGGCTAGACTGACTCGCCGCTGGAGCGACATCGTGATGAATAGGAGAATGTGGCGTGCCTGACATGATATTCCCGAAAAAGGTCACTTAAGGTATTTGCGCGCATCTTACTCCCTAAAATCGTAACTTCAAGTGTCAATCATATTGATTTAACGAAATAATTTTTAATGTGATACATAAGTTTTTATCCTGATTTTAAGCTGTAAAGCTAAACTTACGATAGGTTATTTGTCTGTTAACTAGGTCGATGAGTTGCAAATGAATTAACGCAAGGATTAACTCTGTGGTGCATCTTTTCTTACAAGCCGCCATGAGAAAAGAGAGATTGCAAGGAAACTGTGAGTTAGCAGCAAGGTGTCAGCCATAAATCAGTAGCGACAAGAATATTGTTAAGAAAAAGGAGATAGCACCAATATACTTATCTCCTCTATCCTAGTGCATGGTTATTTTTGCAACTTTTCGATCCCAGTTAAAATCTGATACCCCACAGTCACCCGAGGCGGTACGGGATAATTTTTATTGCTTAACAATACTATGCCAAGCTTTTGCGCGGGAATAAATGCTGCATAAGCGGCAAAACCGCCAGTAGAGCCGGTTTTATTAATCCACACATTTTGCTGCGGTGCGAGGGGCGGCACTATGGGTTTAACGGGTGTACTGCCAAACACGACTTCCTGAGTATGGCCCATAAGTATTTTATCAAGATCAATAGGATATGAGTAATGCTCCCAAATCATATCTTGGGTCATCATGCCCACATCAAAGTATCCCGTGTGGGTCTCATCGAGTGCCGTTTGCAGTGGTTTGGGTAACGAATGTATATGCATATTGGCCTCAACAAATTGCAGTAAATCCTTGGCTGAGGTTTTAACGCCGTAGGCTTCATCGGCTAATACACCGGGATTGACTCGCACTGGCATGTCTTGCTTATCATAGCCTTGGGCATAATCGGCCATTTTGTTGCTAGGAACCTTGAGATAGCTGTTTGTCATACCCAATTGTGGAAATAGTGTTTGCTCAAGGGCTTGTGGAAACGTTTGCCCTAAACTCTGCGCGGCAATCATGCCAAGTAGTCCAATACTCGGATTGGCGTAATTCCTATGGGTCCCCGCGGCAAATGATGGTTGCCAATGCTTAAGGTAATCCATTAACTCTGCATTATTAGTGACCTTATCAGGAACTTGCATCGGCAAATCACCCGCTGTGTGGGTGGCTAAATTGATGAGACTAATCTTATCAAAATGGCTGCCTTTTAATGCTGGAACATAATCACTGGCCATATCCGTGAGTGTTAATTTACCTTCGCCCTGTGCATAGTTAGCCAGTGTTGCGGTAAAGGTTTTACTGATAGAGCCAATCTCGAACAGGGTATCTTCAGTCACACTTTGCCCAGAGGTTTTAGAACTGACGCCATATTGGTAAAAATACTGTTTACCTTCTATGGTGATGCCAATTACTGCACCGGGAATAGCATACTCGGCCATCAGTGGTTTAACTGCGGAATCTACAATTGACTGGATGTCTTTGGTATTAAGCGTTTGGGCCGTAGTGACATTAGAAAATAGCGTAGCAGAGAGCAGTACGCCGCTTAATAACGGTATAGAAGCGATCGGGGCTTTTGGGTGCATAATTGACCTTTCATTGAGACTGTATTTGTAGAGTAGATTTTCGCATGATATTAGGGCAATTCCACACGAAGTTAAGTCATTACTGATATTTAGCTTAAATACTCCCCCAATAAGTAAGTTAAACGTTAATTTAGTCGGTTTAGTGTTGCACACTATTGCATGCTAAGTGGTAACACAGATTAATACATTACAGTTGTTTTAAGAGATAATTGCTCTGTGCTCTTAAATTATCTCACTGGCGTTAGGCTGCATATGAAACCATCAACCACTGACACCGGCCTTTTATCACGATAATGTATTACGCGATTGCACCATTGATGGCCAAGGGATAAACTGCGCCACCGCGATAAAAAAGTGCTAAATGATGTGGTCGCGATCCTTAATAAGTTTGATAGAGAATTGGTTTTTATGGCTTTAGCCCCCCATGCAGTGCACCATTTATATCAGTACCGTAAGTCTATTTCGACTAAACCCTTTGGTGCCCGCGGTAAAAAACTGATCCGCTGTCCATTATGCCTCTTAGGTGAGCAGTTCTGTACCTGTGCGCTACGCCGTCAGTTAGATACTCACGCCAGTTTTCTGCTGATTATGTATAACGATGAGGTGTTAAAGCCGACTAATAGCGGACGACTCATAGCGGATCTTATTCCTGATACTCACGCCTATATTTGGTCACGTACAGAACCTGAAGCTGAGTTGCTTGCTTTGGTTAATTCGCCGCAATATCAACCCTATTTAGTGTTTCCTGCCCAGTATGCAGAGCAAGGGCAAACCGTACTGAACCAAGTGCCGATGTCGACATTGGCCGAAGGCAAACGGCCGCTGCTTGTTCTGCTTGATGGCAGTTGGCGTGAAGCGATTAAAATGTTCCGTAAGAGCTCTTACTTACACTCGCTGCCGTTGCTTTCCTTCGATCCCGACACGCTCGCGACCTATGCATTGCGTAAAGGTAGTCATGATTTTCAACTTGGCACCGCCGAGGTGGCATCATTGGCTTTAGGAGCGATTGGCGAAGCGGCTAATGGCAAAGCCTTAAGTACTTGGTTTGATTTGTTTGTTGAATCTTCCTTACTTGGCCGCAATCGCCGTTGCCGTGAGGACCTTCTGCCAATTACAGATTTTACCGATGCTTTTGAACTGGCCTTTGAACAAGCAAGTCGTAGTAAGAGTTAATAGATGTTGGATTTAATCTATTATGAAAAAGGCTAGTTAACTATCTTCTTAAATAACAAATCCCCTACAGTGAGGGGATTTGTTATGTGTAGCAATTAACTTATAGGAACTTCATATTAAGAAGATACCTTGCACAAGCATAATTGTTTATACCGCGACTTCTTTACCATCTAACTTACGGATAACGACTGTAGCGGCGCGAGGGCGTAATGTCGTGCCCGCAGGCGTTTTTTCAGCGGCATTGGACGAATAAGGCCAATTACCGGGATGCTGAATGTTAGCAAAAACAGAAGTGTAATCAGGGCTAATAGCAAAACCCGTAACCTCACAGTCGTTTGGTCCAACGAAGAAACGCTTTAATTCCATTTGGTTATTAGCCGATACGCCTAGCTGTTTCTCTTGGCCATCAACAAGTTTTGAAGGCACTATCGCTAGCATCTGATCGTTGGTTTCTTCTGCGACCTCCTTGGCTCCATTGTCGGTTTGAACCCACAAAATACCGCGTTGATCGAAGGCTAAACCGTCTGGGCTGGCAAATTGGTTAAGATCCGTTAAGCCTGATAAGTTTGTCTCTGCGTTACCATCACTTGGTGATCCGAATACGAAGATATCCCATGTAAATTCAGTATCTTTGTCACTTTCATCCCAACGAATAATATGGCCAAAGTGGTTTTTCAATCTTGGGTTCGCTGGATTGGTTTCAGTTCGTTTTGAGTTGTTGGTCAAGGTCAAATAAATTGAACCTGTGAAAGGATCGACAGCACACCATTCAGGGCGATCCATCGGTGTTGCACCAACAAGATCCGCTGCGCCTGCGGTGTTCAAAATAATCTCGGCTAAGCTAGCGAAAGTATTGCCTAGGGTTTTTCCGTCCGTAGTTTGGCTATCTAAGGTTAAAGGCAACCAAACACCACCACCATTTGCATTAAACTTAGCTGCATATAAAGTACCTTCATTCATATACTTATCGCCAGTTTGTATGCGATTGCTGCTGTCAGCATCTTTTGCATCCCATGCCGCGGCCGAGACAAATTTATAGAGGTATTCGAATTGTGAATCGTGGCCAGAATAGAACACTACTGGCTTACCTTCGGTTAATTTGCCAAAGGTACAGCCTTCATGGCGGAAACGACCAAGCGCGGTACGTTTAACTGCGCGCGATGTTGGATTGAAAGGGTCAATTTCAACAATATAACCGTGACCATTCGCTTCATTACGATAGTCATCTTGAGCACTTGCACCTTTTGGTGTGACATCAAAACGCGCGAATTCATCGAGACGTTCTTCATCATGACCTGCAAGATCATCCCAGCCATAACGTGTGCTGGTTTTGCTGATCCCAATGCGATTTTGCTCGGCAGTTAACGTACCACGGTTAGCGAAGTAGCCTGGCCAGTTTTCTTCACAGGTTAAATAAGTGCCCCAAGGCGTGTAACCATTGCCGCAGTTATTTAATGTACCGCGAGCCTGACTACCGTCGGGAGAGTAGCGGGTTTCGAGTAGAGAAGAGTAGGCGAGAGGACCGCTAATATCCATTACAGTCGCACCGGTGAATCGGCGGTTATGGTTATCATTGCTAACCACTTCCCATTGATTATTAACCAGTTTTATACGTACAACCGATACGCCATGGGCGTTGATTTCTTTACGTACCTCATCGATAATCGTGCGCAAACCTGAAGTAGGATCAAAAGTTTGTCCTGCAGGATGTAATGCAACTTCATCAATGTATTCATGGTTAATGCAAAGTAAACCGTCATTACCCGAATCATTTAATGGAAAGAAATGCATGCCATCATGGTGCATACCGACTGAGTTCGCTTGGTCATCGGCAGTGTTACTACCATCGCTTTTCCATGGTGCTGCTTTTGCATTTAATGGCGTGCCCCATGGTGCAAGTACCTGCGCTGTATAGCCTTCTGGCACAACGACGGCATCTAAACGAGAACCCGCAACTGACGTAAAGTTTAGCTTGGCGGTACTTTTTGTCGGTGGCAAAGGTGTCACTGGATCAACAGGTTTTGTAACGGGTGTGTCATCTGATCCGCAAGCAGTTAAACCTACACTGGCAAAAGCAGTCATAGCACTGAGGCCTAAACCACTTTTTACGAAGTTACGGCGAGATAAATGTTTATCCAACACTTGGTTAAATGGCTCGTTATTACTTTTATTATAAAGTGTAGGATCAAAGGTGGCCTTACTCATATATTACTCCGGCTAGTACGATGGATTAAATTTCGTGACTAAGGCTAAAGTATCAATATGACAATAAAGATGATTTTATATTACAATAATACTGCAGTGAGCAATAAACCCGATATTCTATAAAAATGTTAACCAGCAGTTTGCTATGGTCTAAGCTGCTGAGGTCAAAGTACCTCAATTAGGATTTTTATTCTGCTATGATGTCAAATGTTGTGTCACAGATAAAAATATATAATGTGAAATTATTGCTTTAATTATTTTTAAAATTAAAAGTTGGAAATAATTTTAATATAAATTACTGAATATCATTTTTTATTCATAAACATGATAGATTTATGTTTAACGTTAAAATTGCTATTTTATTTTAGGTAAAAGACTAACTGATTCTTACCGAGTCATGATCTAGTTTAGTCTTTTGGGTTTTAGTCTCTTGGTTTTAAATAATGGCGGAGTGATCGAGGATCGGTATGGCCAGTTCTGGCCATAATGTATAAATGATCTTTATCATTTTCATGGAGTTGAGTGACACAACCACTACGCAGACTGTGGGCACCATAAAACTTTGCAGGTAGGCCCGCTTTTGTGCAATATTTTTTAATGATGCGATAAATATCATCTCCCGTGAGAAAACCACTATTTTTATGTAAACTTGAATTAGCTTCAGAGTGATGTTCTACTATTTGATAAGGGCGTAAATATTTCCCATCACGGGAAAGCGATCTAAATAAATGTCCATCTTCAATATTGGCGAGTGATAACCAATTTTTTACCGCGTTGAGTGCTGCAAAAGGTTCATGATCCGGCAGGTCTTTCCATTCCCGTTGACCTTGCTGATTACTCTTCGAATAAGGTAGGCGCACTTTTAGCTTATTACGTAAAAAACTGACATATTGAACTTTTATATCTGCAAGTTCAGAACGGCGAAACCCACCTTGTAATCCTAACTGAATAATGGCTTTGTCTCTTGCTCGGGTTAATGGCTGCACTTGTTCATCGATAGCTTGAATGAGCATTTCCACTTCATCATACATAATCGGTTGTTGATCATAATCACTCACATGGCGAGATTGATTTCTGCTTAAACCGCGCATCACTCTGATCACCAGAGGGTGCTCGGTAGGTGAGTGGAATCCCGCTTGAATATGGTGGTAGCGAATCGCCGCGAGTCGAGTCGTTAATGTCTGTTTAGAAAGTTGTACTCCAGTGCTTTCTTGGAACAATTCTTTTTGATGACCAATAAATGAAATTACGCTTCTTGGATCTGCAGGAAGGGCCTGCAGTTGGTGCTCCGCACAATAACGGCTAAATAGACTAAAGCTCGTATTATAAACACGGCGGGTGTTGGCTGAAATTTCATATTCAGTTTCTTCGGCAGCACTTAAATAATCACTTCGAACAGATTGTGGCAGGAAAGTCTCTTCAAAAAAACGTGGCTGTTCAGTACGGTTATTATTGTGATGATCTGATCTAGTCACTCTTTCATTCGATACATTGGTGTTATTTTGAGCATTACTATTTGTCCGGATTATTTTAGACATGCCGTTGAAGTCACCTGATATCGAATTAAGAAGGTGTAATTATACGCAAATCACGCCTACATCTACCAGTGATAATCGTCATTATCACTGGTAGAGTGCTTATTTGTTCAAATAAACTTCTGTTATCGGAATAGGGCGCATTAAATAGCATTTAGTTGGTTTTTTTAGTTTAAAAAATAGCCAAGATAAAGCCATTTGGACAATGGCGATTAAGTATGCGGATATAGAATTAAAAGCAAAAATAGTATGAAATTTGTACTCTCTATATGCGGTGGTTTCGAACTTGGTTAGCCAAAGAATCACAACTTTAAAGAATGGTTTAACCATTTTATTGGCTTTGTTGAATGGAATGCTGCTAAACTAGGCTTGTATGTTGGATGAAATTTAAGCTAATAAGTACAACAGCTTGCTAGGTATTTGACCTGATACGAGTTGAGTTATTCTTCCTAAAGTAAAAGGAAGCACAAAGAATCGATATCAAACACAAAAAATGGTTGAACCATATATTAATACTTGTCGATTTGTACTAGCATGAGGACCGATTTATTTCATCTGCATTAGACGCATGCTTAACTAAAGAAACGTATTTATGGAACCGCAAGCCTGGATATATCAACAAGACAAACCAACAGCAGGGAGAAAATTATTATTGCTTGAGGAAGCAGAATTAATTTTTGCCTTACCCTTAATTTATCGTCTTATCAATCCTGAAGCTGTGGCATCTAAACCGGATTGGTTTTGTGACGCTGAGTTACAAACGGTTTTCTATACTAAGTTGGTGACACAACTAAATGAATTGGTCCGATTACGCAAAAAGGCACAGCGGATCGACAACGAGCTTACTAATGTAAACAAAATGCTCAATCAGTATTTTACTGATTTTGGCTGGCGTATGGTTCGCAAAGAATTATCTCAAATAAAAAAACGGCAAAAAAAGTCTCATATTGAGCTGAGCAGGGATATTATTTTGAGGTTAAAACGTTATATGGAAACTCAAAAGTTAGACAGTTTTGACCAAGCCATTGATACCCTATTGTCAGAGCATAATGAAAATATTTCGCTTAATGTTTTTACAACATACTGATGAGGATGTTGTAGGTGACATTATTGATGAATAGAACAAAATAACCGCGGATCTATGTTTTGAAGAATATGATTTTAAAGTTGTTCTATTGCCTAAAATGGATTATCTAATAAAGGTAAGTTAGCCGTGACTTATCTGTGCAGACACGTAAAATTACTGTTAAGATCTTATATTTACGACTAGATAACGCGGGGCATTAGAGATGAGTTTAAGTATTGCAAACGATAGGAAAATTGCGGTTTTATGCCGAATTGAACCTGGCTGTCTCGGACCTGATGGCGTAGATCATATTGAGGCTTTTTGTGCTTTAGCCCAGAAAGCGATGCAACATTTTGACGTCGATGTCGGCACTTGGGTATTGATCCCAAGATATGATAAAACCTTAGAAGAGATGCAATATAGTCTTGCAAATAAGCTGCTTTCGCGTGAGCAGGCAACTAAATATTTAGTCTCTATAGGGCGTGACATTGATGGTTTTGAAGAAAGATTTCAGGACAAACTGACGTCGCTGATCAATCTATATCTTGCTAGAAAACCTTAAATGCTCAATTTATCGGAGATGTATTTTTTGCTGAGATTCATCTGACGTCTTGTTTTTTTATAGGAGATATCGGAACGAATTTTTACAAATCGGTTTTATTTTCATATTTAATTGCTGACTAAAAAATTAAATTAATTATATATTAATCATCGTGTTGCAATGAAATCTGCACCTATAATTACGCTCCTGATAAGCAGTTAAGTTGGCTTGAAAACTCAGTTGTTGCTAATTAACTCCGTAAAGTACGTCAAAATTTGCTAGACTAGTCGACTCACTTAATGCTGAATCTTTTTCTTGCGGTATGCCCGAATTTTGTGGGTGGTAAGGATAAGTGTAAAGGACGGTTGATGTTAAATCCCATTCCGGAAACCAATCCATACGTTAGTTTATTGCAGCAGGATTTCGGGTTTTCTGAATTTCGCCCAGGCCAAGCACAAACGATAACACAACTTTTAGCAGGGAAGTCGAGTTTAGCGATTTTCCCGACGGGTTCTGGTAAATCCCTTTGTTATCAATTTACAGCATTGCAGTTACCCCATTTGAGTTTAGTGATTTCGCCTTTACTCGCCTTGATGAAAGATCAGCTGGAATTTTTACAATCTAAGGGAATTCATGCGGCCAGCATAGATTCAACCTTAAGCGCTGAGCAGAGTCAGCAAGTGATGACAGATGCGCGCTCTGGCAAACTGAAAGTTTTAATGGTGTCGGTGGAGCGTTTCAAAAATGAACGCTTTAGGCAGTTTATTCAATCGGTTCCGCTGTCTATGTTGGTCGTAGATGAGGCGCATTGTATTTCAGAATGGGGCCACAATTTTCGGCCTGATTATCTTAAATTACCCGATTATCGGCGCGAGCTTGAGATCCCGCGGGTACTGTTACTGACGGCCACAGCGACACGTAAAGTGAAACTGGATATGGCCAAGCGCTTCGATATCGCGCCCGAACACATAGTACAAACGGGATTTTATCGACCCAATTTAGATTTGACTGTTCTGCCCGTGTCGACGCAAGAGAAAAATGCCTTACTGGTTAACCAGATAACATCATTCTCAGGTGCTGGTATTGTGTATGTGACGTTACAGCAAACCGCCGAAACAGTCGCACGACTCTTGAGCCAACAAGGCATAGTCGCCAGTGCCTATCATGCTGGATTTGAAGATGAAAAACGTCAACAAATTCAAAATGATTTTATGCAGGATAAGCTGCAAGTGGTTGTTGCTACCATCGCCTTTGGTATGGGAATCGATAAGAGCAATATCCGTTTTGTGATCCACTATGATTTGCCTAAATCCATTGAAAACTACAGTCAAGAAATCGGCAGAGCAGGGCGTGATGGTGCGTTATCCCATTGTGTGACTTTAGCCAATCTTGATGGACTCAATACCGTTGAAAATTTTGTGTATGGCGATACGCCTGAGCGAGAAGGTATAGCGCAAGTCATTGAAGCTATTCGACTTGAACAAGATTCTGCTCAGTGGGAATGTCAGCTTAATGGCGTGTCGACTGCGAGTAATATTCGCCAGTTGCCGTTAAGAACGTTACTTGTGCAGTTAGAAATTCTAGGTGTGGTTAAGCCGTTATTTGCTTATTACGCCGATGTTAATTACAAGTTTTTGGTCGACAAACACGCTATTCTGAGCCGATTTAATCCAGAGCGGCAGGCGTTTTTGACACAGATTTTTAATCATACGCAGATGAAGAAAATATGGGGCGCGTTAGATTTTGATGCCTTGTACAGTGCGACGGGTCATGAGCGCAGCCGCGTGTTAGCCGCGCTGGAATATTTAGCTGAACATCATTTCATTGAATTAGAAACTAAACGAATTACTGATGTGTATCGGGTGGATGTTGCCGCATTAGCGCGTCCGGAACTCATCGATGAGCTGTACCATTATTTTATCGATAAAGAGCAGAAAGAAATTGCGCGAATCGCGCAGTTAGTCCGCTTTTTTGAACTTGAGACGTGCTTAAGCCACAATTTATCCCGTTATTTTAATGATAATGAGACGCCAGCGGTCTGCGGTCATTGCAGTGTTTGCCGCGGCAATCTTGCTAAGTTGCGCTATTCGACGGAACCAACTTGGCCGACAGATCAGCAGATATTGGCTGATTTGCGTGAGTTGAAACATCATTTAACGGCTAAAGGCATTGAGATTTTGTCACTCGATACCTATTGTCGTTGCCTCGCTGGCATGTCGGTTCCTTTGGTGAGTCGTTTTCAAGTGCGTAAGTTAAGTGGCTTCGGCCGCTGTGAAAAATTGAGATATGCTGAAATTAAACAGAAAGTTGAGTCACTGTTGTCGCAACTAGATGATAAAAGAGTTGAACATGAATAAGGCCGTAAAAAAGATGTTAGCCACCCATGAACATTTGGTTCACTCTGAAGGTGTGACTGTGGTTTCGCATATGCAAAGGGAAAAAGCGGAGTGGATACAACATACTGTTATGATTGAAGATTGTGACGTGCCGTTTAAATTTAGACGGGTCAAAAAGTATCGTAATCTGCAAGGACAAAAGATCAATGTCATCTATTACCCAGAGACAGAAACTGTGGCAGGTTTTGAAATAGAAATTATGCAAGTCGTTAGAATTAAACGATTCTAGTTAATGCGCTTCGAGTCTTTGCTTTTATCAATCAGCAAAGACTCGAAGCGCATTTGATTGATGACGCAAGAGTTAAATTCGGCTATTTACTTGGAATATTGATAGGTTGAATCTACTTTCCAAGTTCTGAAACGCAGTTCAGCGCCTTCTGGTAGATAAAACACCTTAGGCAAGCGACTGTCGTAGCGCATTTTTAGCTCAGCTGGAATACGTACAAAAGCTTCTTTCTTCGCCAATTCGAAACAGGCCATCATAGTGCTTGGGCCTTCAGCGATTTCATCCACTTGATAGTAGTTATAACCCCAACCTTGTACTGTCAGTTCCTTCAACTCCCCGTTTAATCCATGCTTATTGCAATCAACCATTTGAGTCTGACCAATTTGGATTTCGACCATGTAGTCATCTTCGTTTTCTAATTTAGGTAAACTCAAAATGTGCTGCACCATACCTGCTGCCGGAGCAGGGAACATCTTAGTGGCTTCCTGCGCGCTGTAATCTTTTGGATCGAAACGTTGAATACTGATCATAGGCGCATTTAACCCTGTTGGATGTGGTGGGCTCACCGCCACGGCATTGAATGACAATAGTGCAAATGCAAGGGGAACAGCGCTAACGCTAAATAAGGTCTTCAATTTCATTTTATTTCTCCTAATCGAACTGAATTGATGTCGATAAATTTGTCTGTGTTCTGCTCCCTATAAACGCAGCAGAGGTAAAAAAGGGTTAAATTATTCAATAAAAAATCGATTTTTTATTCAAATAATCTTTATCAATCTGAATAATAAGGGTTGATTACACTTTCCAATGACTTATTTTGTTAAGTTCGCAGCTATTTCAATTCTTTGCTGTGGCTGTTTTATGACTCATATCATGCGAAAAATATACGAAATAGCCTAGATAAAAACCTTAAAACTTGGATTTCAACTTGCACTGAAAAGCCACAGCTGTGTCTGTCTATAACTGCATAAGGCTATAATAAAGCCAATCTAACTCAGCTATGTGAGCTGTTTTTACTCATAAATCAAGCGCTAATCCATTAAACCTTGCCTGATATCCTTTGCCTAGTCTAGCTGCCTATCTTAATTCACATATCAGTGTCTCGACTGATGGCAGGAGGGCAGATGCATTATGGGGATTCAAATACACGTTTAAAAGTTTGAAAACAGTATATCTTGATAAATAGTTAATTTGATCTTCATATATTTTGATTTTCAAACTATAATTCAAGCGACGAGTTTTTCACCATTAATAGCGATAGAAATGGAACAGGGGCCATACAATGAAATCAATGACAGCCGAGCAAGCGACAGGGCATCAAGCTACTACGGGAAGCAGCCAAGGGCACTCACTCACCCAGTGGCAGCACGCCCATGAGTTTTCGAGTCAGAACCGCGATGGCGAGAAGAACACTCGCTATGTACTGTATTTAACCGTGATCACTATGGTGGCTGAAATTGCTGCCGGAACCATCTACGGTTCTATGGCACTGCTCGCCGACGGTTGGCACATGGGAACCCATGCCGCGGCCTTTATGATCACTTTATTCGCCTATTCGTATGCCCGTAAACACGCTAACGATCCTGCATTTGCTTTCGGTACTGGCAAAGTGAGTGTGCTTGGCGGTTATACCAGCGCAATAGCGCTAGGACTTGTGGCACTGGTGATGTTGATTGAATCGGGAATGCGACTGATTAATCCTGAGCAAATCCATTTTAACGAAGCCATATTTGTGGCTGTCATAGGTTTGAGCGTTAATGTGCTGAGTGTATTTTTACTCAAAGATCACCATACCCACGACCATGGGCACACTCATGGTCATAGTCACGATCATGGACATCAAGATGATCATGAAGACGAGCATGCTCATCACAGCTGCGAAGCACACTCCTCTCATGACGATCACGTCCATACGGCTCATTCACATGGTGCGGGTCCACATACACATGATGACTCACATGTACACGATGAAAGTCATCAAGATCATAGCCATTGCCATCATAAACAGGAGCACCATGCTGCTGAGCATGAGCATGAGCATGAGCATGAGCATGAGCATGAAAGTCAGAAGGCACACGGTGGTCATGATCACAACCTACGCGCCGCCTATTTTCACGTATTAGCCGATGCGTTAACGTCAGTGCTCGCCATTGCGGCCTTGTTGTTTGGTAAATACATGGGACTGACTTGGCTCGATCCGGTTATGGGTATAGTGGGTGCTGTGATTATTAGCCGTTGGTCATGGGGACTCATTCAGCAAACGAGTCCTATCTTACTTGACGGTGGTGTTAAAGCGTCATTGCAGCGTAAGGTCGTGGAAACCCTTGAGGCCGTACCGGATCATCAAGTGGCCGATTTACACCTTTGGCGAGTGAGTGCCGATCACCATGCTATTATGGTGTCTATCGTGTCCCATTCACCGAAAGATGTCAGTTATTTTAATCAGTTACTGTCACAATTTCCTGAATTGGCTCATATCACTATTGAACTCCATACTTGCCGTCAGCGCGAGTGTATGGTTAAGGAAGCCTAAATGACTGTTAAACATCATCATTCATCAAACCTGAATTTAACGACTGCTCATTCAACGGCCGCACATTCAACAGATCATGCATTAAATCATGTGATTATTGAATTTTATGAAAAGCTGTCGTCTTGGGAACACGCCATTGTGCGTGACAAAGGTTTTAGCCTATCGCAGGTGCACACCATTGAGTTACTCGGCGTGCACGGCGCTATGAGGATGAAAGAACTGGCGGATAAAATTGGTGTCACAACAGGCACACTAACGGTCCAAATCGACAAAATGGTAGAAGCTGAGTGGGTTGTACGTCGTCCCCATGAAACCGATCGTCGTTCGATTCTGGTGGAGTTAACCGAAAAGGGCCAAACTTTGTTCCTTGAACATGATGCATTACATCTACAACTCACCACAGATCTCACCGCTAAAATGAGCAGTGAAGAACGTATCGTGCTGCTCAATTTGTTGTCTCGCATGAATAACGAGTTTTAATTTACCCTATTTCATCCACTAAAAAGCGTCCCTCGTGGACGCTTTTTTATAGCATGACATCTTTAAAAACGCGATTCATTCTAGATTAATCATCAGCTATTACAGTATCTTACCTTTTGTTACATTCTTGTTGGATTAATAGTTGAACTGGATATTAATTAAGGTAATGTAAGGGCAGATCTCAAGATGGACTTTGTTTAAAAGGAATAGAATGAATAATAAATTACTGCCTTTGTGCATTGCAGGAGTGCTCGGTATGAGCGGTCAACTTCACGCAGAAGAAGATAAATACATTTGGTTAGAAGATGTTGAAGGCGCTAAGCCTATGGAATGGGTGAAAACCCAAAATGCTGCATCTGCCGCCGAAATTAAAGCGTTTAAAGGTTTTGATACCTTAGTGGCGAACAGTCTCGCCATCCTGAACGATAAAGAACGCATTCCCTACGCGACCCACATTGGCGACAAGTTATACAACTTTTGGAAGGATGACACCCATGTGCGCGGTATTTACCGCCGCACTACCATGGAAGAATATGCTAAACCCGATCCCAAATGGGAAACCGTGCTCGATATCGATGCCCTAGGTAAAGCTGAATCCGTCAATTGGGTATTTAAGGATATTAGCTGTCAGTATCCCGAAAATGAGCGCTGTTTTGTCTCACTTTCCCGCGGCGGTGCCGATGCGGTGGAAGTGCGAGAATTTAATTTAAATACTAAATCCTTTGTTGCCACCAAAGATAAGCCATTCTTTTTGAAAGAAGCCAAATCAAGTCTGAGCTGGATAGATAAAGACCACGCCTTTGTCGGTACTGATTTTGGTGATGGTCAAAGCATGACTGACTCAGGTTATCCACGGGAAGTGAAACTCTGGCAACGTGGTACAGCACTCGAGCAAGCGAAACCGATTTTCACTGGTGACAAAACCTCAGTCGCAGTATCAGGCTGGGTTTTATTCGATGATAAAACGCCGCTGAGTTTAGTCACCGAGGCACATACTTTTTATACCGCCAGCCAATATGTCTATCAAGATGGCAAACTCATTGGGTTGCCATTACCTCAAGATGCTGAGATTAAAGGTTATTTTAAAGGTAAGTTATTTATTGAGTTAAAGAGCGATTTAACCAACAAAGACGGTAACTTTAAGCAAGGCGCGGTCGTGTATGCTGATGTGGCGGATCTTATCGCCCAAAAAGCCAAATTCAGTTTATTTGTGAGCCCGACTCAGACCGCATCGATAGCGCAGCTGAGTTTTAGTAAAAGTGCGATTTTCGTGAATTGGCTCGATAACGTGAAAAGCAAATTAGTACGGTATGAGCAAGACGAAAAGGGCGCTTGGCAAAGCACCCAAGTCCCATTCGAAGCGAATGGCGCCTTGACGGTAATGGACGTTGAGCAAGACAGTGATGATTTTTTTGTGAATTACACCAGTTTTCTTGAGCCTTCAAGCCTCTATACGGTTAATGCAAAAACCTTAAATCCGAAGAAAATTAAAGGTATGCCGCAACAGTTTGCTGCGGATAAGTTTAAAACTGAGCAATACTTTGCGACGTCTAAAGATGGCACTAAAGTACCGTACTTTGTGGTGATGGCTAAGGATCTTAAGTTAGATGGCACTAATCCTACGCTACTTTATGGCTATGGTGGGTTTGAAGTCTCACTGCGTCCATCCTATTCGGCCACCATTGGTAAGAACTGGTTAGAGCAAGGCGGCGTATATGTGTTATCTAACATTCGTGGCGGTGGCGAATATGGCCCAGCTTGGCATCAAGCTGCGTTAAAGCAAAATCGACATAAAGCCTATGAGGATTTCGAGGCAATAGCGGAAGATTTGATTGCCCGTAAAATCACGTCAAGTAAACATTTAGGCATCCAAGGTGGCAGCAACGGTGGCCTGTTAATGGGGGCGGCATTTACCCGCAGACCGGATCTGTACAACGCTGTTGTGTGCCAAGTACCTCTGCTTGATATGTTTAGATTCAATAAGTTACTCGCCGGTGCCAGCTGGATGGGCGAATACGGTAATCCGGATATTCCTGAGGAATGGGCTTACATTAAAACGTACTCTCCTTACCATAATCTGCATAAAGACGTGCATTATCCAAAGGTCTTTTTCACCACATCGACCCGTGATGATAGGGTTCACCCTGGTCACGCCCGTAAGATGGTTGCTAAGATGAAAGACATGGGAATTGATGTTTTGTATTACGAAAATATTGAAGGTGGCCACGCCGGCGCTGCAGATAATAATCAAGCCGCGGAACTTAATTCAATGGCGTTTGCCTACTTATTACAGCAATTAAGATAATTACCGCTGGGTTAGCATGAATTGTTAACTCTTCACTGGTAAAACCGAGCAAGACCCTAATAGGTTGGGGAGCAGAAAACGGTCGAACTTATTGAGGTTCGGCCGTTTTTTTAAGTTTATTATTTAATGTTAACAATACCCACAGATAATTTGAGCCATTGCCAAGAGCTTGCTACTATTGCGAAAAAATTTCACTGTCAAAGGCTAAGACTACCTTAAGAATACTAAGTTATTCTCGACAAACAACTAATTTGAGTGAGAGCTATCAGTGTTAGCAAGATTTAAGACTCTATCGGTGAATCGATTCACTTTTATCACAGCGTTATTTTACGTCTGTATTTTCAATATCCCATTGTTTGGCATCATTAAGAAAGGCATTGAAAAACAACCTGATGTCGATCCTATCTTCATCGCTACAGTGCCGTTGTTTTTAACCTTTGCACTCAGTTTTGTATTTTCCTTATTTACGGTGAAGTATCTCGTTAAACCGTTTTTCATCTTACTCACCTTGTTATCATCGAGTGTGTTCTTCGCTGCCTACCAATACAATGTCGTCTTCGATTACGGCATGATAGAAAACACTTTTCAAACCAATCATGCCGAAGCGTTCATGTATGTGAATTTCGCTTCGATAATGAATATGTTACTGACTGGGATTTTACCCGCGTACCTTATCTATAAAGCGGATATTCAGTACAAACCTTTCCTAAAAGAATTACTGCATAAAGTGCTTTTTATGCTAGCGATGTTGGCAGGACTGGGCATTATTGCTTTCTTCTATTTTCAAGATTACGCGGCCTTTGGCCGTAACAACGACGAGCTAAAACGTTATATCGTGCCGACGTATTTTATCGGTGCGGTGTCTAAGTACATCAATGTGCAGTACTTGCAAACGCCAATGGAATATCAGCAACTTGGCCTCGATGCAAAAAATGTCAGTGCCAACTCAAATGGAAAACCGAATTTATTAGTCCTAGTCGTGGGGGAAACCGCGCGTTCAATGAGTTATCAGTATTATGGCTACGACAAGCCAACCAACGCCCACACTCAAGACCAAGGATTAATAGTCTTTAAAGATACCCATTCATGTGGCACGGCAACCGCGGTATCTTTGCCTTGCATGTTTTCTCGCATGGGACGGGAAGATTACGATTCACGCCGTGCCTATGCTCAAGACACCGCCGTTGATGTGTTGGATCATGGCGGTATTAAAGTACAGTGGTTTGACAATGATTCTGGCTGTAAAGGGGTGTGTGACCAAGTTGAAAACATAACCATTGATTTGAACAGTGATCCTAAGTTGTGCACTGGCCAATATTGTTTCGACCAAGTGTTACTGAACAAATTAGATGAAGCCTTAGCCAACGCAGAACGCAAAGATACTGTGATTGTATTGCATGTCATTGGTAGTCATGGCCCAACTTATTTTTTACGTTATCCAGCAGAACACCGTAAGTTCACACCGGATTGTCAGCGCAGTGATATACAAAACTGCAGTGAAGATGAGCTGATGAATACCTATGACAATAGTATTTTGTACACTGACTATATTATTAGCGAAGTGGTTAAAAAGTTAGAAAACCAACAAGATAAATTTGATCCAGCCATGTTGTATTTGAGCGATCACGGCGAGTCTTTAGGCGAAAAAGGCATGTATTTACATGGTGCGCCTTACAGTATCGCACCGATTGAGCAGACGAGCATTCCTATGCTTGCTTGGGTATCAAAAGATTTTAGCCAAGATAATCAATTGGATATGGACTGTTTGGCTGAGCATGCGGCGAAAGGTGGTTTCTCCCATGACAATTTATTCGATAGTCTATTGGGACTAATGAATATCAAAACTGAGGTATATCAGCCTGAATTAGATATCTTTGCTCGCTGCCGCGGTTAGTTGTGGACTTAATTGTCGCGAGGTTTAGCTCGTTCTAGTTGGTTCGATACCGTGATGAGGAAGAGGATGGCAACATCCTCTTTTCTTTTGCTCCCTGTCATAATAATTGATTTCTCCCATATCCAAATCTAATCAGTTGAGTTAACTTGATGTATACAAAAACATAACAAATCTATGGTTTGCGATTTATGTCTTCTACTGCAGAAAATAAAGAACTTGATTCTGCCGCGCAAATTTTGCGTTTGGCCGTGCCGCAAATGTCTGCCCTCGATATTCCTGTTACTCCTGAAAATTACACTGTTTGGTATGAATATTTTGCAGGCACAAATCTCGATTTAAATCGCGCGATTGATGGTTTTTTGGCGAATTCTGTCTCTTTTACCAAGGAAGTTAATACCAGTCTTTATAAAACCTTTCTCCAAGAACAGTCACCAGAAGTGATTGAAAATGTTCAGATTGAAACACAAATCTTGATCAATAGCCTGTTGAATAAAATCAGCCAGTTGAGTCAAGGAACCGCGGCATTTTCTGGCTCATTAGCCGAGTTTGGTTTGCGATTACAGACTAATCCCGATATCAATACCTTGAACGAGCTGGTTGATGGTGTGGTCGATGAGATGCAGATGCTACTTATCAACAACCGTGAGATGGAGCAAAGTCTGTGTACCATGGGTCAAGAAGTGCAAAATCTTAAATCTGAAATGGAAAATCTTAGCCTCGCGGCTATGACAGACCAATTAACGTCTCTGCATAATCGCCGCGCCTATGAATTGAGTATTCAGGATCAAATCTACCGTTCACAAGATCACCAGACCCGCTGTAGTCTCTTACTGATTGATATCGATAATTTTAAAGCCTTTAACGACACCTATGGTCATTTAACGGGTGATAAAGTATTGGCCTATGTCGCATTAGCCTTAAAGCAATGTGTGCGTGGGGATGACTTTGTTGCGCGTTATGGCGGTGAAGAATTTGTGGTGGTGCTACCTAACACCCATTTTCACGACGCATTGCAAGTGGCTGAAAATCTGCGTGAACGTATTTCTGAGCGACGCTTAACGGTAGGGAAAGACAAAAAGCTTTCCCTTGGCGCGATTACTGTCTCGATTGGGATGGCCTCATTGCAACAGGGGGATGATGCTGAAACGCTGTTTAGTCGCGCCGATAAAGCACTGTACCAAGCTAAGTCCGAAGGCCGTAACTGTGTTAGAGGCTGAGTATGTGATGCGAGTGTCGATGTTTCAAGGCGTTAAGTATTAGCTCGGTCGCTATTTCGTTAAATAATCATTTACTTAGGATAACAAAATGCCGCAATGATTTGCGGCGTTTTTGTTCGTCTGGATAGGTGCTATTGATCACTGGGCGGTTTTAAATCCATGTGCATTTTGATCAAATGCTCCTCCATATCGAAGGTCACTTTAAAACCGAGACTCTTGGCAAGACTGGCCATATTGCGATTCTCAAACATGGTAAAGCCGGTGAGCACGGGCGTGTCGTTGGCCTGATAATATTTGATCAATTTTTCGAGTAACAATTTGCCTAACCCTATACCTTGATGATCGCCACGCACCGCCATGGCAAACTCGGCCTCGGTATTATCAGGGTCAATAGATGCACGCACGGCACCTAAAGTGATGTCATCGCCATCGGGTCCCTTAGCCGTGGCGATAAAGGCCATCTCACGGGCGTAATCGATTTGAGTTAATACCGCCATTTCTTCATGGGTCATTTTCGATCGCACCCCAAAATAACGTTTGTATCTGTCTTCATCGGAGAGCGAATTATCGAAGGCCAAATGTTTAGGTTCATCTTCGGGCAAAATCGGCCTTAGCATTACCTTAAGGCCATTTTTTAGCTCGGCGAATTCTTCTAATTCCTTCGGATAGGGCATGATGGCCATCCGCGATGAACTGTCGGCATTGGCATCATGCAAACGGATATTCACATCGAGCAGAGTGATGTTTTCACCCGCGGCCAGTACTGGGTTTAAATCTAACGAGGCGATTTCAGGACAATCGATAATAATGTGGGATATTTGCGTTAACATCACGCACAGGGCATTCATGTCTAAACCGAGCGGTAAATGCCTGTCCTTCAACTTATGGGTCTTTAACGCTTGGATCACCATATACCGCGCCAGTGCCATATTCAGTGGAGGCAGGGCAACGGCGGCGTCATTAGTCGGATCCCATTCAGAACCGCCTTCACCCAAACAAATCGCTGGACCAAAGACGGGGTCGCTTATCACGGCCACGCGGATTTCTTGCGCGCCAGCGGTCAACGCCATTTTCTGCACTATCATGCCTTCAATAATGGCTTCGGGATTGGCTTGATGCACCCTCTGGGTAATCGCATTCGCGGCGTGGCGGATATCTTCAGCCGAGGTTAAATTGAGCATCACTCCGTGCACATCGGACTTATGCAAGATGTTAGGGGATTGCACTTTTAACGCTAAGGGATAGCCCGCTTCATTCGCAATGGCCACCGCTTCATCGGCATCTTTCACAAACCAAGTGTCTATGGTGTTAAGCCCATAAGCCCGCAAAATAGGGCTGGCCTCATGGGTTTCCAGTACCGATTTTCCTTTAGCTTGAGCCGCTTGTAGTAATTTGCGCGCCGTGAGGCTATCTGTCGGAATATTGTCGGGGATCGATTGCGGCACTTCTTGCAGCAGTTTTTGGTTACGACGGTATTCAACCATGTGCATAAAGGCACCCACAGCACCTTCGGGTGTACGGTAGGTGGATATACCGCCCTTAGTGAAGCGTTTTCGTGCCTGATAAGCCGAGTCTTCACCGCTCCAGTTCGTCAAAATATTGAGGCGATTCTTTTTGGGATGCGCGTGGATCACACTCACCAAAGCATCAGCTATCTCAACACTTTCACCGAGTGCTGAAGGGGAGTGCAAGACCAAAATAGCGTCAAGTTCATTGGAATCCATCAAGATAGTCAAAGCTTTAGCATATCGTGATGCGTTCGCATCACCAATGATATCGATGGGGTTTTGCCTTGACCAAGTATTAGGTAACACGGCTTCTAATTTGGCTATTGTGTCTTCTGATAACTCCGCCAGTTTACCGCCGCGCATAATGAGTTCATCTACCGCTAATACGGCAGGACCGCCACCATTACTGATAATCCCTAAGCGCTCACCTTGCAGCGGATTGGAATGCGCTAAACTTTCAACCGCGGCAAACAGTTCAATTAAATCGTTAACCCGCAACATACCTGCACGGCGAAACGCCGCTTCATACACTGCATCGTTACCGCCAACACCGCCCGTATGTAATTTTGCGGCGCGGGCACCTTCGGCGCTGCGACCCGATTTAATCACTAGAATTGGTTTATTGCGTGAAGCGGCTCGAGCAGCCGAGAGGAAATGGCGCTTCTCATTCACTGAGTCGATATAAAGCATGATGGCGCTGGTGCGGCTATCGCGGCCGAGGTAATCGAGCAGTTCGTCAAAGTTAATGTCGGTGGCATCACCGAGGGAGATAAAGGAGGAAAAGCCAATACCTTTGTTATTGGCCCAATCGAGTACCGTTGTACAAATGGCGGCCGATTGAGACACAAAGGCTATTTTGCCCGGTAGGGCGCTGGCGTGGGCTAAGCTGGCATTTAATCCCAATGGGGGTAATAGCATTCCTAAGCTATTTGGCCCCAGAATGCGCATCCCGTAACGCTTAGCATTTTGCATGGCAAGGTCGAGCAGGCTCACGCCATCTTCGTTAAATTCCTGTGCCATTCCCGCTGCCATAATAATGGCCACCTTACAGCCAAATTGCGCAAGGGTTTCAACGATGGCGGGCACACGGCAAGCGCGGGTACAAATAACCGCTAAATCGGGTTTGATGGGTAAGGCTTCAATATTGGGATAGGCGAGCACGCCCATCACTGCCCGATACTTAGGGGTGACTGGCATGATAGGCCCCGAAAAACCACTCGATAGTAGGTTTTTCATCAGCACATTACCCGCGCGTTTCTCGGTATTCGAAGCGCCGATAATGGCAACGGAAGTCGGTTTAAATAAGGAGTTTAATGTACGTTGACTCATAAGCGATTCCATCCCAATCCATGACGCTTCCAGTGTAACCTAGGGTATGAGGACTGCACAGTTAAGTTTCAGGTTCCATTAGGGCAAGTTTATTAGCAAATCATGAATTTACGCCAATTTACTGAGAATTAGCGCTCAATGATGGGGATTTCTATCGCGATAACTGCATTTTCCGCATTGCGACACGTAACAATGTGAATAATTTCACTTTCGTGTTTGAAAATCACCCAATATGAAACTACTTTTTAATCACTGTACAATTATTGTGAAGTCCATATGACATACAAGGATGGGGTCGTTGCGGTGCTCGCGGCAGGCGTTGGATATGCGCTGAGTTTGATAACATTGTGGGCTATTGGTCCGGTTATTTCTGTATTGATTATGTTGCTGTGGCAATTTTATCAGCACCAGCAAATGCAGTCAGTTCAACAGCATGATGATAAGTCCTTCAATAACCAACTTGCCGCAGATTGGCAAGCCCATATCAGTCTGTACCAAGAGTCAATCACGACGCTTAACGGCTGCGAGGCTAATATTGACAGTGTGCTAGCGGTGCAAGGTGACGCAGTCAATTTGCTCGGTGAGTCATTCGATGGTTTAGGGCGGTTAATGACGGAGCAGACAGGATTTATTTCAGATCTCGTTAAGAGCACTGATGATGCTGAGTTATTCCATTCAGATCAAATGAAGCAATTTGCCAACAATACCTCAATGACGTTAGAGCGCTTTATTCAATCCACCATAGAAATGTCGGCATCAACTATGGAATTGTTGGAAAAAGTGAATCTCATCTACGAGTCTATGCCTCAAGCAATGAAAGCCTTGCAAGACATAGATCAAATCTCGTCCCAGACTAATTTGCTGGCTTTAAATGCGGCAATTGAAGCGGCGCGGGCGGGTGATGCGGGTAGAGGCTTTGCCGTTGTGGCAGATGAAGTGCGCGCTTTATCCACTCGTAGCGCAGGTTTTAGTGAAAGCATACAAAAACAGCTTAAATCAATTCAAATTCAGATTGAACAATTAACCGTACACGTAAGTAAAGTCGCCGCTCAAGATATGACTTATATTATTGATGCCAAAAAGGATATAGATACTGCACTAAGGCAGATTATCGTTAAAGCAGAGAAGGATTCTCAAGTGATTGAACGTATCGATTCATCGGCACATGAACTAGAACAAGCCATCTCGGATACTATTCGGGGATTGCAGTTCAGTGATATTACTTCCCAAAGCCTGATTTACACAAATCAGTCCCTAAACCATTTAAAAGAATCGCTCAATCGCGTCACCACTATGTCACAACAGGAGTTTGGCATTAAGGGGGATGACATCACAATACAAATGAGTCGCCGACGTCAGGAGACTCATAATCCCGTTTCAAGGGATCAAATTACCTGTGGTGAAATTGAACTCTTTTAATTAGGGATACACAATGTCAAATATTAAAGTTATTTCATTGCCAGAGCGCTTTGACTTTTATTACCACAAGAAATTCACCAGTGATTATCAAGATATTTTAACGCTTCCAGAGGTTAACCATATTATTTTAGATTTTAGTCGAGTGCTTTACCTCGATAGTTCTGCTTTAGGCATGATGGTACTGCTGCATCGTAAGGCGCAGGAGTTACATATTTCTACGTCGGTAAAAGGTGCACATGGTCAGGCGAATGAAATCCTTAGTATTGCCAATATGCAGAAAATCTACATCATAGAGTAACACTCATTATGGTATCGCTTACTCAGCCGGAACATTTTATTTTAGTGATCGATGATGACGCTATTGCGAGTCAAAGGATCAGTGACTTTATTCATAGCAAAGGTTACAACGTTATTGTTTGTAGTGATCTAGAAGAAGGTTTATTTGAAATAACGCAAAATACGGTTGATTTAATTCTGATTAACTATTGGTTAAAGGATGGTACCGCACTGGCGTTACTGGATAAGTTGAATAAGGATAAAAAAGAAACACCTGTTATAGTCATGAGCGAGACAAAAGAAAATCAATCCGTATTAGCCTGTTTTAGAATGGGGGTTTTGGATTTTGTTGTTAAACCGATAAATGTTGAAATATTTTGGTACAAGGTTGAATGTTTACTTACCCGGGTCCAACTTCAGCATAAAGTAGAGCATCAAAGAATTGAACTTGAAAAAATGCTTTATGAAAAGGCCCGAGAAGAACACATGGCCCGGCATTTATTTGAGCACTTAGTCAATATTGATAATACTGACTTTGATTTTGTACATACTTACTGCCAAGCCAGTGCCAATTTTAGCGGTGATATTATCCTCAATGGCATAGCGCCTAATGGCAATTTCTTCTTAATTCTCGCCGATTCAACGGGTCATGGCCTGAGTGCAGCCATGCCCATCATGCGTGTTGCCAGTACATTTAGGGCCATGGTTTCAAAGGGATTTTCTTTAGTTACGTTTATTTATGAACTGAATGCTAAGCTCCACCGAGAAAACCCTGAAGACAGATTTGTTGCCTGTATTATTTTAGAAGCCGATTTTAATCGTAATAAATTACACATTTGGAATGGTGGTATGCCCCCCGTGTATATTCAAACGGGGGGGATTGACTGTTTAACAAACCACAATATTAAAAAAATTGACCATCCTAATTCAGTCAGTAATCAATCCATTGATAAATTTAAATCGACAAATATGGCCCTTGGCATTTTACCTCCGCATACTTTTATAGCTGATATTGTTACGGTTGATTTACCATCCCATGGGTATGCTTGCCTTTTTAGTGATGGTTTAATAGAGCAATATACCCATGAAGGCAATCCATTTGGCATTGATAAATTAAAAGATCTTTTTATCCATTTTTCAGGTGGTTTAATAAAGTATTTAGAGAAAAATATGCATGAGTACTGTTCTGCTGAAAATATTGCCGATGACATCACTATTTGTACCTTAGATTTTGAACGATTAAACACTTGGCATCAAGATCGTGATGTTAGTCGTATTAAAGCCATTATGGATGGTGAGTTCTGCTGGGATGTCAGTATTGCAGGGCCTATGTTACTCAGCGCTGATTATTTAAGTTCATTGAATCAGTTTCTCAGCATATTGGGATTTGCGACTAATTTCTGTCAACGGGTTTTTACTGTTGTCGCAGAGTTATTTAGCAACGCCATTGATCATGGTGTACTAAAATTAGATTCTCGACTAAAAAATGATCCAGAAGGCTTCGAACTGTACCATAGTATTAGGGACAGTTTTGCAGATAGGCTCACGGAAAATGATTGGGTAAAAGTGAGCATCATCTGGCGTTCATCGCAGGATGAATTACATATTAGCGTGGCTGACAGTGGCAAAGGCTTTGAGGGTGATGAAAATTTGATGGCGGACATTCCTCAGTTGTCTGGGCGCGGTCTATCGCTGGTGAAAACATTATCTAATACATACGAATTAGTACCGCCAGGGAATATAACTAAAGTCATAATGGAATAGCGCATGAGTAAAAGAATATTAATTGTTGATGATTCCGCAGCGATTCGACAAATGGTCGAAGCGACCCTTAAATCGGCTAATTATCAAGTGGTACTGGCCAAAGATGGTCGAGAAGCCCTCGATATCTGTAATGGGCAGAGATTTGATTTCATTCTGACTGACCAAAACATGCCTCGAATGGATGGGCTGACCTTAATTAAATCCTTACGTGCTATGTCGGCATTTATGCGTACGCCGATCATTATGCTCACCACGGAAGCGGGCGATGACATGAAGGCCCAAGGGAAAGCCGCGGGTGCGACGGGATGGATGGTAAAACCCTTTGATCCTCAAAAGCTGTTAGCGATTACGGCTAAAGTGCTGGGTTAACTGCAACGGGGTGCGCTATGTCCATCAATATGGCCGAGTTTCATCAGGTCTTTTTTGAAGAAAGTCATGAACATCTTGAAAATATGGAACAATTGCTATTGGCATTGGACCTTGCTTCTCCCGATCCTGAAGAACTGAACACGATTTTCCGTGCTGCCCACTCGATTAAAGGTGGCAGTGGTATTTTTGGTTTTACCGCACTGACCAGTGTCACCCATGTGATGGAAAACCTGCTGGACATGACCCGCAAGGGCAACTTCCAACTCACCTCATCGATTATCGATTTACTGCTGAGTACCGTTGATACGCTATCCCATATATTGAGCCTGTACCGCGAAGAAGAACAAATTGATTGGCAGGAGGTGGAATACAGTAAAAGCCAATTGGTGGCAGCGTTAAATGGTGAATCCTTTAGCTCATCGGTTGCAGTACGAAATGGCACTGATATCGCTAACACTCCTGTGACTCCAACTCTCAATGCAGAGCCTTCTGCACTAGTGGAAACCGAGGATGAGCTGGGTTTTGGATTTTTCGAAGATGAAATGGAGCGCGATATTGTTATCGAAGGTGAAGACTTTGGATTTTTTGAAGAGGCTTATCAAGCTGAGGATATTAGCGTTGAGAGTTTAACATCTGAGGTTAGTGTCAGTGTTAATAGTACCGCAGAGCAGTTAGTTACTGCCTCTGATGATGAATTGGGTTTTGGCTTTTTTGAGGCATTAACCCCTGAATCCTTCGCCAATGAAATCGAGTTATTAAGTTCGAAACCGCTAGTGCAGAAGGTTTATAAGCCAGCGACCAGTCGAGCACATCAAGCCAAGGAAACTGGAAGTAGCCAATCCAAAAACACCCTATTTAAAGCCAACGCGACTGAGCCTACCGCACCTGATTCAACCGTGCCCACGAGTCCTTCTGTGAAAGCAAGCTCGCCTGCAATACTGAGTTCAAACGCAACATCAAACTCATCCGTTGCCCCAAAGCCCAATACCACAGAGGTGAAAACAGCGACAAAAAAATCAGCCACGTCAGCCCAAGATGCCACCTTAAGGGTCGAAACCTCCAAAATAGATACCCTGGTTAATCTCGCGGGCGAGCTGGTGATCACTCAGTCCATGTTGACTCTCATTGGTAACGAGATGACGGGCGATTTAGGTGAGCGACTCAAGACCGCACTCAATGAATTGGAACGTAATACCCGTGAGATGCAAGAGGCAGTGATGTCGGTGCGTATGCTGCCGGTATCTTTTGTGTTTAACCGTTTCAATCGTTTGGTGAGGGATCTTTCTGAGCAACTGGGTAAAAACGTCAATCTCGTGATTGAAGGTGGCAACACAGAAATTGACAAGGGAATGATTGAAAAGCTCGTCGATCCGCTGACCCACTTAGTGCGCAATAGTTTAGATCACGGTATCGAAAAACCTGAAAAACGGCTCGCAGCGGGTAAATCCGAAGTAGGTGTGTTATCCCTTAAAGCCAGTCAAAGGGGCGGCAATATCGTTATCGCTGTGCACGATAACGGCGCAGGCTTAAATCGTGAACGCATTATTCAAAAGGCGCGGGAAAACGGTTTGCAAGTGGCTGATAACAGTAGCGACAAGCAAGTTTGGCAATTGATTTTTGCCGCAGGATTTTCAACTGCAGAGGAAGTCACAGATGTGTCTGGCCGTGGTGTCGGTATGGATGTGGTGCGCCGTAATATTGAAGCCTTAGGTGGACGCATTGATATTGAGTCCACTGAGGGCCAAGGCTCAACCTTTGAAATCCAGTTGCCACTCACGCTCGCCATTGTCGATGGTATGACGGTTTCTGTGGGAAATCAGATCTACATTTTGCCCTTAGTGCACATCATAGAATCTATTCAGCCGCAAACGGAACAACTTAAATTTCTCGCCAAAGAAAGACTCTTAAAAGTACGTGAAGAGTACTTACCTCTGCTCAATCTTTATCAGCTGATGGAAATTGAGCCCAATGCCCGCTGCCCAGAAGAGGGCATAGTCGTATTGCTCGAAAGCAACCACAAGCGCTTTGGCCTGTGCGTTGATGCCTTAGTTGGCCAGCAGCAAGTGGTGATTAAAAGTCTTGAAAAACATTATCGCAGGATCCCCGGTGTTTCCGGCGCCACCATCATGGGCGATGGCAGCGTCGCGTTGATCCTCGATGTCGAATCGCTCGCTCTGCACATTAAAAATTAAGGAAATAGCCATGGAGAGTCGATCAACTATGACCGCCAAAGTGGAATACAACGCCCATGATGAGGTGGAGTTTTTAAGCTTTATGTTAGGCGAAGAGCACTATGCCCTCGATATTATGTCCGTCAAAGAAATTCGCGGTTATGAGTCGGTCACTAAAATCGCCAACGCCCCTAGCTTTATAAAAGGCGTGATTAATCTACGCGGTGACATAGTGCCCATAGTGGATTTGCGGATGAAATTTGCTGTTGGAACCGCCACTTATAACGAGTTCACTATCGTAATTATGCTCAACGTGTTTGAACGTATTGTCGGCATAGTGGTCGATGCCGTCTCCGATGTGATTAAGCTATCGGCGGAGGAAATCTTACCCGCCCCAGAATTTGGGGTGGCATTCGATAGCCGCTACCTCAAAGGCTTAGCCACAGTCGAGGATAAGATGATCATTTTAGTAAATATTCAGGCTCTGATCAGCAGTGATGAGCTGGGTCTAATTGATGCAAATAGTCTGACTGATCAGGAGTAACAATAATGAGTATCTTTAAATTTTTTGGCAATGATGAGGCGCGTGAGCAAAGGGATGAAGAGCGTCAGCGCTATTTTCAGCTACTTGATAATAGTGGCAACAGCTTTATGATCGCAGACAGTCAGCGCAATATTATTTATGCGAATAAAGCCGTCGTCCGTTTACTGCAAGAGGCAGAGGACGATATTCGTAAAGAGTTACCTCAGTTCTCGGTTGCCAAACTGATCGGCAGTAATATCGACATTTTCCATAAAAATCCTGCACATCAGCGCAATTTATTAGAACGTCTAACCCAATCCCATACCGCGCAAATCACCATAGGCAAACGTACCTTTAGGTTGATTCTGACGCCGATTATCACCGCTGAAAATAAGCATTTAGGCACAGGTGTTGAGTGGATAGACCGCACCGAAAGTATCGAAGCCGAGCGAGCAACCCAGCGCATCCTCGAAGCGCTCAATAATACCAGTACCAACGTCATGATAGCCGATGCTAACCGTACGATCATTTATATGAATCGCTCGGTCGAAACTATGTTGCGCCATTCTGAAAGTGAGATCAGACAAGCCTTACCGCATTTTTCCGTGGATAAAATCCTCGGCAGCTCGATGGATATCTTCCACCGCAATCCTGCTCACCAAGCAAGTTTACTCGATAAATTAGACCGTAAATATGAATCGCTTATTAAGGTCGCGAGTTGCCATTTTCGCTTAACCGCCAGCCCGATAGTGTCTAAAGAAGGTGAGCGCTTAGGCACTGTGGTTGAATGGCTCGACCGCACCATTGAAGTCCAAACCGAGCAGGAAATTTCCCGAATAGTCACAGCCGCAGCGGCAGGTGATTTCTCCCAAAGGGCGGAAACAGATGGCAAGCAAGGTTTCTTTTTAATGCTGGCGAACAATTTAAATTCGTTAATTGAAACCTCGGAACGTGGATTGCAAGATGTGGCGCGGGTGCTGATGGCGCTAGCGGATGGCGATCTTACCACTCGCATTTATAACGACTATGAAGGCACCTTTGATGATTTGAAAAATTACTCAAATCAAACTGCTGAAAAGTTATCCTTCATGATCCAAGATATTCAACGAGCCGCGGATACCATCAATACCGCTTCGGCAGAAATAGCCCAAGGCAACGCTGATTTATCCAGCCGCACCGAAGAGCAAGCTTCGAGCCTAGAGCAAACCTCGGCCAGCATGGAGGAACTCACAGGTACAGTGAAACTCAATGCGGATAACGCCAGTCAAGCCAATGCCTTAGCCTCTAAAGCGGCTGAAGTCGCTGTGGACGGTGGTGAGCTTATCCAGCAAGTTGTCCAGACCATGGCATCGATTAATGAATCGGCGCGTAAGATTGCCGACATTATTGGTGTTATCGATGGCATTGCTTTCCAGACCAATATCTTAGCGCTCAATGCTGCGGTTGAAGCGGCGCGGGCGGGCGAACAAGGCCGCGGCTTTGCTGTGGTCGCGTCAGAAGTGCGTAGCTTAGCCCAACGTTCGGCCAATGCCGCTAAAGATATCAAGGCACTGATCTCGGATTCTGTGTCTAAAATCGAGAGTGGCAACAGCCTTGTCGGTAAGTCCGGCGATACCATGAAGGAAATCGTCATCGCCATTAAACGGGTGAACGACATCATGGCGGAAATTGCCTCAGCCTCTAATGAGCAGGCCATCGGTATCGATGAGATCAGCAAAGCCGTAGTGCAAATGGATGAAATGACGCAACAAAATGCGGCATTGGTTGAAGAAGCGGCCGCCGCAGCGGAAAGCATGCAATCCCAAGCGCAGCAACTCTCAGACAGTGTCGCCAGTTTTCGCGTGGACGACGAAGATGAAGCCCCAAGACGCAGCAACGCGAGATTAGCGGCGCCCAAAGCGAAGGCGATGAAACCCATCAAACAGCAGCTTCAACCTATGGCAAGAGCCAGAGTGACAGAGAAACCTAAAACCAATGCGATGAAGCCCATGAAGCAAGATCAAGATGAATGGGAAGAATTTTAATTGAGTGAAAACAAACCATTGGAACGAGAGTTTGCCTATACCTCGGTGCACTTTAATACCGCGAGGACGACGCTGTACCGCTTAGCGGGGATCAAACTCGCCGATAGCAAGGATGCTATGGTGTATAGCCGTTTAGTGCGACGGATCAGAACATTGAAATTAGCCGGTTTTTCGGCTTATTTTGAGTATCTGCTAAGCCATGAAAACGAACACCAAGAATTTATCAATGCGTTAACCACGAATCAAACAGCATTTTTTCGGGAGCCGCATCACTTTGAGGTGTTAAAACAGTATTTAATCAATAACCCTGACACTCGCAGGATCTGGTGTGCGGCCAGTAGCACAGGGGAAGAACCTTACTCGATTGCGATTGTCGTCGCTGAACATTTCAACAGTTTTAAAACGCCTATCGAGATCATTGCTTCCGATATCGACAGCGGCGTGCTTAAAAAGGCTGAAATGGGCATTTATCCTTTAGAGCGTATCGATACTGTCAGCGATATTCGCAAGAAACGGTTTTTTCACCGTGGAAGGGGTTCACAGTTGGGCAATGTGCGCGTTGTGCCCGAATTAAAGCAGATGCTCAAGTTTACCCGCATCAATTTACTCGATTCTTTTTGGCCGCTAAAAACGCCAATCGATGTGATTTTTTGCCGTAATGTAATGATTTATTTCGATAAAGAAACGCAGGAAGTCATATTAAAACACATGATGAACTCCCTTAGCGAGGATGGGCTTTATATTGCGGGACATTCGGAAAATTTTAATATGTTCCCGCAAATCATCACTGCCGTTGGTCAAACAACCTATCGGCCAGTGAAGGGGCTCATGAGTGCTAAAACCTAATATCGAATATGCTATTGCAGAGCCGAATCGCTATCACGATCATCATTTTGGTTGCGATGCGGTAAAAATATTACCCGGCGAGTATTTTGCGACCCGTGAAGATACCATGATAGTGACAGTGTTAGGCTCCTGTGTGTCAGTGTGCTTGTATGATCCTAAGCTCAAAATTGGCGGAATGAATCACTTTTTATTGCCAAGTGACAATAGCAATTGTACTGGGGTGCTCGCCGATTCTGCCCGTTACGGCGTGTATGCCATGGAGTTGTTAATCAACGACTTACTCAAGCTTGGCGCACAGCGCAACTCACTCGAAGCTAAGGTGTTTGGGGGCGGTAATATGTTACGCAGCTTTACTGTGCATAACATTGGTGAGCGTAATGCTGAGTTTGTGATTGAATATCTCAATCTTGAAAATATCCCTATCGTTGCTGCCGATTTACTCGATGTATATCCGCGCAAAGTGTATTTTTTCCCCCATTCGGGAAAAGTGAAAGTCCGCAAAATTAAATCCATGCATAACAGTACAATTCTTGACAGGGAAAGTGAGTACCGTTTACGGGTTCGTAATTTACCTTCGGGCGGCGACGTTGAACTATTTGGTGATTAAGTTATGACGATCAAAGTGTTAGTTGTTGACGATTCTGCGCTAATGCGCAGCTTGCTCGGTAAAATGATTGAGGCTGACTCTGAACTGTCTCTGGTTGGGCTTGCTGCCGATGCCTACGAGGCCAAAGATCTGGTGAACCAATTTCGCCCCGATGTGATTACCTTAGACATCGAAATGCCCAAAGTAGACGGTTTAACATTTTTGGATCGCTTGATGAAAGCCAGACCCACTGCAGTAGTGATGATTTCATCGTTAACCGAGCAGGGCGCTGATGCGACCTTTAATGCCTTGGCCTTAGGCGCGGTGGATTTTATCCCTAAACCGAAATTAGACTCGCCCCAAGGTATTCATGATTATCAGGATTTGATTTTAGATAAGATCAAATCTGCCGCGAAAGCCAAAATCATCAAGCCGCAGAAATTTGTTGAGCCAGTACGCCCTGTTTCAAGTAAGCGGCCAATATTGGCCAATACAACCCTGACACAGCATTTAGTCGCGATAGGCGCATCTACTGGCGGTACTGAAGCCATTCTTTATGTATTACAACATTTACCCGCGGCTATGCCGCCGATAGTGATCACCCAACATATGCCAGCGGGGTTTACCCGCACTTTTGCGGAACGTTTAAATCGACAGTCACGGATTACTGTCAAAGAAGCCGAGCATGGGGAACGACTCTTACCCAGTTATGCCTATGTTGCCCCTGGCGATCATCACCTTGAGATCATCAAAGTGGGTGGTAGTTATAAAGTTAAATTAACCCAAGATGAAAAGGTCAGTGGCCACAGACCTTCGGTCGATGTGATGTTTACGGCCTTGGCCCAATGTGCCGCGCCCAATATGAGCGCGATGATTTTAACCGGTATGGGCAAAGATGGCGCCGAAGGCATGGTGGCGTTACACCAAAAAGGCGTCACTACATTTGCCCAAGATGAACAAAGTTGTGTGGTATTTGGCATGCCACGAGAAGCAATAAAGTGCCGTGCAGTAGATTATGTAGTGGAGTTATCGCAGATGCCGAGCAAGCTCATTAACCATTTAAGCTCACTGTGACCGCCCACGCTGAGTGGGATTAAAAAGTAACGAATAGAACGTGAGTCTCGCAGGAAGAGCATTACGCCGAACTGATTTGTGCGCTGCAGTGGCTCATTCTGTTTAGGGTTAGTCAGTCGTAGAAACCACGAGCTGATTTCTACCTAAACGCTTAGCTTCGTAAAGGTTTTTATCTGCCAGTAACAGGCAATCTTGAAATTCCTCACATTGATCCGAAAAGGCTAAACCGCCGCTGAGCGTCACCTTAAATTCGACGCCATCTTCAACAAATACGATATGGCTAAAGCTTTCACGGATCGCATTCAACTTGGCAATCGCCAGTGGTTTTTGCATATCTGGCAGCACTAACATAAATTCTTCACCACCGTAGCGGCCGGTAAAGTCAGTTTGACGTAAGGATTGTTGTAACAGGTGGGCAAATGCCAACAACACCTTATCACCACCGGAATGACCATAAGTATCGTTGACCTTTTTGAAGTGATCTAAATCGAACATAGCGATACAAACTTGAGAGTTAATCCGTTTCGCTACGTTAAAACAGCGTCTCGCAGCCACCAGAATTTGGGTATGATTTAGCAGCCCAGTTAAGCTGTCGCGACTAGCCGAACTGCGAATATCATGACCCCGTTGCGCACGGGAAATCACCTGCGCGACGAATAAACTCGGCGCGGTTTACTTTGAAATTAAGTCATCTGATCCCGCTTGTATGATGCTGACTTTATTCTGCATCGTATCATCAGAGCTCAACACGAGAATTGGGCTCGAGGTGTATTTGTCCAATTGACGGATCATCTTTGCCAGCTCAAGCCCGTTCACTTCGGGCATGTACAAATCGAAGATAAACAAATCAGGCTCAAATTGCTCAAGGGCAGGCAAGACTTGCTCGGCACTCGATAACCCTTTTACCATCAAACCGTGACTGCGTAACAGACTTGAAAAGTAATCCACCATAGATTGTTGATCATCCACCAGTAACACCTTCAAGGGTTGTTTCTCTGACATTTTGAGGGATTGATGGATTTTGCGCACTAATAAAGTGGTCTCAGCAGGTTTGACAAAATATTCGCTGACATTGGCACGAATGGCCAATAGCCGCATGTCAAAATCTCCCCGCGAGGATAAAACAAACACTCGGGTATTATTCTTCTCAAACTCAGTGGCGGCTTCGAACAAGGCCTCTTCAGTCCAATCGGGTAGAATTAAATCTAATAAAATCAGATCGAAGGGCGTTTTATTTTGCACCACCAGAAAGCTCGTGAAATTCAAAAAATGCTGCACACTAAAACCGAACTCTCGCAGCTGCTTTGTGATCATAGCGCCGACATTACCATCGTCTTCTATGATGGCAATATGGTGCTCATGGCGCGCCTTTGACGGTTTATAGGTGCTTTGCTGCATTTGCGCCTCTACTACTGGCGCCGACGGTTGGCCGCGCATATTGTTTTGTAACAACTGGTGGAAGAGGGTATCTAAGCCTTTGATAGTAGGCAGTTCGGGGGCTGGCGCATTGAGCAGCCCCTTAAGCAGCAACTCCAGTTTATCGACTATGTGTTTGGTATCTGACAACCCAAAGGTCTCGCTCGACCCTTTTAAGTTATGCACCTCTCGGTACACGGCAGACAGCATGTGTGCGTCCCAATTTTTACGCAATGAAATCCACAAGGTAATGATTTGTTTCTTTTTATCCGGCAGTGCATGTAAAAACTGTCGTTTAAGTTGCTCTAACGAATCTTCAAAACTCATAGGCAATAGATATCCTAAATAATTGAGCCCTAGGTCTTAATCTCTATGTAGACGCTACGCCAAGACGTTAAAACCCGTTTACTCCCACACTGAAATGGAAACTGCTCTGGAGAGCATGTAACAGATTCAATCAATTGCACTTATCTTTACACTCACTCATAGAGTGTAAACCACTGCGACAAAAACGACGGGGAAATGCTGAGATTGCATAGGCATTGATAAGAATATTGGGTCGAATAGCTGAAATCAGCACAGTGATCGCGAACAACATAATGCTAAATATTTTATGCAAAACAGCATGATAATAATGACATGTATTTTTTATCAAATACGACTGTGATAAGTTAGCGTCTGTAAAAACAATCACTTGTTGCAAAAGGATCGTTGTCAGTGAGCACTGTGTTTTATAATGACCACGCCGAAATACTCGCGGCACAGTATTTGTCTAAAACCTTTGAAGAAGTGCATTCGAGTTGGTTGCATCATCTTTTGCCTCTACTCACCAAAAATACATTGTCGATATTGGATGTGGGAGCAGGTTCTGGGCGGGATGTGCATTATTTAGCCGAAAAAACACAGGGCAAAGAAACACAAATTATTGCAGTCGAACCTGCGGTTGTTTTAGCGAAAATGGGGCAGGTGTTAACTCGGGAGCTACCCGTGCGTTGGATTGAGGATGGTTTACCTCAGTTGCAAAAAGTGGTTGGCCTAGCGCAACAGTTTGATCTGATTTTACTCAGCGCTGTGTGGATGCATTTATCTCCCTCAGAGCGCCCACTTGCACTAGTAACACTCTCACGCTTACTCAATTCGACTGGACTTTTAGTCATCAGTTTGCGCCATGGCCCAAGCCCCGATGCACGCGTTATGCACCCAGTCAGTGCCGATGAACTGCTCACACTTGCTGCAGATTGTCAGCTACGACTTTTAGATTTGAGCCAAGATGAAACCGATAAACTCGGTCGCTCACAAGTGCATTGGCAGACGTTAGTTTTTACACCCAAACTGATGCCAAACGTAAATGCACCTGAAGCAAGCGTTATTATTCAGGAGCGACTGAATGCCGATTGATGCGAGAAGACAAGTTGAATTTATTAGCTATTTACAACGTCTGTTAGTTGAAGGGGATTTCGTTGCAACTTACAAATTTGCCTTACTGCATACGATCGCCGATATCTGTATCGAACGGCCATTAATACTCAATGCCGATCCTGCGCTGAAAACCGCGATCAGTATTGATGATTTGGTAGAGAAGTTTATTGAACTTTACTGGCAACACTCTTTGCCTTTTGGTGCCAATGATGGGTATTTTGTCCTGATCCAAAATAGTGGAAAGCAATCAGCCTTGATCAACAGTTTGATTGAACTACGCCATCAAGGTGTTAACAGTCTATCCCAGTTAAAAGCGCATCTTAGTTATCCAGCTTTATTGCGTAAAACGCGCGGTACGTTTAAAGATGGCCCCTTATGGCGCTTACAAAACTTGTCACGTAATGAAGAATGTTTCCTTTATCCCCATGATAAAACGAAAAATTACATCGAGTTGAATCCGGGTATCGCATTTTGCTTCAGGCGATTTCACGATTTAGTGGTGTCATTGGCTCGTACTCAATGGGTACAAAAAATCGCCGAGTTTCCAGCAAATCAGGTCATTATAGGCAGTAAAGGCAATTTAAGTGAGTTTCTGTTTGGTAGCGACAGACAGACGATCACCTATGCTAGACCTGTACTGCTTGATATCCAAAAAGGCCAATGCTTCTATTGCCAAAAATCATTAAAAGAAACAGGCGAAGTGGATCATTTTATCCCTTGGGCACGATATCCTAATGATTTAGGCCATAATTTTGTCCTCGCACATAGCAGCTGTAATAATCAAAAACGCGATCATCTTGCCGCTCAGCACCATAAAGATAACTGGTATGAGCAAAATATTATCCGGCATGGCCAAACGTTACACTCTGAACTCAGTCGATATTTCGTCTGTGAGAGTGATCGCTCTGAAGCCATTACTACTTGGGCTTATCAGCTTGCAGGACAAAATCGCTCGCCTCTCTGGTTCGATAAAAAGACCTTTGTGCCTTTTAATGCATTAGACAATGACCTGTCAAATACTGCAATTTAGAGCATGCTCACAGCTTTATGGCACTTATTTTTAGCACTCGCCAAGGTAAGCAACTGTGCTGCAATTGAATGAGCAACGCTGCCAAGCTAAAGTAATCAATGAACTATTTACATGTTATCTTGGTGGCATTACATTTTATCTTCATTTATTTCGTTACCTGTTGATAGTAAAGGTTTAATTTCTGCCAAGGTAATTAATTTCAAAGAGAATAAGGAGTATTTAGTAGACATATATGGCGCACTCGTTCAGTGACAACAAGCAGATGAATGCACCATGGAATTTATTGATAATACATGTCTAGTTTTGGAGGTTTGATGATGAAATCGATTTTCTTACTGCCCATATCTGTGCTTGTGCTGATAGGTTGTACAACGCCTAAATCGCCGAGCGAAGTCTATGACGAGTACAATGCTAAGGTACAGCAGGGGATGAGTTATCAAGAGGACAAGGCTTACTATACCCAACGTAAGCAAGCGGATGTTGAGTCTAAGTTCCCACAGTATATGCAGCAGATGAAGCAGTCCCGCGATGAAGTGATCGCATCTTATCTTTCATTTTCAAAAGCGACTGCCAAGTGCAAAGCACTCACCTTAGTGTCGCAGGTGATCGAAGGGGATACGGCCGTTCTTGAATATGTACAAAAAGATCTCTGTGGTAATACATCGGAGGCGAATGAAAAACAAAGAATTAGCATGATAAATGAAGGTGGTTGGAAAATTGATGAGCTCCAAATTAGTCTCTAAATCATTTGGAATGTCATATCAATGACAGGATTTTATGAGTTTTTTAGCCTACCAAACGGAGTTGAGGTTACTTGCCCCCATTGTACTGGCTGCGCCACTTTTACCTTTGCCCATGTTTTTCGTTTAGAGAAAAAAGATGTGCATTTATTTGAGGGTAGACAGTTTGAGATCAAGCAGTTTAATCAAAGGTTTGCCCATAAATGGCCAGGTGTGCTGTTTTTCCCTCCGCTATTGGATGCTTCTTGGCGGGAAAAATTGCCAGAAAAATACCAAGGTACTTCGACTTGGGAACATAGGGCGAACAGTGCTTTTACAGACGGTACAGATCTTGGTCTTATTTGTTGTTATCAGTGTATGGCAAAACAGAAACATCGACTTGAATGGCCCAATGACGCATTTTATTCCCTTGAGTTTAAAGGTCATTCACTTTGGGCATTTAATAAACAGATGATGCTTCAGATCCGTGATTATATTCAGGCCAAAGATCGCGATGCGGTATTTGAGTCTGAGCCGATAGTCATTCGACATTTGCCGACAATTTTTAAACTGGCTAAAAATCGCGAGATATTGGTTAAAAAAATTAATAAGCTAATTTATAGCCCATAGTTTCTACATACCTATTTCAAAGACTTGTGTGGTCAATCTCATCGAGTAGTTGTGTTAAGTTGTCTGTGACTCGGATATTTGCTTTTCTATTAGTTATTACAGTTAGCGGGTCTATTATCATGTCGAAATATCATATTGGCACTACCGAGGATGAATTCGAACCCGGTTCCGGCGGCCATATACTTCGTAACAAACTCGCGATAACCGATGCAGAGGATATGGCAGAGGTAGAGACTCAGTTGTTACTAAAGCTTTATGAGTACGTGTTTCAATCTGGTGTTATTGAAAGCGAGCATCTATCGGTTGGTATGCTCTTTGAGTGGCATCGAAAATGGCTCGGTAATGTTTATTACTGGACTGGTGAACGGCGTACAGTCAATATGGGAAAAGGTGGTTTCGAATTTACGGCAGCGGCTCAAATACTTAAGTGTCTCACTCAGTTTGAAAAGGAATATTTGAGCAAGTTCAATGGTTTAAGTTCGTTTTCTAGAGACAAAGTTGTGAGTTACTTGGCTGAAAGTCATGTGGAATTTATCCTAATTCACCCATTTGGAGAGGGAAATGGACGTTTGTCACGTTTGATACTCGATGTGTTGGCAGTAAAGGCGGGTTATCTCCCACTTGATTATGGGATTTGGGAACAAAATAGAGATTTTTATTTTAAGTCAATTCAAGCAGGGTTGGGTGGGGATTATCAACATATGGCTCGTTTGGTAAACGATGTGCTCAGCGCTAAAAACGAATGAAGTTTAGGCTAAGGTCAAATGACTGAAACGGCTTTTTTTGGCCTTCAATTTTGCTTCAACTTCAGCCGTAGTTTTACCCGTCTCAATAGCGGTTGAACTGGCCACAGCGCGATAGAGTCGATTTTGAGTCACTTGTGTGTTTTTTGATTTAGTTTTCATAGGATCAACCTCAATTAAGTGCATGAATTATAGCACTCTAGATAACGAATAGACAGCTGTGTATCCAAGGCCCAAAGCAGCAATACTTCATGTTTTACCAATCATATCGCTCTTTAGATATCGATAAAAAGTCGTCAGTAGGTTCTCCAATGACGACTCTTTTAATCAAGCTGACATAGCCGATTAAGGTTTATCAAAGCACAACATTACGCGCTTTTTCTCGCTTCCATTTCAGCTTGGCTTGAAAGGTACTCATCGAAAGTGCCTTGGAAGTTAATCACTTTTTTATCTTTAATATCAATGATACGTGTTGCGAGTGACGATACAAACTCACGGTCATGACTGACGAATATCAAAGTGCCTTCAAAGTCTTTCAACGCATTATTGAGTGCTTCGATGGCTTCCATGTCCATGTGGTTAGTCGGTTCGTCCATGATCAGCACATTGATGTCTTGCATCATTAACTTACCGAATAACAAGCGGTTTTTCTCACCGCCTGAACAGTTACGGGCTTTCTTGTTCGCGTCATCTTCGGTGAACAGCAGACGGCCTAACATGGCGCGTACCATAAGATCGTTGTGCTTAGGTTGGCGCCACTGTGACATCCAATCCATTAACGTGTAGTCATTATCAAATTCGTCACTGCTGTCTTGTGGACAGTAGCCGATTGATGCGTTTTCTGACCACTTGATCACGCCTTTATTATGTTCTAAATCATTGACTAAGCAACGTAGGAAAGTGGTTTTACCCACGCCGTTTTCGCCGATAATCGCTAATTTTGCACCGGCTTCGAGGATTAAGTCGCCGCCTTCGAATAGCAGCTCACCATCAAACCCGTGGGCCAAATCTTCGAGGATCAGTGCTTGGCGATGCATTTTCTTGCCGGCATCGAAACGAATAGAAGGGTGAATACGGCTTGATGATTTCACTTCATCAAGCTTGATCTTGTCCATTTTTTTCGCGCGCGAGCTGGCTTGTTTTGCCTTAGATGCGTTGGCACCGAAGCGGTTGACGAAGTCTTGCAGTTCTTCGATTTCAGCACTTTTCTTGGCGTTGCCCGATAATAATTGTTCACGGATCAAAGACGATTGTGCAAGGAAGTATTCGTAGTTACCAGGGTAAATGCGCAGTTCGCCGTAATCGATATCAGCCATGTGGGTACATACGGCATTCAAGAAATGCCTATCATGGGAAATAATGATCATGGTGCATTTGCGTTTGTTCAACTCGGCTTCTAACCAGCTAATGGTATGTATGTCCAAGTTGTTGGTTGGTTCGTCGAGCAGCAAAATATCTGGGTTGGCAAATAGTGCTTGTGCCAACAATACCCGCAGTTTCCAACCCGGTGCGACTTGTTGCATTAGGCCGTAATGGAAAGATTCTTCAATACCCGCTTCGAGCAGAATTTCACCGGCGCGGCTTTCGGCGCTGTAGCCATCCATTTCGGCAAATTCACTTTCAAGATCGCCAACGCGCATGCCATCTTCTTCGGTCATATTCGGATTGGCGTAGATTGCATCGCGTTCCTGTTTGACTTTCCACAGGGCAACATCCCCCATGATCACCGCATCGATCACACTGTATTGTTCAAACGCGAACTGATCTTGGCTTAGGGTACCGACTTTTAAGCCAGGCGTGATGGACACATTGCCAGAGGTTGGCGCTAACGCTCCGCTGAGGATCTTCATAAAGGTCGATTTGCCACAGCCATTCGCGCCGATCAAACCATAGCGGTGACCATTGCCAAATTTCGCTGAAATGTTTTCAAACAATGGCTCAGGGCCAAACTGCATCGTGATGTTCGCGGTAGAGATCAAAGGAGCTTTCCTAGGTATTTGCTAACGGAGATTGTGACAAACAAGCCTCAAAATGAAACATGCGCTTCACCCACTCTAAGCCAAAACATTAAAGTTGGGATAATAAGGTCGCGGAGTATACAGACTAAGGGCTAAAGATGCGAGCAAGGATGTGATGCGCAGCTATAAATTGAGCCGTTTCAGTGGCGTTTATTTTGTGGTTGACCCAAGGCATCAGCGGATCATAGGTAAAATTTAGAAACGGGTTTGAGCTTGATGCTGAGTTCATACCTGTTAGCGTGATATCGCAGATATGCAGATTAAAACCGTCGGCTGCGGCGTATTTTCTTTGCCCTAAAGCCGATGCCAAACCTCACTAGCGCAAATAAAAGAAGGCGTTTAGCTTATTTACCGTTATTATTCCCGCAGTTTTGTCGAGCAGCAGATTTTACGGCTAATATTTAATGGCTCAGTTTGGAGGCTTTAGGTCCGTAAGATTTAAGATCTAAGCATCACGAGCAATAAGGCTTAACGCCCTATGCTATTGCCGTAGCAACGTCAGTGGCTCATGACTTCATAACTTGAGTGATTTCTCTAATCGCGAATTTTAGTAGCGAATTGAGTCACTCGTTTAACAACTCAAAACCGTAAACTAATACAGTAAAATCAGCCAATAGGGCTGAACTTGGAATTCCCATGATTGAAGAGCAACAGAACAACCCGTTACACGGCCTCAAACTCGAGACAATGATCACTGAGTTAGTCGATTTTTATGGCTGGAAAATTTTATACGCGGCATTAAAGCTAGGTTGCTTTAACACCAACCCGACCATTGAGGCCTGTATTATTTTCCTCAAGAAGACTGAGTGGGCGCGGGAGAAAGTGGAAAACTTTTACCTGTATCGATTCAAGCGTATGCCTAAAGCCGTCGGTGAGCAGTTTGATCTTAAGCCACGCGAACGAGGTTTTGCCTCAGGTATCGCGCCGCGTAAACCGATGGAACTCACCATAGAATCTATCGCTAAAATGCAGGCACAAGCCAGCGCCGAGTACGAAGCGGGTAATAAACGTCCTAACTCTGGTTATGGCTCAGGTAAGAGCTTTGGTAATGGTTCAGGTAAAAGCTCAGGCAAAAAACCTACGGGTGGACGTGGCACCGGCTCTGGATATGGTTCATCGAATAGCAACTCACAGCGCCGCAGCGAACCCCGAAACGAGCCAAGAAACGATTCAAGAATGGCTGAGCGTTCAGGACCAAGCCCATCGACGGATGATAACGATCCGTGGGGCACTAAACGCGGCTAATCCCATGTCTGTCGAATTGAGTGGGTATGGTTTTTCACAGGCGTTAGTTTTACATTCGTGATTTACAGTGACTAGACTCAACTTGCTATTTTCGTACCCGTAAAAAATTAGCTCTGGTATGAGTTAGCTTTTGTAAGAGTCGTTTTGAAGTCATGGCTCTAGTTGTATGATAGAACATCTGATTTATCGCCTGATTTAAAGAGAAGAGGTTAGCTGTTGAATACAGCTAACCTCTTTTTATGATTAACTATTCACTTTATTGCATTAAGGTGAGAAAAATCTCGGGGATTATAGTTTTAGATTTGCATATCTAGTGCATAACCAGTTAATTCATCAATTTGCAATCAGATGGTGCTGGTTGCTCATGTTTACGACCAATACCAGCGCCTTCTCTAACTCCTGTGCTTTATACTTTGTGCCTTTTGTTCATCTTCGTCGCTTAAATGTCCAGAGTTAACGTCAAGGTGTTTGACGATACAGCTCCAAGGTAACCATTTAAATGTTTGATTATCATTGGGTAAGTAGTTTTAGCCGTCTTGCTCCACCAGCATTCTCTGTTGCCAAACGCCGCTGCCGACTTGCAGATGCGTAACGGTCAAACCATAGGTTTCGGCGCTGCCGTCATTCAGCGCCAAGGGATATGTCAATCACTACTATATTCGAACTGCGGTTAGGCTTAGCGGCTGGTATTCTTTTGTGTCTAATGCGGGATAACTTAAGTTTGCCCAACTCGCTGATATTTGCTGATGAGACCCGTTTAATCAAAGCACGCTATAACTTGGCGACACCTGCACAAGATTCTCACAGTATTGGCACTTCTTTATCCTTCAGCGACGCCAGTGATTATAGGCGTTCCTTTAAACGCTGGACTGGCCCATTACCCACTTATTTTCGCAGCTAGCTTGCTTAAGCCATAAGCCATAAGCCATTAAAAACTATCCTACTTATATCTCTAAGCTGATACTGTCGCGGTTTGCCTATTCCAAACGTGAATAACCATGCGTGAAAAACGTGGTTCAGTGAGAAAAATCCCGAAGTTATATCCAACATTTTGAATATTTAACGCATAAATAATCAATTTGGCGTTTTATGGCCTTTGCTGGTGAATCTTATATTTTATGCGGTTTTATAGGAGGGTCTGTTGATTGCTGTTTTATCTATGATGCAATGATTTAACCGAACGAATAACTAGACACTTTTTTCCATCGCTTTTTTGACTGTGCCATGGTCTCAGATAAACAATGGCATTTATACTCGTTTTCCTATTGCAAAAAACGTGGTGAATAAAAGGCTGAGATGGAGGAACTGAGTGATGAGTGACGAAAAAATCACTGGACTTTATTTCATCGAGAAACTTCAACGCATTTGGATTACTTTTACATTTAGACATCCAGAGCCAGTAGATGACATCGACCATAAGACGTATATGGAGCTGCTAGATAAAATAAAAAATTCAGATGGAACGCGATATGATTTGTACACCTATCTCCTATCAAAGCAAAACAAGTGCACAGACATTCTCCAATTTCTTAAAACACACCCGCAGTGAGAATAATTTATCTCAAGAAGATTTATGTAGTCTACTCAGGCAAAAAAGCTGCCTGTTCGATATGTTAGACTCCATCACTATTAGCCGTTGGGAGCGGGGAGTTAACATTCCATCCCTAGCTAAACAGTCTGAAATCGTTGAAATATTTGGCTCTGAACGGTTTGATATTTATCGGGAGGACAAAAAATTCATCAACGAAGGTTTAGCGTTAATTAACCTTTTTGCATCGACCATAGAACGCAGTGATCATCCGTACTACCGTAATACTCCTTATCGTGTCGAGTTTATCGAAAGCCACCATCAAAACTTTATGACCCTGCTGCAACTTAGCTTGGTTTATGAAAGTAACCCGCGTTTATCCTTTGTGAGCCGTAAGTTATCTCAACCTTTTTTTCGTGGACTCTCATTGGTGGTGGCTTTTAGCTTTGGGGATCAAATCATTGGACACAGTCTATTCTGCCGCACTCAAGGCAAAATTGCCCTCGAATTTATGAATGATGAGGTGGACTTGTTTGAGGTCATTAACCATAACAGTCAAGCTTTGCCAGATACCTTAATGGTGTTCTCCTCCTTTGGCGTAACGCCTTATATTGAAAATTATATGATGTCTGTTTATCTCAATGAATTGGCCACGAGTCGCTCACTTAAGTTTTTGAGTTTTAATATCTGTGATGAGTCACTAAAACGAAAATTGACGCAATTTAAGTTGCCCATATTTAAAGTTAGAACGATAGAAGGCGGCTTCAAACCAGTCAAAAACTATTCGTTTTTCTCCAGTCGCACAGAAGTCATGGCGAATCGTAATTTACTCAAGCTTTCTGTTATCCCTACATCCAAATCCCAGACGATTGATCCCATTTTCTTTATGCAGTTAGAGACCAATATATGAATATTCTCATCATAGATGATCAACGCTTTATTAGAGAAACCATGAAAGCTGATATCCATAAGTACTTAGCAGAGGACAATGTGGAGATCTATGAAGCCAGTAATGGTAATCAAGGAATTGAACTGATCTTAGCTGTAGAAGCAAAACTTGATTTAGTCATTTTAGAATTAAAAATGGATCAAGGTGACGGTATTGCGGTGATTAATATGTTGGCCTCCGAGCCCCGATTTACTGCCATTCCGATTGCGGTGATCAGCTCCTCGGATAAACGGACTTTAGAACTGGTGGATAGCATTATCACGGGTTTGAAACTCAACTTGCTTGGCGTATTTGCTAAACCTATCAATGTGAATGACATTTTAACGCCATTGCTAGACGCCTCCGACGATAGAAACCGTGCCCATCAAGATGAGTCTATCGTGCAAGACATGGCGGCGAATATCAATGTGCGGCAATTGCTCAAAAATGAACAATTAATTTTGTGTTATCAGCCTAAGATTAACCTTAAAACAAAAGCGATCATCGGTTTTGAAGTGCTTTCGCGGCTTTGCGATCAATCCAATGGCTATATTTATCCCGACGTTTTTTTGCCACTGGTGAATCAGCAGGGGCTAAATAGCTTGTTTTCGCGCATGGTTATTTCCCAAGCATTGCAATGTTGGTCGCGCCAACCGTTATTAATGGCGTTTGCCCTGTCGATTAACATTACCGCAGATGATTTGACCTGTGATGAACTCATTGAGTACATCATCGAATGTGGTCGTGAGTATAAACAAATCCATTTGATTTTAGAGCTCACCGAATCACAGGAAATCATTAACCAAGATAGAGTGCTTAACTCAATTGCACGGTTGATCATCAATAATATTGATATTTCCCTCGATGATTTCGGTAAAAGTTATTCTACTTATGATCGTCTTGATGCCATTCCCTTTAAAGAGATCAAAATTGATAAAAGTTTTGTCTCCGATATGGATATCAATCATCAACATTATCTCATCGTAGAGTCCACCATCGCGCTTGCGCAAAAGATGCACGTAAAGGTGGTTGCAGAAGGCGTTGAGACAAGTGCAATAGAGTTAATTCTCTCTGAGTTGGGATGTGATGTTGCCCAAGGTTATTTGTACAGCCCCCCGATTGAAGGTCGTTATCTTATTGATTGGATTGCTCAATATAATAGGAGTGCCTAATGTATGAATGCTAATACTGAGTTACCCAAGGCCTTATCTGTATTCTTTGAGCAATACAGCCAAGAACAGCAATCGCGACTGCGATTGACACTGATTGCTGAATTACAGCGAATGCGACTTGGGCTAGAACAATATGAGTCCTCTGACAGTATCGAAGGCCTGAAACATCAATTTACGGGTATTGCGCGCTACTTGCAGCTTAAAGATATGCTGTCTGTCATGGATGTTTGCGAGCGAGAGCAGTTTGAACATCAGTTATGCAGCTTGCTAAAGGCCGTAATGGATTACGCTAATGAGCTTTAAATATAGCGCTTGTATCAATATGTTCAGTGGCTTATGGGTCACTCTGTTGGTGCTGTGGTTAACCTTGTCCCACTCACGTTATGAATTTGACTCCATTTACAATAAAAAAGCAGAAGCGGTTTTTACTTCTTCACGGGATATGTTCTTACAACATGAAATTATGTTGGATGCGCTAAAATCGTTTTTTTATGCTTCGAGTGAGGTAACGTCACAGGAATTTGAGGTTTTTGCTAAGGACTTACTGAAGATCAAATCTGCTGTCGCTTTTACACTGACCCCCGAACTTGAACTGGCCTATATCTCTGATCAGACAATGGCGCCAGAACTTAAGCCACTTAAATTAGTCAAGAATAGTAAAGGCGAACTTCAGGCTAGCCTTGCCGATTACACGTTAGCGGTTGTTAATATCGATGGGCCTAATATGCTTTATTTAGTCTATGCCATTTCTCATCAGCGGATATTAGCGCGGATTGAGCAGGAGCAGGGTGTATGTATTAGCTATCAATTTGAACAATCGTTATTGCAAAGTTCATCCTGTAACCATGAGTTTTCCACAGGCATATTTTCAATGTTTAGCTACTCAGATAGCCGAACTTTGGATATTCCTGGATACCAAACCCGGGTAGATTTACGCATAGAATATCAAGTGCCACAAAAAGAGGTTGTCGAGCTAATCGTGATTATCTTACTGATTGCTTCTCTTGGTATTACTCTGTCTTTTCTTTTGTATTTTAAGTCTAAAAATCAGCATATTGTAGAGCAGATTAAGCTCGATAATCGATCTAGATTAGCAGTACTTTCCAGCATAAATCATGAGATCCGCACTCCTATCAATGCCATTCTTGGCTACAGTCGCATGTTAAAAAAAGCGCGCTCACAGCCACAAAAACTGGACGAAATTATCGATAAAATGACCTGGTCAGCTAACTTACTTTACTCGGTTGCCGAAAATACGTTGAATTACAGTAAGGCTGAAGCTGGGCAGTTAAAATTGAATCGGCATTTAGTCAATTTGCACGAATATCTGAGCAATATTGAGGATTACTATCGTGCTTTTAGTGCGACATCGGGTAAACGTTTACAGGTTGTCGTGAATGAGTCTTTGCCGAAGTTTATCGAGCTCGATGGGACTAAGTTATTCCAACTCATGACGAACATTATCAATAATGCCTTTAAATACAGTACGGGTAGCGAAGTGCATTGTTATATGGACTTACGCCTTAAACGTCACCATAAAGACCATAGTCCTATGCTTAGGGTACTGATCCGCGATTTTGGCGAGGGAATGTCAAAGGAAGCACAGCGCGCTTTAGTTGATCCCTTTATGCACGCATCTAACTCATATACAACAACATCGGGCATGGGATTAGGACTCTATACTTGTAATCGATTGCTTGAGCAAATTGGCGGTAAGTTTATGTTGCGCAGTCAAAAGGGCAAAGGCACCACAGTGCTGTTACATTTTCCCTGCCAACTTACCGAGGTGAAAGAACGATTAACGATTCAATATGATCAACAAAAAGTGTTAATCATAGATGATAATCTGTTTAACCTTGAGATTTGCAAAGCCATGCTAGAGCACTATCATTTTCAAACCTTCAGTGTTGATAACGCAGCGCAAGCACTTAAGATGTTGATTCACTCATTGCCACATATTGTTATTGTGGATTACCGTTTACAAGATATGAATGGCTTGCAACTTATCAAACAGATGCAACAAACATTACAAAACCTTGCCAGTGATACCCAGTTTGAGCATCACTGTCGCTTCTTTTTGCTTTCAGCTAATGATAGCGATGATATTCCTGAGTTAGCATTATTCCCTGAGGTACATTTCATGCAGAAACCTTTTAGTGCTGAAATATTTCTCAGTAAATTGGCCGTAAAATCGTAAATTATCAAAGCATTGGATCTGGTTTTTAAAGCTTATTTGCCGAATGAGTGGGATTTACATCGCGGTAGAGTCAATCCCGTTGCGGTAATATGGGGGTAAAGACAAAGACGCTGTGATTAGTGTAGAACGCTGCTAATCTAAACATGTCGGAGATCTTCTCTAAAAGCGTCATTGCTAGGAATAATCGATGGAAAAAGAATCTCTTGAGTCTGTTTACCCCTTTTTAACCGAAGCCTTACGGCTAAGCGAGAATGGCCTCGCTGTTTTGGACAAGCACAATCATTTTATCTTTTATAACCATACCTTTGCGAAAATGTTTGGTTTTGTTGATCAAGACATGGCTGGCCGGCATTTTGACGACATGATGCACTTTGCCTTTACCCATAAGCAAGGGCCTAAAATTGATCATGAAACCATAGAGGAATGGCTTGAACTTATTCATGCGAATCAACGTAAATCAGCTTTTCGACGTTTTGAAGTGGATCTGGTCGACGGTAGCTGGTTGCAACTTTCTGAGCAGGTTTATCACAATGGCGATATGGTCATTGTTTGCACCGATATTACCCAGTTAAAACAGGTCGAATTTGCCCTAAGGAATGCGCAGACTGAGTTGAATCGACTCGCACTCACCGATGAATTAACCGGTATTGCCAATCGACGGCATTTTTTCCAGCAGTTAGAGCATGAAATCAAACGCTTGAGTCGTCTACAGTTACCTTTGTGCCTTGTCATGATGGATATCGATTATTTTAAACTCGTTAATGATCGCTATGGGCATCAAGTGGGTGACAAGATACTGCAGCATTTTACCCAATTTATCAGTGCTCGCACGCGCCCATACGATATCTTTGGTCGCTTCGGCGGTGAGGAATTTGCGCTATTACTGCCAGAAACGTCGGTCGATGTCGCGCAGAAAATTGTGACGCGTATGATGTTAGCGCTTGCGAATGAAGATATTTCAGCGATAGTCGCCGATTTTCACTATCAATTTTCGGCAGGAGTGAGTGCGTTAACACCTGTAATGACTCATCATGCCATCGAAGAAAACAGCGGTATTTTAGCGCTTCAGTCTGTGCCTTCATCGATTGAAATAGGGAGTCAGTGCCGTTCAGATGCTGAAAAGCTGGTGGCCGAGGCCGATAAAGCCTTGTATCACGCTAAAACTACGGGGCGAAATCGTGTCGTGGTTTGGGATGATGTGATATTAACGGCTAAAGCTTAGCTAGCCCAATAGTTGTCGAAATCTAAGCATCGTGATACCAAACCAAGAGTAAGCGCTGCTTGGCTTCTATTCTTAACTTGATATTGCACTTAATGCAGCGTTTTGTTCCTGTGCATTTTCACCTAAAATAGCCAGCTTAATGTGTCTCTCACTGCATAGGGTTCAAGGGAAGCCGTGTTAATCAATCAGCAATATAACCGCCATGGACCCGATTATCGATTTGGTGAGCAAGTCACTTTTCTTGATATTAAACAAACCTTTGGTTTTAGCCATGTGCGTGTTGGCCGCTGGGTGACGCGGGATGAATCGCGCATTGCTGCGGATTTAGTGTTTGATTCGCTCGCCGATCTGGCCTTTATCTTAAAATTGCCACCTTTGACTTTAGGGCTGCGGGAAACCGTCAGCCTGGCCTTTGGTCATGGCGGCCAAAAGGGCGTTCAGGCCCATTATGCTCCCGCGACCCGAGAGTTGGCATTGGCTAAAAATGCAGGTGCAGGTGCTTTAGCCCATGAGTTTTGGCATGCGTTTGACCATTATATTGCCGCTAAATCATTCAAACCTACTAATAAGCGGTTTCAGTGTGCGAGCGATCTTTGGCTATCCGATCTGCCCATCATAGATCATCCATTAAATGTTCGATTATCTGAGATCTTCAAAGTGACATTGTTGAGTGGGCAGGGTGATGAGCCCCATGATTATGTTCGCCGAGCGATTGCATTAGATAAAAAACATGGGATGCAGTACTTCTCTCGGCCAACGGAGATGATGGCGCGAGCATTTGAAGCCTGTATTGAATCCTATACTGATATTTCGAATCCGTATTTAGTGTCGGGAACCCGTTTTTCAGCAATGGCAAAGGAGGGGGCTTATCCCGATGAGACCCACAGACAAGTGATTTTTCAGGCGCTGATCAATTACTTTGAACCGCTGGGGATCGCATTGGGTAAAAATCCCCTTAACTAGGGTGTGTTGACGTTTTGAGTCATGCATTTGAACAGAGGTTAATTTAGCGTCGCTAGAGGGCAAGGCAAAATGTAAAACGACATTCGCCTTAGGTATTTTGAATGTGTTTTGAATGCGAATGGTAGTGGACACAGGGGGAGGGTCACGAGCCGTTTGAAGGCTCGTTGCCAATTAAGCTCGTGTGCTTAGTCGACAACGTTTGCCAACAATAGGCCAAACTATGGCGAATCGCATCAAGATATTGAGATGCCTGAGTATCCATTAAATACCAATAGCTGGGTTTTGATTCTGGCATGTGGTTGAAAAATAAAGCTTCAGCATTGATGAGCTGGCTAGGATGAGCAAATTGCAGCCAAATGTTGATGGGTGTATGCGCCAGTGTGATTAGCCATTCAAATTGCGTCTGCCGTGTGGCTGGATTTAGCGCATCTGCGATTAATGAGCTCGATTCCTGTAAACGCTCAAGCAAATCAAAGGGATTACCTGCGTTTATCCTAGGTGCGACTTGGCATGGTTGCATTTGGTTTATTGCGGATAGGCGAGGTAAAAATACGGACGCTAAGCTAAATTCAGGCCAGTCGAGCGATGGTACCAAAGCCTGGGCAATCCGTCGTTCGCCTAACCAATTATGCACCATGCAAGGTAAGTGATCGTCAGACGGTAAATCATTGGGTCTTGCTAAACTCGGAAACAGTGACATCCGCTGCACTTGCACATGCTGAGACAATTGCTGCATCAAGACTATTGTGGTTAACCCAGATGAAGGCCAGCAACCGAGTTTAGGGGTTAATTCAATCGCGACTTGTGTCAAGGCTTGGGTAAGCAGACCACTTTGTGGATGACCTTGTACCACAAAGGCATATTTTGATTCAGCAAAACCACCGTTGGCGATATTTACTATCTGATTATTTACATTGCTGTTTTTAGCCCATTGAGTACCGTTAAAAATAAATGTCGTACCTGTGGTCGCAGGCTGCCAATCGCCAGAAGCATTACCAATAATGGTCACTTGCTCAAAGGCAAGGGTGCCCGCTAGAGCTTGCAGATCTAATTTAGCATGTGGCATCTGCAAATGTTGATGCATGTGGGTGTGAGACTTAGGCATAGGCGGAACATCTGTTTTACGAACTCAAAATGGACTTCATTGTAATGGATTATCCCCCTGAGCCCAAAGGGTTAATCCATTGAAGTTTACCGGATGCTGTTTTAACGCAGGATAGTTTAGCTTTAGGTATACCGCGCATAAAAGTGATGCGCGGTATTGGCGATTAACAATTAGACTAAAAATTATAGCTCAGGCTAAGTTCGACATTTCGCGGTTCGCCGAAAAAACCTTGATTGTAGAAATCGATACTAGAGTAGTAAGAAGCTATTTGGCGTTGGAACTCGGCGCTAACAATAGGCTCGAAATGAGCGCTGCTAACAAGTTTTTATCCATCATGATTCCCCATCATAGTATTTTGTGACCGGCATTCTAATTGAAAACAATTCCTAGCGCATCGTATTGATAACAATTTGCATTACCTTTACACTCGCGAAATACGATAAGTGTTAGGAAAGTCACAAATGGCGAAGATCAGTAACCGATTCTGGTTTATGTTGCATGGTTGGGTGTCGCTCCCAATTTGGTTGTTATTTTGTTTTATCTGCTTGACGGGGACGATTGCGGTACTGAGTCATGAGATCACTTGGTTAACTAATCCTGCATCGAGGGCGTTGAACCCTAATGATTTACCCGTAAAACCGGTTAGTGAATTAATGACGATTGTTGAGGAAGCCTACCCAAGTGCGGCAGTCTCTGGCGCTATGACATTAGAACCTTATATGGTCAATGTGATCATGTTCAGTGACGCGGATAAACCCTATGCCATGGCCTATGTCAATCAATACACAGGTGAGATACAACAGATTAATGAAGGCATGACATTTGCCGGTTTTATCAGATCTTTACATGCTTGGTTATTATTTCCTTGGCAAAGCGGTTACAGCTTGGGTTATTACCTTGTCTGTTCGATGGCGCTGTTTATGCTCGCGTCTTTAGTGACGGGACTCATTGTTTATAAACGTTTTTGGCGAAGTTTTTTTGCTCCGAAATTGCGTGTGAGTCAAGGTAAAAAGACACTATTGGCCGATTTGCATAAATTGTCTGGTGTGTGGTCTATTTGGTTTATCACGATTATGGCCGTTACCGGATTATGGTATTTAGTCCAAGCCATTTTTTGGCATGCAGATATTGATATCGAGCCACATGCGCCATTGGTTGCTGCTGAGCAATTGCCCTTTATCCAAAAGGGTGATGTGAATCCCGCAGATCCAAGCGTGACATTTGCACAAGCCTTAACATTAGCGCAAACGCACTTTCCAGACTTTCAACCAAGCTATGTGATGAAACCAGAGCATAATCGTGACATGTATCATCTGAGTGGTAGCGGCGATCACATTTTTTACGATCAGTATTCTTATAACCTCAGCATTAACCCTTGGACGGGGGAGATTGCAAAAACGGCATCACCCGAGACGATGACAGGGATACAAACGCTAATGCATATCGCAGATCCTTTGCATTACGGTACCTTAGGTGGTATCTGGACAAAAATCATTTGGTTTATTTTTGGGGTGATCCTATCGGGTATGTCAATCACAGGATTTATGATGTGGGGACTGCGTAATGTGCGTGCAATTAAAAAAATGGGATCCCCCAGTACTGTGGCAGATAGGTTAGAGGAGGTACGTTAATGGCTTTCATTCATTCAACTTTTTGGCAAAAAAATAAATATAAACTGAGTGGGTTTATTCTATTGCTCCCCCTATTGTTTTTGTATCAGTCGCTAACACCTACATTTCCACCGGCCTGGCAGGCTCAAGAGTTAGGTGAATTTAAAATAGCCCCTTTACCCTTAGATCTAAAAGCACCCTATGTACATCATGATGACTATGTGAAAGATTTTATGTTGGTTTTTGAAAAAGGTGAGGTAGGCAATATACGCCAAGGCTATGCCAATATTGGAACGCAGGCTTTGCCAATAGCAGATTTACAGCGCAGCGAGAATGGTATTTTGCACGGTAATAAGCATGGCCAACACGTACACGCCATCGCAACTAAGACACTAACCTCCGCAGATAGTCTGTGGATATCGATAGAGAATTGGCAAGGTGAGTGGCAAGTGGCAAAGTGGCCTCTGCCTGCCGAGCTAATAGTACAGACACACTGAATGAGGTAAAAGCTAAACACTAATGGCGATCCTATGGAGTAATAATTTCAGGGTCGCTTTTAGTGGCGTAGATTAAGAATGATTAACCGAATACGGTTAAAGAATAACCTTTTTCGCCGTAAACGCTCACTTTTGAAGGCATAAACACAACGGGGACGTTTATTCCTCATTAATAAATGATGAATTTGTTATATACATCACCAAAATACAAATGAAAGTGATTCGCAATAGTGTTACCGTATGTTCATCCTAAATAAACTCCCTAAATTACTATGCGCTTTTATCTACTACCTCTCGCGTCTGCCATTACTTTGGCATTAAACCCTTTGTCAGTCTTGGCTGCAGAGCCGTCTTCTGCTGCAGATGCAAATGCAAATGATCAAAATATTGAAAAAATAACAGTGATGGGCAAGTACACTGTGAGTCGAACCATTGATACCGCCACAGGCTTAGGGCTGTCACTGCAGGAAACGCCACAGTCAGTGAGCATCTTGACCGCTGAACGGATCCAGGATCAGGCACTCAATACCGTTGTTGATGTGGTTAATAACACAGTAGGTTTGTCTTCATCTAAAACAGATAACGTTCGAAATGGCTTTATGGCCCGTGGTTTTGCGGTTCAGAATTACCAGATTGATGGCGTACCTTTATCTTGGAGTTTGGGGGGCGATGCAGGTGAGACTGTGTCTGATATCTCTCTGTATGAGCGTGTAGAGGTGGTGCGTGGTGCAACAGGCTTACTAACGGGGGCAGGGGATCCTTCTGCTTCAATCAACCTAGTGCGCAAACATGCCGACAGTTACGAACTTAAGGGCTATGTTGATGTTGCTACGGGTAGCTGGGATAAAAAACAAGTTACCGCAGATGTTTCTAATGGCCTCAACGACAGTGGCAGTGTGCGCGGTCGCATGGTCGCGAAATATGTCAATAGCGATTCTTATCAGGATCTTTATCAAGACCGTAAGACCATTCTTTACGGCGTAATTGATTCAGACATTACTGACAACACTATGCTGCGCGTTGGCGGTAGTTACAATAACAACAACCCCAAAGGAGCGATGTGGGGTGCGTTACCAGCAGTATTCAGCGATGGTTCGGCTACTGATTGGGATGTTTCTACTACAACAGCGGCAGATTGGAGCCGTTGGGAAACGACTAACATCAACTATTTTGCTAACTTGAACCATTATTTCAGCAATGGTTGGCAGTTGGTGGCGAACTATAATCGCATGGAATATGAAACCACCACCAAAATGATCTATATGTCTGGCTTGCTGAATAAAGAAACCGGTGCAGGTTTGAGCGGTCAGCGTTATCACAGCCATGGTGAAAGTAACTCTGATAATTTCGATTTTCAGTTGAAAGGCGATTACCAACTCTTTAACCGTGAGCATCAATTTGTGACTGGTGCCTTATACAGCAAACAGAAATCCTATGCTGATACCTATGAACCCATCCGTGAGAATATGACGGGCTGGGACTCAAAGGCAGTTGAAAACTTTTATGATTGGCAAAGCAACGCCTTTGAAGAGCCTGAATGGTCAACAAACGCCAATCGCCAGTTGAATATGGATACTGAGCAGAAAGGTTTCTACGCAGCAACTCGGCTAACACTTACCGATGATTTAAAAGTGATTGCCGGTGGCCGTATTTCTAGTTGGAACCGCGAAGGGATCAGTTATGGTACTGATACTAACTTTGGTGATGATGGCGTGTTCGTTCCTTATGTTGGCGCCTTGTATGACATAAACGAAGAGCATCGTGTTTACGCCAGTTATACCGAAATATTTAATCCGCAGAATAAACAAGATGCTAGCGGTAACTATCTGGATCCACTCGAAGGTAAAGCCTATGAAATCGGTTTAAAGAGCGCTTATCTGGACGACCGTCTGCACACCACTGTGGCACTGTTTAAGATTGAACAGGATAATTTTGCTAAGCAAGATACAGACTTTGAGCCGACGGATGAGCAAAAAGCAAATGGTCAGACAAGTGCTTATTATGCAATACAAGGTACTAAAAGTACTGGCTTTGAGTTAGAAGTTGTGGGGGAGTTTATTGATGGCTGGAATATTTCGGCAGGTTACTCTCAATTCACCGCAGAAGATACAGAAGGCAAAGAACTTGAGACCACGAGCCCTCGCAAACAGTTTAAACTCTTTACTACTTATCAGTTTGTCGATCATTTACCTGAATTAACTGTTGGCGGTGGCGTTAACTGGCAGAGTGATAGTTACGCACAAAATGGTAGCGTTGTAATTGAGCAAGATGCTTATTCACTAGTTAACCTAATGGCTCGTTATAATCTGGCGGAAAATATGGACCTACAACTAAATCTCGAAAACCTGCTGGATGAAAAATACTATGCCTATATGTCTGCAGCATCCTATATGCCTCTTGCATACAGTGTGTATCACTACGGAACCCCACGTAATGTGACCCTGAGTTTTAATTACCGCTTTTAAATTTTCCGCTAAATAAAAGGAGTAGCCGAGTTATCGGCGACTCCTTTTATATCTTCTATTATTGTTATTCCCAATATTTTGATGGCTCGTTTAGTGCGTATTAACGACTCAGTACTGACATCGGTAAATATTGGGCTAGCTCACCTATGGTTCGTTCCAAAATCTAATACTGTTATTAACTGAAAGCGGGAAGATGATGCCCTTCAATCTAGTTATGGAATGGCACATATTATATTGGTAGTTTTCCTTCTTTCTTGTGCGCATTGTATTGTCAACAATCAGTGCGGCAACGAACAGAGTCAATAGAAAAATATAGGTATACTCATGTCATTAGCCTCATTACAAGGTTATGGCTTATCGCCAGCTTTTTAAGCTAAAGACCAGATGTTACATAAATTAAGCCGTTGTTGGACTTATAAAGTATTTTATGTTGATGACAAGTTGTTAACAGTTCATATCATTAATAATAGACATAAGTGTTTGACTATTTAGTCAATAATCATTTCAAAACTGCACTTTTAATGAGACATAATGTCATAGTAAATATAGGCTTGTTTAGTAAGTTTATTTTCATCAATGCATAGAAAAGTGATTCATTTTTCACAGTAAAGACCAAGGACTCCCGTTTTGAGGAGAATAATATGCAAATAGAAACGCTTTATGATGTTATGCAATGGACTAGAAATATACACCAACAGCTGCATGCATTTGCGGCACATTGCGCACTTACAAATGATAGCGAAAGAAGCGGATTACTGTTGGAGTATATTTCAGCCCACGAGCAAAAAATGGCTCTGGTTATCAGACAGTTCGAAGATAATGGCAATAGCAATGCACTTAACACTTATTGTCGGCATTATTATGAAAAAACCGCTATTCCTTTTAACACCATAGGTGAACATCCGTTTAAGAGGATGGATACGGATGAAATAGCGATGGCCACACTTGAGTATCATAAAAATATTGTAGGGCTGTTTGAATATCTACAAAACTGCAGTTCTGCACCTTCCGTAACAGAATTTCTTAGCAATATACTGTCCCTTGAAGAAGCTGAAAAGCGATTACTGGCACGTAATATGAAACAAATCGATGACTTCTAGTATGTCTGCTAAAAATCACATCCTTGTACCTATTGCTCGGTGTAGCTTCGGTATTTATTCTGTAGTTCAGATATTGAAATCTTGACTTCATGTGGGTAACAAGTAGATCTGCCATCACAATAATTATTGATTAGCCTTGAAACTAGAGTGTATGACTTAAACTGCCACATTATTAAGGATTAACATGAATCAACCCCTGAACATTGATTACTATTCTGATATTCTTTGTGTGTGGGCTTGGGTTGCACAACAACGTATTGAGGAGTTAAATCAAAAGTTAGAAAATAAAATTCATTTTAAATATCATTATCTCGATGTATTTGGTGATGTTCAAACAAAAATTGAGACGCAATGGAAACAGAAAGGTCAATATAATGGTTTTGCAGAGCATGTACATAAATCTGCATCTATCCGTGATGACGTTCCCACGAACTCAAAAATATGGACAGAAGTCAGACCGACAACGTCGGCCAATGCTCATTTAGTGCTTAAAGCCATTGAACTTATCTATGACAAAAACACCAGTATCAATATGGCATTGAAATTTCGGAGTGCATTTTTTATCGACGCATTGGATATTGGTAAGCTTGAAATACTTTATGATCTGGTTGATTTCTATGGGCTGGAACAGAAAAAATCATCTCAAGCGTTCATGATGGTTCTGCTATAGCCGCATTAATGAGCAACTACCAAAAGTCAGCACAACAAAATCTACAAGGCAGTCCAAGCTATATTATCGACAAAGGTAGACAAATATTTTATGGTAACTGTAGTGGTCAAGTAAAATTGGCCACGATTTTAGAGTCATTCCAATATAAACGTTCTGACTCATTTGGCGTTAACCCACCATTATATTGATGGGGTCTGGTCTCACTGTAATATCCAGTGATGTAATTTGTGATCTCTTTATCTGCTTCTGTAAAATTCCCATAACCACTTACGGGTATCCACTCAGATTTCAAACTTCTAAAGAAACGCTCCATTGGTGCGTTATCCCAAC
>NZ_JAKKSE010000041.1:0-15370 GCF_025653595.1 Shewanella sp. SM95
AATTTCGAAATTTCGACCTAACTCAGTCAAGGTCAGTGTCTTACATTCAATCAGTGCCTTAGAGGCCAGCATCAAGCTGTTTAATCGTTTTAGGTGAAGTTCTGGGCAGTATTGGTGTAAAGAATGTTGTAGGATATTGGCTTCGCGCATCTTGTTGTCCAAGTGTAGTTTTTGGAGAAACCATTTGATCATGCAACAAGATGCGCTTCCACCCTAATTTGATGATTTATTTGTAAATCATCAGGGGATTCTTCAGTGTTGTGCTTGGTTCGGGCCGTGGTTGGTAAATTTCGACCTAACTCAGTCAAGGTCAGTGTCTTACATTCAATCAGTGCCTTAGAGGCCAGCATCAAGCTGTTTAATCGTTTTAGGTGAAGTTCTGGGCAGTATTGGTGTAAAGAATGTTGTAGGATATTGGCTTCGCGCATCTTGTTGTCCAAGTGTAGTTTTTAGCGAAACCATTTGATCATGCAACAAGATGCGCTTCCACCCTAATTTGATGATTTATTTGTAAATCATCAGGGGATTCTTCAGGGCTATGTATATTGATATCGTTTCAGTTAAATCGATTTCTTACTGCACCAACAAGGCTATTGACCACAGAGTTTTTGAAATTATTAGAATAGTAATATTCATTGGTTAGTAATAGAGAGTTTTATGGCATTTGAGCAATCATTTTTATCTAGTTTTACGGTTAAATTCTGGGTGCAAGAAATAATATACAAAATTTTTTAAATGTAACGCCTTACTTAAGAGTATCTTGTAACAATGAAAATCAATACTAATTTTGATATTGGTAATAAACTGAGAATTGCTAGGGTAAATAAAGGGTTATCATTGGATAACGTCGCGGAGAAAATAGGTTTAAGTAAGGTTTTACTTTGGGAAATTGAAAATAGAAGTGTTGAAAACTTGGATGTACAAGTACTTCATGTCATTTTTAAAGAATTAGATATCACTTGCGATGATGCCTTGGGGAACTGTATTCGAGATGCTGATTTTCTTTAATGATTACATTTTCTAGTAACATAACGCAGAAAATTTTGCATGTTAATAACTGTTAAAGTGCATTTTTCGCGTGTTTTAGCGCTTAATCAACGTGTTTTGTGCATGATCGTAACAGATTCATGCAAAACTAAGTTTATGCAGCACAATATGCATAAATAGTCACATATCTATCAGTCTTTAATGTTTCACTCTTAATCAGCAAAGAAAACGCAATAGTATGGCTAAAGAGTAAGTAACTCGCTTTTGGACAAAAGCGTGATAGACCCTTTGCTCTAACTCGTCAGTTTCGGATAAAAATTTCTATGGGTTTAACGCCACGCTCTGCGGCGAATTTGGAGCGCAGCGGAAAATTTGAGAAGTATAAGGATAACGGGTTAACCAAACAAAATGAGGACTCGACAACGGCTTGATGAACAAGTGATAAAAATATTAGCTCGTTCGCTAAGGGCGGGCCATGCCTGCATAAAAGTCTCTTTCAAAATAAGACCTTCGCCAGCACAAATTCTCAATCCGCTATTTGCATAATAAAGTGTCAACAACCAGCATCGGGCTTGTTCAACACTTCGGATAAGGTCGCGGCTACGCGCAGCCTATCCTTATTTGTTAGCTTTTAAAAATACATTTTCAAATGACTCACCAGAAGCAATCTTCTCAAGGTCATTGAAAAACTGTTTTGGGCGTATCAAAGGTTCTACGGCAATTCGTGATGCCTGATAGTTTTGTCTTATGTTATTCGAAAAAAAACTTTTGCCGCTTTTCAGGTTTTTTACCGAAGTAACATCTTCAGCAAACAGGTTAATATTTTCAGGTAAAAACGGTTTTCTGTAATCAAGTGTAAGTGCGGCACCTTCATCAAACCAAACAGGAATTTCCTTTAGGAAACGAAAGAAGCCAACTCGATGCTGGATTTCAGCATGGAGCCACTCATGGGCGATCACATCAACGTTTTGTCCTTTAGGACCAATTATTATACAAGCTCGCCAAGGCATTCGATGCATCGAGGCCGTCTCATTTGCCCCCCAATTTGCAGCACCTTGAATGTCAGCAGCAATGACAAATCTCGGTTTAGATATCGGTTTACCATAAACATGACTAATTCGTTCTGACGCCGAATCAATAAGTTCGCTTATGATTTGGGCTTGCTGTTCAGCAAAGTCACCCGCAAGAAATACCTCACTATTGAGCCGCTGGTAATTCATTAGCGGCAGTATATCGCAGGCAATTGCATGTCTTTGAAATATACCCCCGATAAGCACCACCGTTGCAGCAATCATAAATACTACGATGCCAAATTTGTGCACAGATCCTCCATGAAAGCTAACACCCCAAGCAGGGGCAATAAAAAGCTGGCAATAATTGGAGCGAAGCGACGAGAGCCTGCTTTTTATTGTCCCGCTGCCTTGTTTTGTTAGTTTACAATTAAGACAAAACAATTGAAAAGACACTCAACCAGGCCAATTGACAGCCATATGATATGCGTTGATGAGCGCCTGGATTACTCTGTTGTTTAAATGCTCTAGTCATAGCAAATAAATAATAAACGCTCGCAATAACAGTAATAATGGAAAACACGCGAAAATATGCGGGTATTACTGTTGTCGTTGGGCTGATTGCGATTAATATTGGTGCTACAAGTAATGAAAGCAGCATTATAAAACCCGCCCAAGAATGCACTTTACAGTTGAATGTTGGATTTTTTGTAAATGGATCCGCATCCATGGGAAAATAACCAGCCACCCATGTACCGATACCATGCACTATGACTAGCCAGCCTGCAATGTTAACCAAAACTGACACGTTCGAAAGTTGCGCTACATACCAACCGAAAAAACAAAACAGAAAACCTAATGGATAATTATTGATCAAAGGTGACAATTTCTCGGTTGGGCTTCCTGTAGCACCCAGCTCACTGCAAAATTGTTTAGAGTGGTCATAGCCATCGTAGAATCGACTGGCCACATAAATCCCGACGATGATCCAAATTGTGGAAATTAATCCTGAGTAGACAAACATACCATCAAACAAAACCAAGCTCCCTTTGTAAACTAACGTCTTAGTATTTATGCGCTGCGCTGTTTGCAGGGCATAAATCACTTGTTGGACTTGGCCGCTGCCACATCCATGTCAATTGGTATAAATGATGCTATAGGAATTTGCTTTTTTGCGGTAGCGGTTTTTTATACAGTTTGGAGGGTAATCACTTGATATCGTTTTTGCTTTCTCATTCTTTTACGCTCACTTTTGACTGATTTTTGACCTTGGTTGACAGCATTTTGGCCCCAGATTCAGGCTGACACTCACACCCTATCCCCTCATCGGCTTAACCCCATAAGGCTGGCTGCTTTCGCTATCGGTCATTACGCTACGTCTCGAAGGAGTCGTTATCCTGACAGACGTACTGGCTTTGAGAGATCGGACGAGCAAAACTTCTAGGTTGAAAGTAACCACATCACATTAGCTTTTCTATAGCCAAAGTTTTACTAGCCCAATTTAGCTTTTGAACTGCGAAACTCACTTTGGGGCAAAAATGTGCTAACTCTTAATCCGCACATTCACCAAAAGAGCCAAAAAATATCAAACTATTATATAAATGATCAAACATTATTAAGAATTATCAAACTATTATATAAACGCACACCTGTGAGCGGGATAAAAAGGCCACCCGGATTTATGCTTTAAAACAACCCATCTGCCAAACGTGGAAAAGGTATGCAAATGCAGCATAATCAAGCTTGTTCAAAAGCACAGCTCGAGCAGGAGCTAAATGCCTTCTTTGACAATGACACCGCCAAGATAAATGAGTGGCTTGATACGCCTATTCCTAGGCTAGGCGGACAGTATCCTCGTAGTATGCTTGCAACAGACGATAAACGTGCCGAGCTTTTTCAGGTGCTGCAAGAAATGAAGTTTGGGGATATGGCTTAAAGTCAGCTAAGAGCGAGTTGCGGACGCTCACAACATGCGCTCACGAAAAAACGAATCTCGGCTTTGTCTTGAAACCTGACATTCAGTCAGCCTGTGCTCGGATAAGTATGCCTGCAGCTCCTGTTCCGAGCGATAAATCAGGTTTAGGGTGCGCATGGCTAGATCCCTTGCTGTATCGCCCAGAACTGATTGGTTAGCTGATCCAATCTTCTGGTGATATTGACCGTCTTTTCGGCAACCTTTCCGCTTAATTTAACGGCATCGAGGTTTTCCTGCGCATTACTTTTTATAATAAGCACGCTTTCACTGACCGAGTTTACCACCGACGTTTGTTCATTTACTGCCCGCGCAATTTGCTCGCTCATGCGGGAAATCGTGCTAATCGCATTCAGGATATTTTCCAGAGCCTGCGCCGTGGCATGGCTTTTTGCCACACTCTGTTCCGCTGCCGCTTCACCGGATCGCATGGCACTGACGGCTTGTCGGACACCACTTTGTAATTGCTCAATGACGCCGCGGATCTCTTTAGTGGATTCTTGGGTGCGATTGGCCAAAGAGCGCACTTCATCGGCAACAACCGCGAAGCCCCGGCCAAGCTCACCTGCTCGTGCAGCTTCAATGGCTGCGTTTAACGCCAACAAATTAGTCTGGTCGGCAATGGCGAGAATAACGTCGAGGATTTTTTCAATTTCATTGCTGCTTATGGCAACGTTATTGATGACCTGCGACGCCGAGTGAATGAGACGTTTCAATTCATTAATGGTGCTGGCATTTTCATCAACAACCTGTTTGCCGGAGTTGGCAATTGCCAGTCCGTCAGCAGAGGCGGTAGAAGTTTCGGCTGCGTTGATGGATACGCTTTGGATACTCACGGCCATCTGTTCCATTGCCGTTGCAACCTGCTCTGTTTGTTCAAACTGACGTAAGGTGCCATTTTCAGATTGTGTTACGGCAGCACTTAAACTTTGGGCATTTTCACTTAAGGTTGACGACATATCATTGATGCGGCCAATTAATGCCGCGTTCTCAGACTCAAGTTTTTTAACCGCCAGTAACAAAGTCCCGGCTTCATCATTTCGACCGGTGTAGACGTAGCGCGCGACCTTATCTTCAGAAATGGTTTTGAGTTTCGTTAATGCGAGCAGTAAAGGTTGGCTAAAGACGAAGACTGCGGCGCTGACAACAAAGGTACTAAAAATTGTGGCTAATAGTACGAGTAAGGCGGAGTAGTTTAAGAGATAAACCAGTACCGGCAATAGTAAGCCGGCAAAGAGTGTAATCAATATTTTGGCGGGCAGCGATAGTGAATCGCCCAGCTTGCGTAAAGATTTTCCAGCCTGGATGGCGGCGTAAACTTCTTCTGCCCGAGTAATAAATTCAGGCTTTGCTTTACGCCTTACCGATTGATATTCCTCGGTTCTGCCATTCTTTTTAATCGGCGTTGCATAAGCATCAACCCAGTAATGGTCACCGTTTTTACAGCGATTTTTGACAATACCCATCCAGGATTTTTCGGCGCGTAAATCAGCCCAAAACATTTTAAATACGGCGGGTGGCATATCAGGGTGGCGGACAATGTGGTGGTTCTGACCTTTTAGCTCTTCTTTGCTGAAGCCGCTGATATCAATAAAGTCTTTGTTAATATAAGTGATTTTGCCATCAAGATTAGTGGTCGATAGAATATTGGCTTGGGCAGAAAAACGCTGCTCCACGCCGGTGACCGGTAAATTCTGTTTCATATTGGGTCCACCTACGTATGATCTTTAGGATTTGAAAAGGTGCTTCATTCGTGATCTAATTGATTTTGCGAATAAAAAAGATCACCTTTGCAGGCAAAACGAATGAAGCACGAACAAGATAGCCCATTCTTAAACGCTTTTGAACGACTTTTTTCTCCAGATGAGCTTGATACGCTTGGGCAAAAACCGGATTTATGAAACGTCGTCGCCAGGTCACGCCGCATAAGTTCTGCATGGCGTTGGTCAGCGCCCTTGGCTCTGGGACTACGAATTCTATTACCGATATCCACCGTCAATTTAATCATATGCACTTCACCAACATACAGCTAAAACCTTTTCATAAACAGTTGGTTAAAATGGCTGCGCCTGAGTTTATGCGTGAAGTGTTTGAAAAAGCACTGGCTGTGCATCTTCCAGATATGCTTACTCTGCGAGAGAAGTATAAAGACGTTTTTGAACGTATTATTTTGCAAGATGGCACCAGTTTCGCGGTGCATGGCGACTTAATGCACTATTTTCCAGGCCGTTTTAACGTACACAACCCTGCTGCGGTTGAGTTGCATGTCACCTATGATGTGTTCAAAGGACAACCACAGCGCGTAAGCCTGACCGAAGATATTGCGCCAGAGCGGGAGTATTTGCCATCAGCCTCATCCTTAGCTGGTTGCTTATTTATGGCAGATGCGGGTTATTTTTCAAAGGCTTATGTCCAGGAATTGCAAGACGCCAGCGCTTTTTTCATCATCCGCATGAGCAACAGCGTGAATCCAATGGCCGGTTGCAACAAAAGCCAGCAGGCAAAACCGCTGAAATCATGGCTAAAAGAATTACCCGGTACAGGTGCGTTGGATTTAGACGTGCATTGGCCGGATGGTCCAATTTATCGTTGTGTGGCATTTGCCGCATTAGATCACAAAAAAAGACATGTTTTGGTGTGCACCAACCTTGATCGGCAACCGTTTCCCGCAGAAGTTGTCGGCGACCTCTACCGTGTCCGCTGGCAGATTGAACTGCTATTCAAAGAATGGAAGTCGATGAATAATTTGAATAAATTCGACACATATCATCCAACAATAGTCGAAACGCTGATCTGGGGAAGCTTGCTTGTGGCAACCTTAAAACGGTGGCTTATCAACGCGGCACAACAAAAGTATAACCGGGTGATTTCACTGTTTACCGGTGCAAAATCAGCCCATATCTGGTGGTTTACCCTTTTGTTTAGATATTGCCAGAAGCCATGGCGCAGATTTAGTGACGGCCATAAATGAAGCATTGGCATTTTTAGCACAACGTTGCCAGCGTCAGAATTTGAAGAGGGATCAAAAAAACGGGGTGTTTAAAATGCTAACTAATCTAAATATATCAGCAGCTTAAGCTCTTAAGGACATACGTATGAGCAAAATCATTTTCATGCTCAAACGCGATACGAAGATCCGTTAAGTAGTAAGCCTCTGGATACTCAGGAACCAAATTGCGAATTTCGGGGTCGTCCGGCCACTCATTTCGGTGTGAACCGGCCAGTCATTTCGGTATCGTCCGGCCACCTGTTTCGGTGTGAACCGGCCAGTAGTTTCGGTATCGTCCGGCCACCTCTTTCGGTGTGATCCGGTCAGTCGTTTCGGTATCATCCGGCCATCTTTTTCTTTCTTCGTTTCAGGTGCTGCGGCATAACTGGGGTTTCCCTGTCAGCCGGAGCTTGTATGACACGCAAAAAGAAATTGATGAGAACCGATATGAGAACTTATCTGGAAGTGTTCCGGCTGTGTTTTGACGATCAGCTGTCCCACCGCCAAATTGCCCTTGCCCTGGGCATTGGCCGCTCGACTGTGACTGATTTAATTGCCCGCTTTAATAACCTCAACCTTGCATGGCCTCTCGCCCCAGAGGTGTCCTTAAATACCCTTGATCAGGCTCTGTTGCCAGGACGTGATTACCAGACCAAACGGGTCTTGCCCGACTGGTTACGTATCGATTTGGAGTTAAAAGATCCGAAGCTAACCAAGCAGTTATTGTGGCAGGAGTACCAAGCTGAACATGGCCGCGCAGCGCTGGGATATACCCAATTCTGCGAACATTATCGCCGCTGGAAAGGCTCGCAGCGCCGTTCGATGCGCCAACAGCATTATGCAGGCGAGAAACTCTTTATCGATTTCTGTGGCCCCACGGTGCCCATTGTCGACCCGCGCACTGGCGAAATCCGCAAAGCCGCCATCTTCGTGGCCACCTTAGGTGCATCCAATTACACCTATATCGAAGCCTGTGCCGGGCAGGATCAGCAGTCCTGGCTGATGGCCAACAGCCGTTGCCTGAGCTTTTTAGGCGGTGTGCCGACCTTATTGGTGCCGGATAATCTCAAGGCTGCTGTGGCCAAAGCTGACAAGTTTGAGCCGTCCATCAACAGTGATTACCAGGCACTGGCGCGACATTACCGATGCACCGTCATGCCTGCGCGTCCTTATAAACCAAAGGATAAAACCAAAGGATAAAAGCAAAGTAGAAGGTGCTGTGCTGATTGTTGAGCGCTGGGTATTAGCGCGGCTTCGCCACCAGATCTTTTACTCGCTGGAGGCACTGAATCAGGCGATCCGATTGCTGAATCACCAGCTAAACGAGCGGCCAATGAAAGCTTATAACGGATTAAGCCGTAAAGACTTGTTCCAACAAATTGACCAGCCTGCGCTCAAAGCGCTGCCTGCATTCCCGTATGAATACACCGAATACAAAGTGGCCAAAGTGGGACCGGATTACCACCTGCAGTTCGATAAACATTACTACTCGGTACCGCATGCCTTGTGCGGTGAGCGGCTGGAAATACAGGCCACTGCCACCATGATCTGGGTGCATCACAAAGGCCAGTGTGTGGCGCAGCATGTGCGAAGTAGCAAAGCCTTCGGTCAAACCTCGGAGTTATCACACTTGCCACCAGCCCACGCCGCGCATCAGGAATGGGGGCCAGAGCGATTAAGGCAATGGGCAGAGAAAATAGGGCCGGATACGCTAGGCGTGGTGCTGGCGATAGAGAAGCGTAAAGCTCATCCGGTCTTGGCACAGCGCACCTGTCTGGCACTGCTTGGCCTGCAAAAAAGTTATGGCAGCAAACGGCTGGAACGCGCCTGCGGCATGGCACTGCAACAACAGGCGACGTTCACCGGCTTTATTAAAAACTTGCTGAAAAACGGCTTCGATCAAACTCAACCTGACACCGAAAGTAGCGCCCCAGCACTTATACACACCAACTTACGTGGTCCTCACCACTACCAATAAGGACAGAATAATGGATCTGATCATGACACAATTACGCCAGCTGAAAATGGCGGCGATGGCCAAAGCTCTGGAGCTGCAACGGCAAAATCCGCATAACTACAACGGCTTGAGCTTCGAAGAACGATTGGGCTTATTGGTGGAGCAAGAGCAGTTCTCACGCGACAACACCCGCCTGATGAGGCTGCGCAAAGATGCTGGGCTGCGACTTCGGGCCAGTCCGGAGGAGCTGAAATACCCGGCACGACGCGGCATACGACCAGAGCAACTGACCCCCCTGCTGCAAGGGCATCACCTGAACTACGGCCAAAACGTACTCATCACGGGAGCAACAGGCTGCGGCAAAACCTATTTGGCCTGTGCGTTGGGAGAACAAGCGTGCAGACAGAATAAAAAGGTGAGGTACTACCGACTGGGTCGCCTGATGGAAGCGTTGAAACTGGGGCATGCCGATGGCAGTTATTTAAAGCAATTAAGCCAGTTGCAAAAGCTGGACCTATTGATCCTGGACGACTGGGGGTTAGAAGGATTTAAGGGTAAACAAATCAGCGATCTGCTGGATGTGATTGAAGACAGATACGAGCAACGCAGCACAGTGATCGTTAGCCAATTACCGGTCAGTGAATGGTATGGACTCATGGAAAATCCGACGGTAGCAGATGCGCTGTTAGACCGATTGATCCACAACGCCCATCGACTGGAATTAACAGGAGAATCGCAACGGAAAAAAAGTCTGGCTGAACCAGCGGAAGTAAGTTAAAAAGTGAGGGGTTACGAAGAAAAGATCAGATGGCCGGACGATACCGAAACAGCTGGCCGGACAAACCGAAATACGCACATGATGGTCTTTTTGCAAAATAAAGTTTTTAACTGATAGCTTTGTAAGGAAATAAAATGCCAATTGCACGTAATCTGTCAGACATATTTATTCAAACTCTTGAGCAGGCTATAGACAGTGTCGTCGTCATTGACTCTCAAAACTGTATAGTCCTGTTCAACGCAGCTGCTGAAAAGTTGTGGGGGTATTCCAGGGATGAAGTGATTGGGGAAAACGTAAAAATTTTGGTACCTCTGCATATCCGACCAGAACATGACAGTTACATCAATGCAAATAGAACAACCGGAATTAACAAAATTGTAGGGACTAGTCGAGATGTACCAATTCACCGTAAAGATGGCGGTTGTCGCTGGGGTGCAATGTCTATCTCGAAGGTAGAGAGCGAGGGGCAAATTCTCTATACAGCCTTTATTAAAGAAGTAACTCAGCAGTATTACGAAAAAGAAAAGTTACGGCTTTTATCTCTGGTGACAGACCAAACGGACAGTGCAATTATTATCACTGACGGACAATGGAAGATTATTTATGTAAACGCTGGATTTGAAAAAGTGTTCGGCTACACGGCAAAAGAGGTTGAAGGACTTCATCCTACGGCTTTACTTACTCCGAATTTATCTCAGACCTCAATAGCCAAAGTGCATGAAAAATTGCTTAATGGGCTGCCCGTTAAGTCGGAAGAGTTGACACATGTAAAGAGTGGCGAGCGGATCTGGAGCAGCATCACTGTCAATCCCATTCTTGATGATCATAATAGCTTGACGTATACGGTGAGTATTCTTTCTGATATCACAGGCGCGAAAATGCATGAAGTTATGCAACATTGCATTCTCGATGCGATGGCCAGAGAAGAGCCTCTTGAGAACTTGATGGAAATTGCGTGTCGAGAAATTGAGCGTATAGCTCCTGAAATTATAGCAGCGGTGCTTCAGGTTGATGATGAAAATAAGTTACACCCTCTAGCAGCACCTAGCCTGGAACAGGCTTATAAAAACGTGCTCGAAGGAATGCCAATAGGCGAGTGTGTAGGAACCTCCGGCACGGCGGCGTTTCGCGGAGAAACGGTTGTAGTAAGTGATATTGAAACCGATCCGTTATGGATGGACCTTCGAGCGGACATTCTTCCTCTAGGCATCAAAAGTTGCTGGGCTACCCCCATTAAAAACAGCAAAGGGTTATGTGTTGGAACCCTGGCATTTTATTACAAAGAGAAGCGCCAACCATCAGCATTTCATCAGCGATTAGTTGAAGCCATCGTTCCATTGTGCACTTTGGCGATGGAGCGAGAAGAAAGCCGTCAGAATATACGTCAGTTAGCGTTCTATGACAGTTTAACGGAGCTTCCAAATCGCAGCTTGTTACACGCAAAGGCTGAGCATGCGCTTATTGAAGCCAAACGAAGCAAGACGACTTTAGCTGTTCTCTTTATAGATATTGATCGGTTTAAGCAGGTGAATGATTCACTTGGTCATCCCGCCGGTGATGCATTACTCCAACAATTTGCAGAGCGTTTGAGCTTTCAGCGTAGACAAACCGACATTGTTGGTCGTTTGTCCGGTGATGAGTTTGTCGTCGTCTTACCAGGATGTGAAGTGAGTAATGTCACCGAAATTATTGAGGAAATAAAGCTCAATATTTCGCAGCCTTGCAAGATCGGAGGCTCTACCTTGTCACCTTCTGCCAGCATAGGGATTAGTTTATACCCACAAGATGGCCATGACATAGGCTCACTTATCCATCGTGCAGATATGGCCATGTATCAGGCGAAGAGCACTGGTCGAGGCCGATTTAGCTTTTTTAGTCATGAACTGAATCAGTTGGCTCAAGAGCGCCAGGAGCTCGAAAATGCTTTGCGAGAAGCGATAGAAAATAACGAACTAAAACTACACTTTCAACCTCAAATAAGCATGTCTGAAGGTAGATTATATGGCGTTGAAGCGTTGGCTCGCTGGGAACATCCTAAGTTTGGAACAGTATCTCCAGCTCGCTTCATCCCACTTGCAGAAGAATGCGGGTTAATTGGAGTTCTGGGCCACTGGGCTATTAAAGAAGCCTGTCAGCAAATGGCGATCTGGAGAAGAAAAGGGATCAACATTCCTGCAATCTCCGTGAATTTGTCGCCTAGTAATTTCCATAACTTAGACTTGTGCGGAATGATAACGCAAACACTAACTCAACATAACCTGCAAGCGAGCGATTTAACATTAGAGCTGACAGAAAGTGTTTTACTCGACACAAATCCCAGCACAATGAAAGTGCTCAATGAGGTTCACGCTCAAGGGATACGCTTGGCAATGGATGATTTCGGTACCGGTTATTCGAGTTTAAGCTACTTACGCAGATTACCAATCCATGAATTAAAGTTAGACCGAAGTTTTGTACTGGATTTAGAAAATGATGCAACCAGCCGTGCTCTGAGCGATGCAGTCTTGCGGATTGGTGAAAGTTTGCAATTAAAGGTGGTCGCAGAAGGTGTTGAAGAGGAAGGTCAGTATCAGATTTTGAAGGGGCAAGGTTACCATGTTGCTCAAGGATACTTACTATCAAAACCGCTAAGCTCCATTGACTTGGAGCAATGGATCCAAAATGCAAAAACAGTCTAAATGTTCATACTATTTGCTATTGAAGTGCATTGTGTCGACGGGAGTTCGAAATGTTTTTAAATAAAAAGTTAAAGGAACAAGTTCTGCAGCTACAAGAAGAATTGTCTTCTCTGCAGCAAGTTCAAAGGAGCTTAGATAGTGAAATGTTGTCCGTAATTATGGACCCAAAAGGAAGCATAACAGCGGTTAACTCAAACTTTGAACAAGAAATGATATACAGCGGTAGTCAGTTGATGGGTAGATCGTGGCTTGAGCTTGTACCTCCTTATGCGCAAAAAACTGATCATTTCCGGCGAATGAAAGAAGCGCTCCAACAAGGTAAGCATTGGGCTGGTGCCGCTCAAGTGTACCGTGGTAATGGTGAAGAAGCCTGGTTAAGAGTGATTTTGCAACCAGTACAAGATACGAAAGGTAAAGTTCTGCATGTCTCCATCTATGCCAGTGACCTGACTAGGACAATTGAAGCATCCAAGGAGCATGAGAACCTTATTGAAGCATTACAGCGTTCTACAGCCGTGATTGAGTTTGACCTCAACGGTCATGTTATTACCGCCAATAATCGTTTTCTCAACGCTATGGGCTATGGTCTGGCACAGATCGTGGGTAAACATCACCGTCTATTTTGTACAGAGCAGGAGTATAACTCTGATCGTTATCGGTCATTCTGGGCGAAATTAAACCGAGGAGAATTTGTCGCCGAGCGCTTTCAGCGTCTGGACAGCCGTGGTGATATCGTATGGCTTGAAGCGTCTTACAATCCCATATCCGATTCACATGGAAGGCTCTATAAGATTGTGAAATTTGCGACCGTCATTACCGAACAAGTTGATCGCGAGTTAGCAGTAGCACAAGCGGCAGATGTTGCTTATGAAATTTCGCAACATACCGATGCAGCATCAGTTCGTGGCAGCGAAGTGTTAAAGGAAACGGTTACTGTGATGCAGGAGCTTTCTGAGCAAATGGAAGACGCGTCCGCCGGTATTGCCGCGTTAGATAAACAATCGCAAATTATAGGTACCATAATCAAAAGTATCAGTGGTATTGCCGACCAAACCAATTTGCTGGCATTAAATGCAGCGATTGAAGCAGCAAGAGCGGGTGAGCAGGGACGCGGTTTTGCGGTGGTGGCAGATGAAGTGCGCCATCTGGCATCTCGCACGACTAAAGCGACAGTAGAGATTATTGATGTCGTACTCCAAAACCAAAAACTAGCTGAACAAGCGGTAAAGATTATCGAACAAGGAAAGGTGCAGGCTCATCATGCGCTAGAACTCTCCGCTCAATCGGGTTCGGTGATGGTTGAGATCCAGGATGGGGCTAAGAAGGTTGTTAGTGCTGTAGGGCAATTTACCAATCACTTAGATCCATAACCGCTCCATTCCTCGTGCTATCCTTTCTTTGGAGGTAGGATTACGGACAACATTTAGCCTTAAAATCTTTGAAAAAGTAACAGATAAAACAGCGTTAGTTTATAATTCAATGAATGCGTTCAGGCCGTCAGTGTTAGCCTTTTTCTTCTGGCAGGAAGGGAGAAAGTGATCACTGATGGCCACCCAATCTTTCGAGCTGCGCCGGATATAGGTTCAATAAATGTCAAAGCACATCAGAACCTGACTAAACATAAAGCAGAATTCATATTTACCTAACTAGCCACCACAGTATTCCAAATAAGAGCATTATCTGTACCAGTCTTTATAGGTAGTTTATGCTTTACAAAACTGAACTAAAATTAAGTGTGTTTTTGACTGTCATGATAGTCATTATCAGCGAGGCAGTTTACCTAAATAAAACCCATGATTTTTGCTCGAATGAAATCTATGGAGAATATTTAGCTCCAGATAAGGTGCACAAAGCTGTTTGAATGGATAATTGTCTTTGTATAGGCTTTAGAGTTTCTCCAGGTATTTTCAAGCTCTTTCTTACGTGCATTTACTTTATCACACCAAGCAAAATAAAATTTCTTAGCTAAGTCCATCAGAACCTCTTTACTGCTAACAATTTCATCAAAAGGAAAAACCACGCTTTTAAGCAGGGACAACCCTTTTGAGTTTTTAAAATACTGCAACGCTAACGTAAAAATTCATCAATCTCAAACCTTTGGTAGCGAGTACCTAGCTATGGGACGAGCAAAGCGTGAATAAACACACCAAGTAATTTGAAAATACATATATAACATTTGACAAGATTGCATACTACTGACTGACAAATACAAACTGGTTAGTAGTTCAAAATAGACATGGATAGCACTTCCCATATAAACCATTTGGAATTTCGTGAATGTATCGAAATTTTCGAGAGCTCCGTTTCAGTTTTTGTCAGGAATGTCAGCTTTCAGTGAAAAGCGCAGATTTAATCGAAGCTTAGTGAATATCCGCTTCTGGCACAAACCCGCTATTAACGCAGCTGTTTTAAAACAACGTTCACAAGATATAGTCGGCAAGCTAGTACTGCCGGCAGTTGAGTTCAGTGTTGACGGGTGTGAACGCCCACTAATTTCCACCAAATTAAGGTTTGAATCGACCAAACTTCTTTAGTGTCGAGTGAGTTAGTAGCTATTCACCAGTTCAATTTGATACAATTTTTGTAAAGAATAACGGGCTTGAATTTGAAAATATTCAGACGAAAAAGCTCTACATTTACAAATCTTGCAATTTTCGTAAAGAATTATTGAGACTGAATTGCTTGAGAAGCCCATATATAAGGCACTCGTAGCTCATTCACTCACGAAAGTGGTTTTAGGTTTAGTGAATATAATGTGATGGCTCAAATGAGGTTTGCGACATCATTGTGGGGCAGAAAAACAGTGGTTGTGGGGGTAAGGCACGGTTTGGCTGCGTGACCTGCACCCTTGTTGGTAAAACCGATAATTCAGCTACAGGACTTTCAAAATTACCCCGCTGGAATGCGTTAGGCAGTGAAAATGCACTTCGAGTGAGGGATTACCTTTGGCGTTTAAGCAATGATATGGACGCCAGAGCCCTTCATGCTCGAGCTTACGA
>NZ_JAKKSE010000042.1:0-13388 GCF_025653595.1 Shewanella sp. SM95
GAGCCGTCGCGGTAACTGCTGGGATAATGCGCCAATGGAGCGATTTTTCAGGAGTTTAAAAACGGAATGGATCCCGACCCAAGGCTACAAGAGTTTTAGCGAAGCTAAACAAGATGTGACTGATTACATCATTGGTTATTACTGTGAAGTCAGGCCACATCATTACAATGCAGGATTGAGCCCAAATGAATCAGAGCGAAGATTTTGGGAAGATTCTAAAGCTGTGGCCAAATTTAGTTGACCACTACACTGGCACAGCGGGGCGTTAATATAATAATTTGCGCGCCCCACTTTTTGCCTCGTTAAAAATCCGCACTCGACCAGTTGCTCTAAATATTTAGTGGCGCCAGTAGTAAGCAAAGCAAACGAGTCTATATAGATAAATTTCGCTCTTTTTTATACTTAAGAGATTCAATATGTATAATTTTCCTCAAAAATTATACATGACGGAGAAAACACGTTTCGTTTTTCAAGTTTTCTATACATGACATCTATGTAGTTCCACTCATTGATAAGTTTGTTAACCACTGACTCATTCTTAAAAATCAGTCGCTTTACGCATTGTTATCGCCATTTAATCGCTATAGCTTCTTAATCCATGTGTTCATGGGTAGCCTCGGCCCACTGATGCTCGCCTACTTCCTCGCGAATCCAAAGGTGAAAAAACTGCGATACGCAGAAACCAAACTGGCGATTGGTTGAGTTGATTTAGCGGTGTGTCTGATGAAAGGATAACGATTAGAATCCTCTATTAATTATCCATATCACTCCAAGTCATCTTCCTCAAAAGTTTGTCTTAGTTGCAATTTCATCTGTACACTACAAGTCTAATTAACAAGTATGATTTAGCACTAAACTGATAATTGTCAGCAATACCTGCTAAGATTTCAAAAAACCTAAACGACCGACAAAAATCATTACAATCAATAAAATAAAAAGTCACCACTAAGTAATTGGTGCTTTGAAACGAATAAAATAGCGATTGTGATACTAGATAATCTCGATCCAAAGTAGCAGATAAGGGCACAACATGATTACTAGCAACTCTGCCTCGAATGGTTTGAAAACTAAGTACAATTATCAAAAACGTGACAAAGCCATACGTAACGTTTAGAAATAACTAATTACCGAGCTTTAAAGTAAATACTACTCATCGCAATGATGGATCCGCAGATGCAAAGAATCGAAATTCAAACACTATCTGACATTGAATTATTAGTGGAATCGCAACAGGTTGAATTTAAACTAGCTGCAGGAAAAGACGGCTTTGGTACATTGCCAAAAGATTTTTGGCCATCGTACTCCGCAATGGCAAACTGTAAAGGCGGATGGATCATTCTCGGAGTTAAAGAAAAAGAAAGGGAATTCATCCCTATTGGTATAAGTGAACCCGATAAGTTGCTACAAGACCTTTTTAATCAGCTCAATGATAGAGATAAAGTTAGTATCAATTTACTAACTGAGGAAAGTATCTTGCGTCTAAATGTCGAGCAAAAAACGATCTTAGCAATATATATTCCTCCTGCAATAAGAAAGCAAAAACCAGTTCACCTAAAAAAATCACCATTTAGCAATAATACTTTTGTACGCATACATGATGGTGACCGCCCATGCTCTGATGAAAGTGTTAAAAGGATGCTAGCGGAACAAATCCACGATAGTCGAGATGATGAAATTCTATCTGAGCACTACAACTTCATTGATGATATTGACTTAGATAGTCTAAAAATCTATCGCAACCTATTGTCAGCCCATAGCCCTCACCACCCATATCTAGACTTACAACTATTTGAGTTATTTAAAAAAATAGGGGGTTGGAGAAAAGATCGTGAAACCGGAAAAGAAGGGATAACACTCGCAGGTGTTTTAATGTTTGGACAATGGGAAGCAATTACGGCTGCCGCGCCTCATTATTTTGTCGATTACCAAGAAAGACCAGAAGCAAGAACAGAGCTACGCTGGGTTGATCGCGTAGTACCTGACGGTACATGGTCTGGAAATTTATTTGATTTCTATCGAAAAGTTTACCAAAAGCTCACCGCTGATTTAAAAGTCCCTTTTCATCTGGAAAATGGCCAACGTAAAACAGATACACCTATTCATACCGCATTACGTGAAGCACTAGTCAACACTCTTGTTCATGCCGATTATACTGAACGCGTGTCTGTTTTGGTGGTTAAACGCCCTGATTTATTTGGATTTCGTAATCCTGGATTAATGAGAATACAACTAGAAGATGTTATTACAGGCGGAATCAGTGATTGTCGTAATCGATTATTACATCAAATGTTTTTGTTGATTGGTCTTGGAGAAAGGGCGGGGTCAGGTATTCCTAAGATATATAGTGGATGGAAATTTGCAAACTGGCGAACCCCAAAACTGCACGAGAAAGAGCAACCAGCACAAACCATACTCGAATTACTAACTGCTAGCTTGATCCCAGATAACATCAGGCAGCAGTTAACCGAACAATTCGGAGAACGATTCAACCAACTACCTGCTTTTGAACAACTAATAGTGGCTGCTGCCGCAATCGAGGGATACGTTAATCATGAGAGAGCCTGTCAGCTGACCTCACAACATTCTAGAGAAGTGACATTAGCCTTACCAAAGCTCGAAGCAAAAGGTTTTTTGCAATCTACGGGAGAATATAAGCAGAAATTTTACACCTTACTAGGAGTGTCTTTACCTACACCTGAAGATGTTTTTTCTGAGAACTCCACATATTCAGGCTTGAACTCCACATATTCAGGCTTGAACTCCACATATTCAGACTTGAACTCCACACATAACATACGAGATAAATACGGACGCTTACTTAGTGATCACTTCAAAAAGCCATTCGTTGACTCTTTAGAGCTTTTAGAGGAGCAGTTTAAACATCACCTATTTTCTATTGCCGTTTTAGCGCGGGAAAAAAAATCCTTACCGAAAGAAACGATGCAAAACATCATTTGTGAACTATGTTCAGAACAATTTATCTCAACTTCAATCTTGGCTGAGTTACTACAGAGAAACCCTAATTCAATCAGGCAACAATACTTAAAAGATTTAGTAGATAATACGCGTCTTGAACTCGCATTTCCGCAATTAAAAAATACGCCTAAACAAGGATATTCAACGGTTGATATCAAGGGTGGCTAATACTCAATAAAGCCAATAAATCAACTTTTCTGATAATTTTGACCCTAAACTACCTTAACTCAACCAAATCACTCTTTTACAAACAACGCAGAGACACTAAAGAAAAACGAAGTAAATACGCCAAGATTACAAACTTTATTGTCTCTACACACAACTAAACCGCTTGTCCTGCGGCCACGCCAGATGCCCAGGCCCATTGAAAATTAAACCCGCCTAACCAACCACTTACGTCCATGACTTCACCGATAAAGTAGAGTCCTGCGACTTTGCTGGCTTCCATGGTTTTGGATGACAGCTCATTACTATCAATACCACCTAAGGTCACTTCGGCGGTGCGGTAGCCTTCAGTACCGTTCATCAATACTGTCCAGCGGTGGAGATCATCCACAAGTGTTGCGCGCTCGGCGTGCACTAGCTGATTTAACGCTTTATTCAACAGGGCTTCATCGAATAGTACTTCCACCAGCCGTTTAGGCAACCATTGGCTTAAGGTATTACGCAAACTCTGTTTAGGATGTACGGCAAATTGTTGTTCTAGCAATTGCGCCAAATCCATATTCGGCAAGAGATCGATTTCTATGGTTTCGCCCGCTTTCCAATAGTTGGAAATCTGCAAAATGGCGGGGCCAGATAAGCCACGGTGAGTGAATAGCAGCGCTTCGCTAAATGCAGTGCCATCTTTGGCGGTAATGCGGCTCGGCACTGCGATTCCCGACAGAGGTTCGAAACGAATTTTATCTTCACTGTGCCAAGTAAAAGGCACCAGACCCGCGTGAGTTGGCAACACTTTAAGGCCAAACTGCTCGGCCAGTTGATAGCCGTAAGGCGTGGCGCCGAGTTTAGGCATGGATAAGCCACCCGTGGCGATAACCAGTGAGTCGCAGCTCAGTTCGCCGTTAGAGGTATTGAGCTCAAAGTGCCCAGCCTCGGTCTTTTTAACAGCCAGAATATCGGTACGCAGCTTGATCGTCACGCCCGCCCATTCACACTCGGTCAATAGCATAGTGACTATCTCTTTGGCCGAGTCATTGCAAAACAGTTGGCCGTGATCACGTTCGTGGTATTCAATGCCGTGACGCTCGACCATTTCAATAAACTGCTGCGACGGATAACGCGCGAGTGCCGATTTAACAAAGTGAGGATTGCCACAGAGGAAATTAGCGGGCTCGACTTTAAGGTTGGTAAAGTTACAACGCCCGCCGCCGCTGATGAGGATTTTACGCCCGGCTTGCTTGGCATTGTCGAGTACGAGTACATCACGGCCTCGGTAACCCGCGGTCGCTGCACACATCAATCCCGCGGCGCCGGCTCCGATAATAATGACATCATGATGTTTCACGCTCTTACTCCACACAGATAAATTGATTGGTATTGTCTGCCAACGGGCAATTTGCTGACTCGCGAACCTTTAGCAAGCAAGTCATACAACAGCTAAACGGAGCAAAGATAAGCTCAAACGCTAGACACAAATCCCCGCTTTCACCACCTGACCTCCAGGGATGGAGGAAATGCTCGTCTGATGTCGGGAACATCAAGGGCCTTGGCGACCGGGGATACATCTTGCACACCAGAAGTCCGGGCACAAAAAAGGGCGCTATTTTAGCACCCTTTCCTTTATTCGGCATTACAGCATCATCACGGCTCGCGGTTTATTGCGTAGGCGTTTCTGATTTCTTTTCTCTGCTGAGCAATTCTTTCGCAGCATCGACTGGCGCTTTGCCTTGATACAATACTTGGTAAATCTGCTCAGTGATCGGCATTTCAACCCCGAGGCGTTTCGCAAGCGTAAACACTTCTTTGGTATTGCGATAACCTTCAACCACTTGGCCAATTTCAGCCTGTGCTGTCATCACATCACAGCCTTTACCTAAGGCTAAACCGAAACGACGGTTACGGGATTGGTTGTCGGTACAGGTCAACACTAAGTCGCCTAACCCCGCCATGCCCATAAAGGTGGCGGCATTGGCACCTAAGGCTTCGCCTAAACGCGTCAATTCGACTAAACCACGGGTGATCAGGGCTGTTCTGGCATTGGCACCAAAGCCGATACCGTCGGACATGCCCGCACCAATAGCGATCACGTTCTTTACCGCGCCGCCAAGTTGCAGTCCGGTAAAGTCGTCGTTGGCGTAAACCCGCAAACGTTTAGGGCTGTGTAACAGCTCGACGAGATCGTTGGTGAATGTAGGACAAGTACCCGCGACCGAAATGGCCGTAGGTAAACCCATGGCTAATTCTTTCGCGAAGGTCGGCCCAGATAACACCGCCAGCGGATATTGCTCACCTAACACATCACGGGCCACATCTTGCAGCAAACGTCCGGTTTCAGGTTCGAGCCCTTTAGTTGCCCATACGATGCGCGCATCGCTACGGAGTAACGGTTTAGCTTGCTCAAGCACAGTACCAAACACATGGCTTGGTACTACCACTAACACATTGTTACTGGCAGCTAAGGCTTTGGCTAAATCGGCTTCGATCTGTAAACAATCAGGAAACGCAATACCAGGCAAAAACGCTTGGTTGCACTTGTCTTGAGCGAGCGTTTGCATGTGGGCAGGATCGTGTCCCCATAACAAGGTCTTATGACCATTGCTGGCTAAAGAAATGGCAAGGGCGGAGCCATAAGAGCCCGCCCCTAATACCGTGATATCGGCAGAGTTTTTCATGTAATTAAGCGTTAGCTTCTTCGGCAGCTGGTGCAGTCGCAGCAGCTTGACGTTGTTGCACGTATTGGGCAAACAGCGCGTCGAAGTTAACTGGTGCTAAGTTCAGTTGTGGGAAAGTACCACGGCCGACTAAGCTGCCCACGGTTTCGCGAGCATATGGGAATAGGATGTTAGGGCAGTATGCACCTAATGAATGTGCCAGTTGTGGCTCAGTCAGACCAGTGATAGAGAAGATACCAGCTTGTTGTACTTCACATAGGAAAGCAGTATCGCCACCGTTTTGTGCCGTTACCGTTAAAGACAGGACTACTTCATACACATCATCAGCTAATTTAGCGCTGCGCGTGTCTAAATCTAACTTAACTTCTGGGTTCCATTCTTTTTGGAATACCGCTGGGCTGTTAGGCGTTTCGAAAGACACATCTTTAGTGTAAACACGTTGGATGTTGAATTGTGGGGCTTGTTGTTCGTTGTTTGCTACTTCAGCCATAATTTCCTACCTATCCTATCAATGTTGTATCGGCTTTTCGTTGAAAGCCAATTATTATTTGAAAGCCAATTCATCTTTGAATGTAAATTGGCCCGGGGCTTATGTTACTCAAGGCCTGTATCAGATCTCGGTATCATCCCAACTTTCACCCATATTCGGGTATCGATCGAACCAGTCTAAAAACTTACATTAAGCCCTTAGCGACCGCAGGATCAGTATGCCAAACAATGATGACTGTATTGCTGCACTATCCGGTGGATTGAGTGCAGCTTAAATCATAACTGCCGCCGACAACTTATCTTTTGCTTTTTGAAACAGGCATATTTGCTGCCTGCCATTCACCCATACCACCTTTCAAGTTGTACAGGTTTTCAAAACCTTGCTTACTCAAAAGCTGAGCGGCTTGAGACGAGGTCATGCCAGCATTGCATACCAATATAATGGGACTCGCTTTATACTTTTCAAGGGCAGATATCTGATTATTTTTAATATCTGCTAGCGTAACGTTAATTGCATCAACAATATGCCCCTTGCGGAACTCGTCGTTCGAGCGCACATCAACCACTTTAGCGTCCTGTCTGTTCACCATAATTGTCAGTTCTTGGTGAGAAATACTTTTGATTTTTGACATGCTCGATTTGATGATACTCGCGACAAGCACAACAAATAATCCCACCCAGGCCAGACTTAACATTGAGTGAGCTTTAAAAAATTCGATATATTCTTGCATGATGATTGCCCGCATAAATGGCGAAAATTCGATAAGGGCACAGAGTATACCGATTGCCTTGGCAGAATGCAGCAGTTTAGTCACAGTTCGAGATCGCACTTTTAGCGCAATTGGTCCAGCACTTGTCACAAGCCACTCACAGAATCGGGCGAATTAGTGATTCGATGACCTTAATCGGGGTAAAGCGCTTTTTCATACCCCGCTAACGTAGTAATATTTGACCAATTTCAGATTTCTATCGCTTCTATAAAACTTAAAGGTATCACTATGACGACAGCTAAACGTCCGCTCGCGTTGTTGATCCTCGATGGCTGGGGCTACCGTGAAAACACGCATAATAATGCGATTTTCCACGCCAAGACTCCGGTACTCGACCGTCTCAACGCTAAATATCCCCATAGTTTGATTTCAGGTTCTGGCTTAGATGTAGGCTTACCTGATGGCCAGATGGGAAATTCTGAAGTTGGCCACATTAACTTAGGCTCTGGCCGTGTGGTGTATCAAGAACTCACTCGCATCAGTAAAGCCATTGCAGATCATGAGTTTGAACAAAATCCTGCGCTATGTGATGCGGTAGACTCAGCCATCAAAGCTGGCGGAGCTGTGCACATTATGGGCTTGCTTTCTCCCGGTGGCGTCCACAGCCATGAAGAGCATATCGAAGCTATGTGCCGTATGGCCGTTGCGCGCGGTGCAACTCAGGTTTATCTGCACGCTTTCCTCGACGGCCGCGATACGCCACCGCGCAGCGCTAAGGGTAGCCTGAGCCATTTTGATGATCTGTTTACTACATTAGGCCATGGCCGTATCGCATCGATTATTGGTCGTTACTTTGCTATGGACAGGGATAATCGTTGGGATCGCGTGTCACAAGCCTACGATTTAATCACCCAAGGCAAGTCAAAATTCCAATACGACAATGCCGTTACAGCATTGGAAGCGGCTTACGAACGTAACGAAAACGACGAATTCGTTTCTTCATCGGCGATCACAGATGCCAACGGTCAAGTTGCGACCTTAAAAGACGGCGATGCCCTGATTTTTATGAACTTCCGTGCTGATCGTGCCCGTCAAATCACCCGTAGCTTTATTCACCCAGACTTCGATGGTTTCGAACGCGCTGTTATGCCGAAAATGCACTTCGTCACTTTGACTGAGTATGCTGGCGACATCACAGCACCTATCGCTTATCCATCTGAAAACTTAGTGAATACCTTAGGTGAAGTGCTGCAGAAACAAGGTCGTACTCAGCTGCGTATCTCTGAAACTGAGAAATACGCCCATGTGACTTTCTTCTTTAACGGCGGTAAAGAAGAGCCATTCGAGGGAGAAGATCGCATCCTAATCAACTCGCCTAAAGTGGCAACCTACGATCTACAGCCTGAGATGAGTTCAGCTGAGCTGACTGACAAGTTAGTCGCAGCAATTGAATCAACCAAGTACGACGTGATCATCTGTAACTACCCCAATGGTGACATGGTTGGCCACACAGGTAATTTCGATGCCGCCGTTAAAGCTTGTGAAGCTGTCGACGCTTGTATCGGCCGTGTGGTTGATGCGCTGGCGAAAGTGGGCGGAGAATGTATTATTACCGCCGACCACGGCAATGCCGAACAAATGACCGACGAAACCACAGGTCAGGCTCACACGGCCCACACCAGTGAACTCGTGCCTTTCGTCTTTGTTGGACGCGATGCGACCATAGATGAAGGTGGTAAACTCAGCGATGTTGCACCTACCATCTTGACCTTGATCGGCGAAGCCATTCCAGCTGAGATGACGGGCAAACCCTTAATCCACATAAAAGAGTAACCGTTACCTAGTGAGCACTCGACTCCTTGTTAAAGCCAGCATTATTGCTGGCTTTATGATGTTATCTTTCTCGGCACACGCTTCTGATTTGGAGAAGCGTAAGTCCGAGTTAAAATCAATCCAAACGCAAATAAATCAACAACAAAGCGCATTAAAAACCACCAGTAAACAAAGAGAAAAGCTGCTGTCATTGCTGCGTAGCGATGAAGAAGCGATTGCGTCAGCGGCCAAAAAAGTCAACAGCACCAAAAATAGCTTAGCGCAAATCGACACTAAACTTGCCGAGCTAAAACAACGTCAAGATGAGTTAGAAACGCTTAAGGTGACTCAACAACAAACACTGTCGAAACAGCTGTCGAGCGCCTATCTTGCCGGTAATCACGATTACACTAAGATGATGCTTAATCAGCAAAGTCCCGCCACTATCGAGCGTATGTTGGCTTATTACCAATACCTCAATAAAGCGCGAATGAAGTCGATCAACGAATTAAAGCAAACCTTGACCGAGCTAGATGAGATCAAGGTGTCGCAAACGAGTAAGCAAAAGCAATTAACGAAACTCGTGGCCGAACAACAAGTACAAGCTAAACGTTTGAGCCAAGAGCAAGATCAGCGTCAACTGACCATCAAAGAGCTGCAACGCACCTTAAATTCTAAGGGTGCAGAGCTTGAGCAGTTGCAAATTGAAGAGGCCAGCTTAAAGCGCGTCGTTGAACAAGCGCTGCGGGCCATGAAAGATAATCCCTCGATGGAAGGCTTTGGTAAACAAAGTGGCAAACTTAAATGGCCGACAAAAGGTCGTGTGAGTGCTAGCTTTGGTAGCCAACGTTCCGGTCAAGTAGTGTGGAAAGGCACTATGTTGTCTGCACCAGAAGGGCAAAATATTCGAGCCGTTTCAGGTGGTAAAGTCATTTATGCCGACTGGTTACGCGGTTTTGGTCTTGTCATGGTCATCGATCACGGTAAAGGTTATATGAGTCTTTACGGTCACGCTCAAACCCTACTAAAAAGCCCAGGTGAGATGGTAAAAAGCGGTGAAGCGATTGCTTTAGTCGGACGTTCAGGTGGACAGAGCGAGCCTGGCCTATACTTTGAAATAAGGCATAAAGGGCAAGCCGTCGATCCAGCGAAATACTGTCGCTAATCATAACGGTCCCCTTATCACAGGGGACCGTTATGAAATACATGATCCGCTATATCAGTTGCGTTGGATTAGGTCTCACTTTAGGCCTATCCATCAGCCTCTCCAGCCAAGAGAACGCGAAATCCTACCGCGACAACTTTGACTATCCATTACTACAAGATGTACTTGAAACGGTTGAAACTTACTATATCAAAACCGTTCCCAAAGAAGAGCTAGTGCAAGCCGCCATCAAAGGCATTTTTGAACATCTCGACCCCTATTCCAGCTTCTTGAATCATCAAGAATTACTCGATCTTAAAGATTCTAATCGCGGCGAGTATTTTGGTTTCGGTTTCGAAGTCGCGGCCCAAAAAGACCACATCAGCATCATAGCCCCCTTTGCCCATTCTCCCGCAGAGCAAGCGGGAATACGTGCGGGCGATATTATTATTAAACTTAACGACACCCTGGCGACTGAAACGAATCTAGCCGATATCCTTACTGAAATAAAAAGACATAGTCTCAATAATCAGAGTATTAACTTAGAGCTAAAACACAGTAATGACGATGCCACCTTTAAAGTGTCACTCAAGCCAAGCAATATCACTATAGAGTCGGTCAGCACTCAACTGCTTGATGGCAATATTGGCTATGTCAGATTAAGCAACTTCCAAGAAAACTCTACCGAAGATATGGTGCGCTCGCTCAGCCAATGGCAAAACAAACCGCTCACAGGACTTATCTTAGACCTACGCAATAATCCCGGCGGCCTACTCGACCAAGCGGTTAAAATTGCGGATCTATTTCTCGCCAAAGGACGCATAGTCTCGACCTCTGGCCGCTTCTTCGACGCCAACTCTGACTACTATGCCTCACCGCAAACCATGCTGACTAACGTACCTATGCTAGTGTTAATCAACAAAGGCTCGGCCTCTGCATCCGAAGTTCTCGCCGCCGCATTACAAGAAAATGGTCGTGCCAAACTCTTAGGTGAAACCAGTTTTGGCAAAGGTACAGTACAAAGCCTGATCCCCATCTTAGAAGATGGTAACGCGATTAAACTCACAATTGCCCAGTACAATACTCCTAGAGGTGAAAACATTCACAATATAGGGATCATCCCTGACATAAAAATTGCCGCCGAAACTGGTTCCGGCGTTGGTAATTTAGCTATAATCGACGCCCTATCAGCCCATGCATCACTGGCCCAAGATCATCAAGTGACCTCTGCCATTGCATGGATACAGCACCATGACGAATAAGAAGAAATTGTGCGCTTACTTTATTCCTTGGCCCTATTGGCCCTAAGCATTTCTCAAAGCTATGCAGCCCAGCTTGCACTCATTATTGATGACATAGGTTATCGTCATACAGATAAAGCCGTGCTGGCACTGCCCAGTACAGTAACACTCTCAGTATTACCTCATACCCCACTTGGCAAAGAACTCGCTAACGCAGGACACCAAAAAGGCCACGAAATTATGCTACATCTTCCCATGCAGGCGCTTAATGGTAAGACGTTAGGGCTGGGGGGGTTAACCAATACGATGACTGAGGCACAAATTCGCACCAGTGTTATTGATGCGATTAACAGCGTTCCGTTTGCTAAAGGTGCCAATAACCACATGGGGAGTCTATTAACTCAACTGGACGATCCCATGCTCTGGGTCATGGAAACACTCAAACAAAAGCAGCTGTATTTTGTCGATAGTATGACAACACGATTCACTAAGGCTGGGGATAACGCAGATAAGCTAGGCATTCCTTTACTAAAACGCCAACTGTTTCTAGACAATGATACTAGTGCCAATGCACTCGAGAGACAATTTAACTTAATGATAAGTCAGGCACATACCCAAGGTAGCTTGGTGGCGATTGCCCATCCTTATCCGGAAACTATGCGCTTCTTGGAGGCTAACCTACACAGACTTAAAACCGAGGGGATTGATCTGGTGCCAGCATCGAGTTTGCTCCCCATCGGTATTGCACTTAAAAGTGGTACTAATCCAGTTGCAGTACTGAAATAGAAAAGTCTGGCAGCAAGGCGACTAACTCATCACGGTTACTCACAATATCCAGCAAAGTATATTGATCCAGCACATTCAAATAAGCTTCAACAGCCTGGGCTAACACGCCTTTAAGCTTACAGGCTGGTGTAAATCGGCAGTAAGGTTTGCTGCAATCAATCGGGGCGAGTGAGTTTTCTAACACTCGAACTAACTGCCCTAGGTTAATCTCACTCGCAGGCTTACCCAAACGGAAACCGCCCATCTTACCGCGGATGGTTTCAAGGTAACCCATCTTGCCTAAATGATGCACTATCTTAGAGACATGATTTGGTGACAGATCAAATACCTGCGTAATTTCAGCAATCCTAAATAAAGTTGTTCTATCTGGCTGAACCGCTAAATACATCAGGGTACGAACGCCAAAATCGGTATAACGAGTTAACTGCATATTTCACCTGTCAGCGATAAACTTAATGAGAGGTCTGAGATTCGAGTTGGGTAATCAACCAAAGCGCCTCTTCGTTCGAATGACCACAAACATCTTCAGATGCATCGAAATCACTACAAACCGCAGGACGATCAGGCGAGCCGAAAATCAAACATAAATTGGCATCGCTCAATTGCACACAACGCTCACCCGCCGCCTTACCCTTTGGCATACCCGGAATACTGCTGCTTATTGAAGGCGCAATACAGCAAGCACCACACCCAAGACGACAATTCATTTTCGTTACTCATGAAAGACATAAGGCATTATACCGTTTAATTTGTCCGAGATCAGTGTCACAGGTCAATACTGCCAAGTCGCGCACAGGAGGTTTTCAGAACGTGAAAGAAACAATATTGATAAAGTGGAATAAAGATCGGCAAAAAAGTAGGTTTTGATTTTTAACATTGAAGCGAAAGCTTCCTATTCTGATAAGGATGTCATCTACATGATGGCCGAGTATGAGGATAACCATGTGCTTCGAGCCCGAAGCATTAGCGTCACTGACACGAATTATCCGCGACGCCATAACGAAAAAAGCCTCATCTTTCGATGAGGCTTATCTCTTAATGTTGGCGGAGCGGACGGGACTCGAACCCGCGACCCCCGGCGTGACAGGCCGGTATTCTAACCAACTGAACTACCGCTCCTTTAGCTTAACGTCTACACGTTAAYCTAAATTAGGCGCTTGGCGATGACCTACTCTCACATGGGGAGACCCCACACTACCATCGGCGCGTTTGCGTTTCACTTCTGAGTTCGGGATGGGATCAGGTGGTTCCACAAGGCTATTGTCACCAAGCAAATTCTGTTTATTACCGTGTCCATCWCTGGCTCACGCTAATAATAATTCGGAAAGCTGATTTTCTTTGTTTGAGTTCAAACTTCATCAAGTGTCGATATTCTGTCTAAGGCTTTTCGTACGAC
>NZ_JAKKSE010000043.1:0-12198 GCF_025653595.1 Shewanella sp. SM95
GATGGTTCAATGCCTGTTGTGGCTTGGTTCAATGCCTGTTGTGGCTAGTTGGTTTACACGCACAGCAACAGGGCTGGGATAAGCATTTTCAGGCCAATACCATTGGGCATCGAACGGTACTCTCAACGATTCGCTTGGGATTGGAGGTACTCAGGCGGCCTGATTATCAAATCACGGAGAAAGAATTGCTGGCGGCCTGGGTATTATTCGCCAATCAGTTGCTCAAATATGGCTATGCTATGGCTGATTTATGAGGGGATCCTTCAGTACTGAAATGGCAGTGACCACATCGGTGTACTGCCTTTTCAAAAAACTTCTGCGCAATCCGTATTTCAGTATTTTAAGTCAATCAAAGTTTTAGATACTGCTCTTCACTTCTAATATTTCAAATAAAAACTGCGCCTTTCCTTTTTGACCACTCACAGCGGGATACACCGAAAATTTAACCACTCCCGATTTGGCAACAGGGTTTAGCGTTACCGTTTGACCAGGCTTTACTACTTGACCAAGTACTTGAACACTTATTTCAGCATCAGTGCGTAACGTAAATAAAGCATCTTGCGGTCCCGAAGCGAGCTGGCTTTCAACTGTTCTCAGATCATTAATGACGACTTCACTGACAGGATTGTCTACAGAGCTAGCTAAATCCTTAGATACTGCAAGAGTTGTTAATGAGCCTACATTTACTATGTTAGGCGGCTGATAAGTAAAGCTCTTGCTACTAACGCCTTGGTTGCCAAAAACGTCGGTAGCTTTCACCGTTAAAGTATAAATCTCACCGGATGTAAGTGATGGGAAAAGCCTTGGATATTGCAATGAATACACGTTATTGCCTTTACTTACAGTGGCCAAATAAACCGTGTCGTTAGCTGAGCCGCCGGAGATAATAACACTATCGATGGTGTAGCTTGATTCATCTGCAATGGACACTACCAAGTCATCTAGCCCGACAATGTCATTGAATACTGCACTACCGGAATTGGTAATGCTTATTGTTGGTGCGGCGTTTTCTATTTTGAATGTTTGAAGCGGGGACACAGTGGTAGGCCCGTGATTCTCGACCATCTCTAATTCTAGTGAATGGTTTCCAGTCGGCAGAGAGTTTAAGTTAAAGACGTATTCCCAATTAACACCGTTGCGAATTGAACTAATAGGGTTTAAATATTTTGTACCATATTTAATTCTAGCGGCCTTCATGACTAACCTTTCAAACCAACTGCCTGCACCCGGTAGATAAACAAATGCAGTAAGAGTGTTAGTTGTCGTATCAACTTTATAACTGGTCATTTGCGGGTATTGAGCATCGTTATAGGTTGATTCGCCGTAGCTGTAATTCGCGTAAAGTGTTCCCATCGGCAGGCCCACTGACACAACACCGATAGCATCGTGCAAATAGCCATATCCACCTTTGGTCATCTCATATGTTAAACCCGTTAAGCTACAAATTGACTCACCTGCTGGAATGTCGCAAGAATATCCACGAAAACTTGCGCGTTGCACGTAATCCCGCGGCTGCACCCGAAGCTCAAAATCAGTCATTGTAGCTGGCAAAATCGAATTATGATGCTTGATCCCTGTCGTAATAGGCATTCGAACGTCATTTAACAAAAATGTTGCTGACGTCAACACTGGGGATTTTGAAGCAGTTTCAGACAATGACAAATTGTATTGGATAGTGCCTGCCATCCATCGACCAAAGTCAACCCACTTAATTTGGTTTGCGCTGTTATATCCAAATGGCGCTGTCATATCAAAATAACCGTATTCACCATTAATTATAACATTTGTCGCTCCCACTGAGTTCGCGAGAGCAAGCCCCCCTTTCACTCCAGCGTCTCGAACGTTATCTACTGGTACTCTATATAACAATCGAACGGGGTTGGTTTTGACTGTCATGCCTGGCGTATAAGCTACAAAACCTACAAATGAACTAGATACACTTTCAGCCAAGTTTGCATCCGGGTCGAAGACTGCAAAAGGAGAAGATGGAGCCCCACCATAGTTGTCGTAATAGAATGTTTTGACAGTTGAACGAGTGATGTTACCTGCGGCATCATATAGCTGAGCCTGCATTGAATATGGTTCAGAAGCGTTATTTGACGGTAATATATTTGATAAGTCTGTTTGTGCATTTATCACAGCTTTGAATGCTGCTTGGTCTATGACCATGGGTCTTGTTAATACGATGGAATCGGAATTTAGTTTTTGTACAATGACAGAACCTGAAACCGCACCTTTTACATCCGTTATCCAAATTTTCGATTCTTCGCCGGAGTTTTGTGTATTTAGCCACCAAATTTCATTCGACCCTGTTTCGGCACCATAATTGCCTGTACCATTTCCATACCAGTCTCCAATGATAGGTCCCTCAGTATCAACTTCAACAACCTTTGTATACTGATCAATTGTTGTACCAGAACTGTTAATCGTTTCGATTTTAAGGCTATACAAACCATCCATCAATTTGGGGATAGTTATTGATTTTCCGTAAAATTCTCGTCCAGAAAAGCTTAACCTGTCAGAAACTCGAATAAAATCTGTGGTGTTGTTGAACACCGTCACTCCACTGGTGTTGATGACTGATAGCTTAAGTTTGTTATCAAGCCCTCCAGAGAGGTAAACCATCGCATCAGTTTGAGGGTTAATGAGCGAGCCCTCAGTGGTTTTCACTGTAGCGTTGGTGTCTGTATACGAAAAGCCTTCTACTGCCGCGTTAGCCATGCCAGAGCAGATGACGCTACACAGCCCTAAAAGTAGTGATTTATTAATTTGCATGGCCTGCCCTTTAATTGGTAGAAGTGATTTGCGGAATGTCGATCATGAAGCTTGCCTGCCCTTTCACACCAGGAGAAGCAGAGTAAACAGGAATAACAACTTCACCTGTGATGCTGGGGATGATCGTGATTTGTTTAGTTTCCCCAGGTTGCAACACGCTACCAAGGATATTGACGTTGATTTTGGCGTCACTGCGTAACGTGATAAATGCCGTTTGAGCACCGGACGCGAGTTGTCCTTCAGCCGTTCTGAGCACACCAGTTTTAATTGATGTAATTGGGTCGTTTTGCGTGTTCTGCAGTTGTTTATTAACAGCCAAAGTCGTCATTTGCCCAACTTGCAATAAGTTGGCAGGCAAATACAAGAAGGTTGAAGTTAACGTCGATGCGTTCCCTGCTGTATCTTGAGCGGTAATATTGATAGTGTAAGTTTCATTCGCTTCCAAACTAGGGAATAAACGAGGGTAATTCAGGTCGTAAACACCATCACCTAAATTATTTGTAGAAACATAAACTGAATCCTTAGCAGCCCCTCCAGATAGCACAACCGAATTGATATTGGCTTCACTATCATCAGTAATGCTGATACGTAAACTCTCTAAACCATTAATGGTGCTTCCGTTTGAGATTTGCGCTCCAGAAGGCGATTGCAATCGCAAAACTGGAGGCGTAGTGTCGTTTAGATAATTGGATAGAATCGACTGTGTTACCCGATTACCATAGGTGTCATCTGCGTAAAACGAAATATTTTGACGACCACTTGGTAATCGATTGAGTTTAAAAGTAACTCGATGACGGCCGGTGCCGGTGATCACCCAAGAATCGGGAGATATTGCGAAGCCTAAACTAGATTGCAATCGGAAAACCTCTGTCTTCCACATTCCAGAACGCCAATCGCTAGTAGTGTTCGTGTCGTACACGTTTACAGTTATTGAATCATCAGTAACATTGACCGATTCGATTGTGGGAGCAATAAAATCCCAATATGTATACCAATAATTAAATTGAGCACTAAAACGTCCATCACTGACACCGTTCACACTTGAGTAGACCACATAGCTGTAGGGTGTATAGCCAAAACCAGACTCAAATACTCTGTTGATTGTAACATCGCAATAGGTTTCACCAATTGGGATAACACAGGAGCCTAAACCTGAAACAACGGCTAATTGTTCATAACCCATTTTTTCACTGTTTAGACGAAGCCTTACCACTTTTGTGTATTTGCCAACACTGATTCTTTCGCCCCCACTGCCACCTTCCTCACTAAACCATTGTACAGTGTCAGGTTGCTTAGTAGGCGAACGATCAACACCTGGGCCTAGGGTGAACTTGAAATCAGAAAGGTAATTGACTGAGTGAATGCCACTTTTCGTCAGCGCAACCCAATATGGGTTTACTGTAGGATATGAGACAGTAAATTCGTTATAGACAAAATCACCATCTCGATAACCATAACTACTCCAACCATAATCCCCGTTTGCTTCCAACGTTTCAGAATAGGGCCGTCTATAGCGGACTTTTATCGGATTGTTGTAGATGGTCATCCAAGATGTGTACGGCTTCCACGTAGCACTTGAAGCATCATAAATGTCGCTACGAACTGGTAAGGGATATGAGGCTTTTTCGATAAACGAGCGAGCAGTAAAATCTGAATAATTACCTGCTGCATCAAAGACCCTAAAACCAGCCTGATACCAACCTCTATCACTGGGTAAAACCTCAGATGGTAGGGACGAAAGGCTCGCAGTGGAAGTATCTAAATCCAATTGAGCATTAATCGAATTTATTAATGAAAGGCTCACATCATCTTTCACAATGTAGAGAACATTTTTGAGCCCAGCACCTGTATCTTGAATACCTGTGAGTTTTAATTGGCCGAAATCCATAGGGCTATATGAAGCTAAAGTTCCACCGAAGGATCTATAGTTAAAAGCTAAATCAGAACTATTAGCTGTTGGTGCTTGAGTATCTATTGTCACCGGAATAGACCAAGAGCCAATCACATTCCCATCAACGGATAACAAGTCAGCCTGTAAGGTATAATTTCCCTGTAAATTAGGCGCAACTATAGAGATCTGTTTTCCGTAAAAGTCTTTTCCTTGAAATGTAATTCTGTCGGAAACACCAACCACACCCGTATTGACTTCGTTAAGCTTGACCCCACTAGAAAGCCAATATAGTTTTAGCTTTCGGTCAAGACCGGCAGACACATAAACATTCATTGAATGTGCAAGAACCGGGTTGATGGCCATAGCGGAAGCAGGTGTCAAAGTCGTCTGTTCTTGCATAACAGACGTAAAGGTCATACCTTCAATTTCCGCAAATGCAAAATGTGGCAAGGCTAATAACGCAGCCGCTAAAAGTTTGTAGCGATGCTGACTGAAATTCATAAGTGGCTCCTTCATCGAGAGCGATTATTTTAACACAGATAATTAAGTTTGCATGTTATTTAATCTAAGTTAAGATCTAACATAAACCATAGTTCTAGGTAGGAAATTCATGAAACTTATCAGACTGATTAAAGCCGTATCCATTTGTGCGATTGCTTCAGCTACGCTAAATGTCTACGCCAAAGATGATGGCAAGAAACGGCCAACCCTAAACGAATTGATGGCTGAAAATGCTTACATCGAACTTGCTGAACGTAATGAGCTCAGCAAGCCAGTTGTCTCTTCATGGGAACAAAAAACGATGAAATCAGAAGGTGGGAAAACCACGGAGGTTGTTGAGTCTTGGAAAGTCGAAACACGTATATACAGTAAGCCTAAGAGTGACAAACCTTAATCAGTTTTGCTAACTGCCCATGAACCTGCTCAGCTAATCCCCGCGAATTGGTAAGCACGATACTTTTGTCACTGAGAACCACGCGATAAGCGTTCATTGTACTTTCAATTTTAAGTTCATCATTGGCTAAGTTGAATTCTCGACTCCAAATGCGCCCCCCCCACAGTGTCAACTCGAGCAGGCAATCAGACTCGTAAAGATAAGACATATAGACCTTTTTCTTTAATCCAAGCGCCACCAACGCCCCCCCCCCAAGTACAACCATCCCAGCCCAAGGAGTTAATGAGTTATGGAGGTTGACGATCACAGACAACGTGCTGAAACCCACAATTGAGATCAACGAATAAAAAACTGAGCGAGGGTAAGGTGTGAATGAAGTACCAAACCATACTCGGATTTTAGGGTTGTTGTGACAAATTCTTATCGCATTCACAAAATTACATCTCCATATTTGAATTAGGATGGATTATAGTAGCGTCAATAACACAAATCTATAATGCTAAGGCATATGTAAATTGTTTATTTCATATTCAGAATTAGTGGACGAATGCGGTAAACTACTAGAGTCAGAAATGCCAGTAGTGCTAGTTCAAATTATTCATGCCCGAGGTCACAGCGCGGCCTACCATTTAAAACTGGGAGTTATCCCAGAATCAAATGACAAGATCATTGTTAAGTACCAACTTCCAAGCATGACCGATAATCCATCGGTTGCGCAGACGTGGATAGAGACTCTTCTGTCGCATTATCCTCAACTGGCTATCCACACCTACGGCGCTTTCAAAACTCATTCCTTGCCGATTGAAAACGCCTAGCACTACTGCTGGACAGGATAGTACGGCAGCTGTGTAAAGGTTTGAACGGTATTTAACAGGCAATGTGAGTCAATGTTAGGGTAATTTCGTGCAAATACATCCAATGCGTAGACCCCGAGTAAGTAAGCATCATCAAAGCTCACAGGAACAGCTTTTGGCTTCTTGCCACCCTCATTGATTGAGAAGAAAAACCCATTCTGTTGTCGCTTGACCGAGATGCTTTTGTTTTTCTGTGGGCCATGTGACTTAAACTCAATGAATGGAATGAATCCGAATAGCACGGCTAGCAAATGCCGATATTCAGTCGCGGTGATTTGAATTATTGTCTTATCCTGCCAATCAAACTTTTTAGTGCCATCCCCCATTCCGTTTGCGCCTTCAATGTTCAAGGTGTGAAAACCTTTCTTAGTGACAGATGCGACGATGGTCAGCGCAGCGGCCTTACCGTGGATTTTTACCGATTTTTCAAATTCTGGAGCAGCTGCAGGCTGAACATTATGAGCGCTTTGTGCGGATTGCTCTTCAAATCCGCGGCGATTGTCATGCTGGGGTTGGTACTGCTGATATTCATCATAATTTGCGGCCTCGTGGTGAGGCTCAATATTCATAGGGTTACCTTGGCGCGGTTGATAATAAAGCGTCTGCTGTTGCATTGGAGCAGATTGAGATTGGGCTTGTGGGGTTGCGTTGTAAGCGGGTTGGCTGTAATAGCTGTTATTCATTTTTAAATCTCCACTAATCATCATGACTATGATTAGACCAGACATTTCAAATGACGCAAAAATTGGCCTTTCGACTCAATAATACAACTCGACTTTACGCCACAACTTCAAATTGTCAGTATGACCGCTCATAAGTGGTGGCGAATACGAAGCCCCATAGCTAACGACGCTAATCAGTTCACTAGGCACCCCTTTGGTGACCAATTCGTTTTTTACTCGCTCCGCACGTTTGCGTCCAAGAGCAAGATTGTAATCAGCTGAGCCACTAATATCAGCATAACCAACAACCAGCACTCTACCGTGGGTTTTTAAAAGATAATCACGGTGCTTAGCCAAAACATATTGAGCCTCGGCAATATCGGAATAGCCGACAGCATCATACTCAAAATAAAGCGTTCTATCGGTGGGTTGGTGAATAATGATTTGGGCATCATCATTGAATTGTTGCTGATAACTCTTTTCATCATTTGCAGCTGGCACTTGTGTTGGCAGATAGCTATCACTGTAAGCAGATGAAACTGCGGCACGATAAACGTCACGATAGTACTTCATCATGGAGCTACGGCCATCATTAACAGCCGCATCTCTCGCCTTTTCCAATTCGAAAGCGAGATCGCCTATTTTTCGCCCAGCATCAGCTGAAAGGTTCCGAACGTCGTTTCTTTGTTGATGCCTTACATTGATATTTTGATCATAAATTGTTTTACTACAGCAATCAGTAATTTCTGGTATTTCAGTTGATACTGATACAGCGCACGCTGAAAGCATCATGGCGAACAGTGATACTGTTGCTAGTTTGTTGATTTTCATCATATGGCCTACACAGTTTTCTAAACGCAAAGTTTTTAATATATAATAACATTTTTTTAGAAGAGTTCTAAGTTTTCAAATGAATCAGAAGAAAGGGAATTTCGGAATTTTACGAGGTAGACGGTGACTAACGCCGAATTCGACATTAACTCTTTTGATGTTTTGTACAACAAACTGACTCTTGAATTAATTGAACTAGCCAGTCATCTTCCTGATGCAGCTAGCAATCAGTCATTTTTTTATAAAATAACTCCTTCACCCCAAACATTTGATAAATTCAAAGTAGAACTATTTTCTGACATCAAAGCGCGAGGGTGGATAGCATCTTCCTTAACTCAAATGACGCTTTCTGAAGATTCAATCGGCAGAACCAGTATAACACCAGGTGTTATCATTTTCCCTCATTCAGAATATAACCATATAAATCAACTGATTGAAAAAATAAATAATACGAAAGATAACATTCAAGCGTTACTATCAACGCATGACCTACACAAGTTAAGAGCAACGTTAGCCCGGCAAAATACATTGTGCTCACTCGTTATGCTCACAAGAAAAATCCACGTTTTAAAATGCGAAGAAAAATCTACCATTTCAGTCTCTTGGTACATGAGAAGTGGAATGCGCGTTTTGAAAGAAAAGGATTTTTCAACAAGAATACAAAAAGCAGTGCAAAACAACATTCTGGAATTTTCAAAAGGAAATGAATATCTAGAAATTTTTCAAAAAAACCAAAAATCACATAGTTTTCGAATAAAAAGAAACATAATACCAACAACGATTTACAACATTTGGAAAGCTGGTAGTAGTAAAGAAAAACTGCAATACAACGGCCAAACACCTCTTTTCGTTTTCTCCGATTACGACATAAAGGTCAAACACTTAGAAAGTAATTACGGTACTAAGACGCGTTCAAAACGCAATGATGCAACGCCTGACACGGATCTTCTCATTCCAGAATTACACATTTACATGTCAAAGATTAACAAGGAATGATTAACCTATAGAATATTTGAATTGTGTTTGTGAGAGATTTCGCACATACTCATAGATGAAAATCGTACTGAGTAGACAGCTACCCTCTCAGGAATTTTACGAGCCTAGCCAGCGCGAAGCCGTCAAAAAATCGAGAAAACATCATGAATAGCAACAACGTACTTAAATTTCCGGTTACTGCACCACTAACGCACGTACCCAAGGATAACATCAAAAAACCAGAGCAAGTTGCTTCGGAGAAGATGATAACCTCACGGAAAGGGGTGCAGTTTTTATCTTATGAAGATTGGGTGGAGTATATAAAAGATCTCGGAGTTACCAGTCGTGCAGAATGGCTTAGATACGTCGAGGCTAATGAAATCCCTCCATATCTACCAGTGTCGCCATCATTATTCTATGGCCGTAGAGGATTATGGCAAGGTTGGGGGGTGTTGAACCCTAACGCACCTGTAATACCGCAATCGGAAGAAGATGACATTCATAGTCGCGGCGGCGTATTTGCTAGTTATGAGACATCTTCCGAATATGCCAAAGCATCTGGCATTAAAACAATGGCCGAATGGGTGGAGTATCACCAGAAGAATGAAAAACCTAAAAACATTCCTTCTGATCCTCGTTCTTTCTATACAAGAAAAGGTATGTGGCAATCTTGGAACCATTTCCTAGGAAATGAAGAACCTTATGATTACCACCAAAAAGGTACTCTTGAGAAAGTGAAAAGATGGTTTAAAGAAAATAACATCACCACTTCAACTCAATTTTTAGAAATGGCTGCAAATAAACAACTGCCTGACTTTGTGCCAGCAGCACCGACCATGTTATTCGGTGTCAAGTTCAAAGACCTTCTTGCTAAAAGACAAAAGTACGTCACTTTTAACCAAGCTAGTAAAGAAGTTAAGAAGTGGAATTGCAGCAGTATGTTGGAATTTAGAGCTAAACATCGCGAATTGAAAGCCAGTGGCAACAAACTAGCGACTCAAATTCCGTCTGCACCAGATCGCGTTTATAAAGACCTTTGGAAAGGCTGGACAAACTTCCTTCAAGGTTAATTTCCTAAAAAAAGCTGGGACATCAATAACTTGAAAGTGTGTAGTCAAGATAAATTCCCAGCTTATCAAGCGCCTCAAAGCTCATAAAGATCCTTGACATCTCTCCCGCATTTTTTTGATTCATCGCTTTAGAATACTGTTCAAAAGCCTTTTGAAATTCCTGATTTTGCTCCAACCTCAAAACATTTTTATAAGCACGATCAATCACATCACCTCTCACTGTAATTGTTTTGCTCGCAACAATTCTAAATATCGGCTCCGACTGGCCTTCTATCTCTCCTTGTTCAAAGGCTAAATCGCTCCCGGTAACTTCATACGGGGACAAATTCAAAACCATCACCACTTCCCAAGGCTTTTCAATCTTGCGGCCTGACTGCATCAAAGCATCGTAAAGCGCATATTGAATCGATTTGATACTTCCTGTGTGCGCAAGAGAATCGGCGTCGTCGAATCCATGAACAATTAACCTGGACACACCATTACCACGATAATCATACTCACCCGCAATGACATCTGTGTGAGTTAACAACATAGTAATTATTAGCAGCGCGGCACTAATTTTTTGCATATAAAATCCTCCCCTACTTCGACGGCAACGCTTGAATCGTAGCGTTCATACCGATGGGTACTTGGGTATTTTTCAAATTGTTGACAGATACGACCTTTTTACCGACTGAGATAAATGCGCCATCCATCCTTTTAATCATCTGTTGGTCAGGATATTTAATCTGCTGTTGAGGCTTATGTGACAGAACGGCTTCAAAGACCATATCAGGCCTTGAGCTAACATCATCTACCGTGCCTAAAGTGGGCCCCTTTACCCCACGACGCCCGTAAGCGTCAGCGAGCATGACTTTGTAGCGCATAACCCAATAATCCAAAAAGGTTTCAGTAGAGACAAACTGATAGTCGGATGGCATCGTGTTCTCATGATTGCCGGTGATCACAAACAAACTATTAGGAGTGCCATAAATTCTATCTTCTTTTTCTTTCAAATAGCGTCCATCAATCGGTGTCCAATGGCGCCGATTCTGCGAAGATAGATGCACATCCGTTTCCAACTGTTTTAATAACGCGGACTCGTCGTAAGGACGAATGCTAACGGTGATATCTGCTTTAATCTCAATACCAGCAGACAACACGTTATAGCAAAATTCAACACTATTTACAGAATACATATAGGAACTTGCAGTAACGACCTCATGTAATACCGATTCGTCATTAGATGATGACCTGATCAATACGCCCTGTTGTGCTGTAGGGTTCAATTTGGAATAAATTGCTTTTCTCGCCGCTCGGTCAATTAGATCTGCTTTGAAATTGTTGAGTGACATCTTGCGGCCCACTGGTTTGCCACTTAAATAACTCACACCCCATAAATCGGTTGCTGACTCTGTAACAGTCAGTTCTTCAGCATTGACAATACAGGTTGAGCTAAACCAAGCTGCCACTAATAGGCTAATTATCTTCAAAATTTTCCCCCTACCATTACATTTCCATCCATGCTACACCACTAATCAAATCCAGCAAATTCCCAAAAAAACGGCGGTAGAAACCGCCGAATTTCAAACCAAAATCTATCAACGCTCCATCGTTGGCACGTTGCTATTGGAAGTGTCCATAGATGGGCCACCGCTGCTATTGGAACCTGCGACAGAGTGACCGCTGGCCGCACCACCACCCACTAAATCAACACTGTTATAACTCACGTTTGAGGGTTGGACGTTGTTCCCGAATCCGCCCATTACAGAGAAATTGAATCCAGCTTGATTACCATCGAATGCGTAAGGATTGTTCTCTACAACGGTACTTCCCGATTGCGTAGAATTTTCGGCCGGAGTTTCGACATAACGAACCTCTGGCTCACTTCTTTCAGGACTAGCGGTGTTTACCGCATCACCTTGAACCGTTGCCGCAGGGGATGCGCCTTGTTGGCTCACCGTGTCACCCTGAGCCATGGCCGCTGGCGCTGCGCCTTGCTGGCTCACAGTGTCACCTTGAACCGTTGCTGCAGGGGATGCGCCTTGTTGGCTCACTGTGTCACCCTGAGCCATGGTTGCTGGAGCTGCGCCATGTTGGCTCACCGCATCACCTTGAGTTGCGGCCGCTGGGGCTGCGCCTTGTTGGCTCACCGTGTCACCCTGAGCCATGGCCGCTGGGGCTGCGCCTTGTTGGCTCACTGTGTCACCCTGAGCCATGGTTGCTGGAGCTGCGCCATGTTGGCTCACCGCATCACCTTGAGTTG
>NZ_JAKKSE010000044.1:0-11814 GCF_025653595.1 Shewanella sp. SM95
TTTAGGTAAATCTCGCCAAGGGATACCTGTTCTAAGGCGGTAAAGAATACCTTCGAATGTTTGTCTATGTTCAGGTTTGTCATAAACACGGCCTGTGCTTTTCATTAAATGAAATAGCTTTTCCCAGCGTGCATCGGTTAGCATAAGTCTTGGCATGGCTTGAGGTTATGGTTACTTTTGGCGAAGCAAATTATAACGTCTTGCCATGCTGTCTAAAAATTACTCTCGAAAGATCAACAGACCCTAGTACCTTGATCAATATTTTCGGCAGCTACAACTATTTATTACTGGCTGTTTCTGAGTCAACGCTTAGGACTTTGCACGACCGATTGACGGGTGTTCGTGCGGCCGACAGTTTAGGTAAAATTATTGCAATGGCGTGGGAGTATAGTCAATTCGCCCATGAGCAGCGTCAAGCTTTCAAGCTGGTTTTTGAGCTGCAATTACTCGATTCTGAACCCTTGCCTGAATCGCAAGGGCAATTGATTGCGGGGTTATTTACTCTGATTGAGCGTGAATTGGCGCAACTATTTCCCGAGGTTACGCCAGTGCAGCATCTCAGTATGAGCCGGGTATTATGGGGGGGAATTCATGGGCTGACCTCTCTGTCACTCGATAATAAGCTCTTCGCTGAGTCATTATCACTGCGGGATTTACTCAAGAGTCACGTACAAGCTTATTTACAAGGAATGGGTTACCAGAAGGAACTATCATGCTGCTAACAAAACGTTTTTTACCCTATTTTGCGACTCAGTGCTTAGGCGCATTGAATGACAACATCTATAAAAATGTGTTGCTGCTATTAGTGACCTTTAACCAAGTGAAAGACCTACCCATAAGCGTCGATATGTTTGTGAACTTGGCGGCTGGGGTGTTTATTTTGCCATTTTTCCTCTTTTCGGCCCATGCGGGTGTGGTCGCCGATAATATGGATAAGGCCAAACTTATCCGCCGATTGAAACTACTCGAAGTCATCATCATGTTTAGCGCCGCGATTGCGATTCTGAGCGAGAGCTACATGATGATGTTATTACTGTTATTTTTAACGGGTAGCCAGTCAGCATACTTCGGTCCGGTTAAATATTCCTTGTTACCCCAAGCGTTGAAAGAGGACGAGTTAGTCACAGGCAATGCTTGGGTTGAGATGGGCACTTTTCTCTCGATTCTGGTGGGCACTTTGAGTGCGGGGATCTTGGTTTCTAATGGAAACGGTACGCTTTGGTCGGCGATTACTGTTGCTGTATTAGCCTTTGCAGGATATTTATCGAGCCGAGCGATTCCTGCATTACCCCCGCAGGGCGTCATTGAAAAAATACGTTTCAGGCCGTTATCGGGCACTTGGCGTAGCATCAAAAAAGCCCGTCAAACGCCTTCAATCTGGATGGCTATCCTCGCGATCAGTTGGTTTTGGTTTTTAGGTGCGACCTATCTGACTCAGTTTCCTAACTTTGCTAAGCTGCATTTGCATTCTGGTGCGACTGTGGTGTCATTATTATTAGGCATGTTTTCCATCGGGATTGCTGTTGGCTCCTTCGTTTGTGAACGTTTCTCCTACGGCCATGTGGAACTCGGTTTACTGCCATTTGGGGTATTGGGATTAACTATTTTTGGTGTCGATTTGCTTTGGGCTATTCCACCTGCGCCAGTGGATGCTGGTTTTGTCTATGGATTAAAGGCCTTTATTGGCGAGTCGCAACATTATCGGGTGATGCTGGATTTCTTTATGATTGGCGTTAGCGGTGGCTTGTTTATCGTCCCCTTGTATGCGTTTATTCAATCTCGTTCGCCTAAGGGTGAATGTGCTCAGGCGATTGCAGCCAATAACATTATGAACTCATTGTTTATGGTGGTTTCGGCACTGTTATCTATGCTGTTACTGGGCGTTGCAGGTTGGACTATTCCACAGTTATTTCTGCTACTCGCCGTGATGAATGCTGTAGTCGCGCTCTATGTTTATTCACAAGTACCAGAATTTACACAACGATTTATCAGTTACTTACTCAGTCATGTTATGTATCGAGTGACAGTCACAGGCCGAGAGAAAATTCCAAAGGAAGGGGCTGGCATCATAGTCTGTAACCATGTGAGTTATGTGGATGCATTGATTATTATGGGAGCGTCGACACGGCCAATCCGCTTTGTGATGGATAAATCCATCAGCGAAATTCCTCTGTTGAAGTATTTGTTCCGCCATGCAGGTGTGATCCCTATCTGTTCGCCTAAGCAAAGTGAAGAGACTTATAATCGTGCCTTCGAGGCGATTCATGAAGCGCTCGCCAATGATGAGTTGGTATGTATTTTCCCTGAGGGTCGACTCACACCTGACGGTGAACTTGGCGATTTTCGTCCTGGAATTGATAAGATTTTGGCCAGAGATCCAGTGCCAGTCATTCCTATGGCGCTGCACGGATTATGGGGTTCTTACTTTAGCCACAAGGGCGGGCATGCCTTAGCTAAAATGCCCAAGCGTTTTTGGTCAAGGGTGTCGGTGGATATTGCGGTTCCTATCGTGGACGTTTCCGCTAATCGTGAAAATTTGCGACATCAAGTTGCAAACCTACTTGTTGAACGAAATGAAGCCGTGTTGTAATTGGTATGCTTTAACAAATTTACAAAATAATAACTTATATACTCTGGAGTTTGGTCATGGGAAAAGGATGTTATGCCAGTGCACTAGTGTTATTGCTTGGTGGATGTGGAGGTTCGGGTGATTCAAGTGGTGGGGATTCTGGTGATTCGGGTACAACACCAGCTAGATTGGTTATGGATGTGCAGAGCGTTGCAAGCAAATGCAATGTAAAAGAAAAAATGGCAGGTGCCGATGTTATTATTCACCGACAAGACGGCCATATTCTCGGCACTTATAAGAGTGATGGGCAGGGACATGTCGATATACCCTGGACAAGCGAAGCATCACATTTAACAGTTGCAGCAAAAGAGTTTCGTAATGGTCAGTCAACTTGGAGCATCCGTACGGATTTAGCCGCTAAAGCTGGCGACTATGGCATTTATGCTTTCACAGATGAAAATTTAAATAGCCAATGTGACTGTAGTGATGTGAATTTTGATCTTAGTGAAATTGAAGCTGTATATAGTGACTACCAGCTATATGGTAATAACTCATTTTTGGACTCACATTCTAACAATTCTTCATTACGCCTGTGTAAGCAGGACGATAAGTTTGCACCAGTGAATATGGTGTTAGTTCCTAGCCAGAGTGGTGTTACGGCTTATGCTGCTAGCATAGATATAAATACACTAGATTTATCGCAAGCAGTACCTATATCGAGTAGTGAATTTGAAGGTACTCATCATGAAGGGACTCCGTTAAATGTTGATGTGAATACCAATGATTATTCGCTAAGGAGTTACTCTGAAACTGAATTTGGTCGCCAAAACTGGGTAGAATGGCCGACGAAAGAAGTGCAATTATTTCCCGCGATTTTTGATCGCAATTTAGTTTACGCATCACAGTGGATTGCCCTTGGTGCGAATGAGGCTGGCTACATAAATTATTCGGCAATAACACGTAGGGCTGTTACTGATCCTTCTAAGAGTTTGAGCTTGAATTTACCGTTAAATGAAAACCAAATGCTGGATGAAACGACACGTTTAATCACTACTATTAATAATGGTGGTAGTGCAAATTATGACTACAGTTTCAACAATGCCCATATGCAAGCGATGCAAATCACCATAGGACAAGATGGCTATGCGAATTGGGCTATTTCGGCTTCATTAAAGGGGTCAATTCCGGATTTAGATTTGCCCATACACTTACAAACAGCATTTGATGGAATAACAATTCCTATGATGAGTTTGTATGTCTGGGGGTACGAAGGAATGACAGGGCTATATGATTTCCGTGCCGAGCTCAGTAAATCGAGCCGTAGCACGGGTAATATTCGTTCGGCTAAATTCGATAATTATAACTATGAAGCCATTACGATTTTTGCAAATTAATTTTTAGCGTACTCGCCGCACAGTTATTGTGCGGCTTTTCTATCACTCTTATAGTTATCCAACCATTCATGCATGGCCTGATGTGAGCCCTTAAAGAGGATCCGTTCGGATTTTTTTTGTAACTGGTATTCGTACATTGGGTCATAATATTTGTGCAGCAGCACTGCTATCCATGCTAAATGCAGAGAAGTGTCATTTTGATGGAGTTGCTGGGTTAATGCCTGTTGCATCATATCCTGTAGTTCTTGATGTTGTTTACCACCTAAGCGTTTACGAATGCTCACTAAACTCTGTAACAGGTACTGGCTAAAGGCGGCGAATCCCGCTTCAGCGCCTAAGCGATCACAGAATCCCCTATGCATTTTGTGCACATACTCATTGAGTAGCCGCTGCAGCCTGAAGTCGTCCGCCTCCTCTAATACCAGCACATCAGCGGTCTGCATCGCAGTATAAAATGTCTGCGGCAGCGCCGAACGCCCAATCAGGAAGCTTTCATCTTCGAGCAGTAAACACGCCGCGCCACTTGTTTGGTGTTGTAGCAAGGCAATGGCGAGTTGATTTTCAAAGTTAATCTGCGTTGGCTGTGGGTCGATATTCTTTCCAAAACTAGAGCCTCTGTGATTAGCTATTTCTTCAAGATCAACCGCTTCTTTACGCTGTAGTAGAAAATCGGTTTTACCGCAGCCCGTCATCCCGCTCAAACTCAATAACGGTTGCTGAGTCGGTGCCGCTTCAATCACGCCAATCAGATATTGGCGCATGGCCTTATAGCCACCCTGAATATAGGGGACTTCGATCCCCGCTTCTTTGAGCCATTGTTGAGTGAGTTGCGAGCGCAGGCCGCCGCGAAAGCAATAAAGGTAAGCATTAGGATTGGCTTTAACATAGCTAGCCCAAGCCTCGATTCTCTGTTGCTTGATGGGACCATTCACTAGTGAATGACCTAATGCAATCGCGGCTTGCTGACCAAATTGCTTATAACAAGTACCGACTTTTTCCCTTTCACTATCCAGCATCAAGGGCAAGTTGGTCGAGTTGGGAAACGCACCTCGAGTAAACTCTATGGGCGCTCGCACATCCATCATCGGATATTGATTGAGAAAGATCTCCCTATATTGCTCTGCGGCTACAATAGCGCTTGGCATCAGCACAACACCACATTCGCTGCAGTGGTCGGTGTTTCCAGTGACCCAATGCAGATTGGGGTTATGTGGTTCGCATCGAGTAGGGCAATTAATTCCGCTTCAGCTGCGGCCGAGACGGCAACTAACAGACCACCGCTGGTTTGCGGATCGCACAGTATCGCTTTTTGATGCTCGCTGAGTTCAGGGAGATTCTCGCCATAACTGTCGTAATTACGGTGAGTTCCGCCAGGAACACAACCTAAGGCCAAATAATCTAAGGCGCGTGGTAACAATGGCACTGCATCAAATTTAAGCTTCGCAGTGAGGTTGGCGCCTTGGCACATTTCGAGTAAGTGTCCTGCCAGTCCAAAACCTGTGACATCAGTCAGGGCATTTACACCGCTAATTTTTGCAATGGTCGCGCCTATAGTATTGAGTTGACACATAGCATTTACCGCAATGAGGCTATCTTCATCGCGGAGTTTTTTCTGTTTTTGCGCTGTGGTTAAAATACCAATGCCGATAGGTTTAGTGAGATATAAACGATCGCCGGCTTTAGCGGTATCATTCTGTTTTAAATCACTTAAGGCAATTTGCCCGGTAACCGCGAGACCAAAAATAGGTTCGGGTGCGTCTATGCTATGACCACCGGCTAGCATGATCCCTGCTTCCATGCAGGCTTGTCTGCCGCCATCGACCACTTGCTGTGCGATTTCTGCGGGTAGTTTATTGATTGGCCAACCTAAAATTGCAATCGCCATAATAGGCGTGCCGCCCATGGCATAAATATCGCTGATCGCATTGGTCGCTGCGATACGACCGAAGGTGAATGGATCGTCAACAATTGGCATAAAAAAATCGGTAGTGCTAATGATGCCTATGTCATCATTGAGTTTGTACACTGCAGCATCGTCGCGGCTCTGATTGCCAACCAGCAGATTTGGATCGGTAAATACAGGTAATTGCGAGGCTAAGATAGTGCTGAGCACTTTAGGGGATATTTTGCAGCCACAACCTGCGCCATGACTATATTCTGTTAGCTTGATTGATTCTGGGAGTATAACTGGGGAATCTGACATGATCTCAACAGCCTATTTAAGTGATTAAGGCATCATCATAATCAGATACGGCCACCATGCAAGGTGGCCGTATGACTTTCGGGCAGAATTGTGGCTTAGCTATAAGTTGCGGTCAGGCTGCGCCAATGTTTTTGCTGGACTAAGAAACGCGCCTTTAGCTCTTCAACTTGTTGCAATAGTTGCTGATCGACAAGTTGTTTACGCTTGGCCTCAAGCAAGGTTTTCTGTGCTTGATAGTAATCCATTAAGTGCAGCTTTAATAACTCATACTCTGCTTGGATTTTTTCAATAATTTCATCAGCATTAGGCAGGTTATTAACCTTCCGCTTGGTACGTAATAACTGCATCTGTAAGCGTGCGCTCTCGATACGTTCCTGTGGACTCGTACGCAAATCCTTAGCTAATCCCAACCAAGATAATGACTTAATCAACCATTTGGTTGGATCGTAGTGCCACCATTTAATGCCATTACGATAGTCATTTTCGAAAATATGATGGAAATTATGATAACCCTCACCGTAGGTCAACATGGCCAAGAAGCCATTATCGCGGGCGGTATTCTTATCGGTATAAGGCTGACTGCCCCACACGTGGGCTAAAGAGTTGATAAAGAAAGTGCAGTGATGCACCACCACTAAACGCAATAAACCCGCCATCAATAACATAGACAGCACGTCACCATTGAGCCAGCCAAGCAGTGCTGGCAGTCCAATGTTCATCAGCAAAACGAGTGCGAGGTAATGTTTGTGTTGCCACATGACAATACGGTCATTTTGCAGATCACGCACATTTTGATAATCGTGATAGCGTTGCGACTGATACTCACGCAGCATCCAACCGATATGGCTGTACCAGAATCCCATTTTGGCTGAGTACGGGTCCTTGTCGTTATCATCTACGTGCTTGTGGTGGACTCTGTGATCAGATGCCCAGTGCAATGCACTGTTTTGTAATGCTAAAGCACCACCAAGGGCATATATAAAACGCACCGCCGGATGGGCTTTATAGGCCTTGTGTGACCAGAGTCTGTGATAACCCGCGGTGATTGACAGGCCACTGGCAAAGGCTAAAACAATAAAAGCGATCCATTCACTGGCACCATAGCCATGAACAATACCGCGCCATGGAACTAAAATTACTGCACTGAGGAAAGTGATGGCAAACAGACTGACATTAAGCCAGATGATAGGGGGTTTTTTCATTATAGGTTTCCAAAATTCGCTTTTGAGCGTACATCTGTAAGCTAATTTAGCTTAGCTATATTGTTTGGTCAAGGACGATAGGGCTGTGTTTAATGCCTAAAAGCGGTATTATCGCGTTATTACATTCAGTTAGCGGATTTAAGAATGGGTATTCGAGCACAGCAAAAAGAGAAAACTCGCAGAGCTTTAGTCGATGCGGCCTTTAATCAGCTAAGTGCTGAGCGCAGTTTCTCAAGTCTGAGTTTACGAGAAGTTGCTCGGGAAGCTAATATCGCGCCGACATCTTTTTATCGCCATTTTAAAGATATGAACGAACTCGGTCTTACTATGGTTGACGAGGGCGGGTTAACCCTAAGGCAGATGATGCGTAAAGGCCGTCAGCGAGCTGAAGTGGGTGGCAGTGTGATCCGTATTTCCGTTGATACCTTTATGGAAGTGCTTGATTCTAATCCAAACGTATTCCGTATCTTATTGCATGAACGTTCAGGAACCTCGGCAGCGTTCCGTGCGGCAGTTGCCCGCGAAATTGAGCATTTTATTTCTGAATTGGCTCATTATACCGAAGCCAAAGCGGGGCGAACCCCCTTGCTAGCTCGTGCACAGGCTGAAGCTTTAGTGACACTGGTGTTTAATGCCGGCGCTTCCGCATTAGATATGAAACGGGCTGACCGCAAAATTCTTGCCGATCAATTAGTCATGCAATTGCGCATGGTCGCCAAAGGCGCCGAGGCTTTGCAGCATAAGGTTGAACACCGCTAATCTGAGTGAGATGCAGATTCACTAAAATAATGGAGCCTAAGGCTCCATTATTTTTTTAGCGAATTTACGTTTAAGTGTTCTGCAGTCGAGCTCAGTGTATCTGAAGTGATTAACGACGCTCGAGTAGTACACCCGTTTCCATGTGATCTGTGTAAGGGAACTGATCAAACAAGGCAAAGCGGGTCACTCTATGGGTTTCGTTCAGTTGTTGCAGGTTATCTTTTAAGGTTTCAGGGTTGCAGGAAATATACAAAATCCGCTCATAACCTTGGACTAACGCCAGCGTATCAGGATCAATCCCCGCGCGTGGTGGGTCAACAAAAATGGTGTTGCAAACGTAGCTGTCAAGATCGATACCTTCTAAACGTCTAAAGCTGCGTTTCTTCGCCATGGCATCGCTAAAGTCTTCGGCTGACATACGAATAATCTGCAGATTATCAATACCATTCACTTCGATATTGTATTGCGCCGCATCGACTGAAGGCTTAGCGAGTTCGGTGGCCAATACGCGATTAAAGTTTTGCGCCAGTGCGATAGAGAAGTTGCCATTACCACAGTAGAGCTCGAGTAAATCCCCCTTACTGTTTTGAGTCGCATCGATAGCCCACTCCAGCATTTTTACGGAAACTTTGGCATTGGGTTGAGTAAAGCTGTTTTCGATTTGCTTATATAAGAAGGTTTTATCATTTACTTGTAATGACTCAACCACAAAGTCTTTATCTAAATCGATTTTTTGCTTACGGGCACGGCCGATGATATTGACGTTAAACTGGCTACTTAACTTGGCTTTCAATGCAGCCGCATCGGCGCGCCATTGGTCATCAAGCTGCCTGTGATAAAGCAAAGACACTAAAATCTCGCCGCTTAAAGTCGACAAAAAATCCACTTGGAACAATTTGTGCCTTAGACTCGGATTCGGTTTCAGCTCGGCGATTAAGGCCGACATCATTTGATTGATGAGTAAGCTAGCTGGTAAGTATTGATCGCAACGTACTTTCTCATTCAATACTTTATCGAACATGTAATAGTATAAGTCGTCACCATCATGCCACATGCGGAATTCGGCGCGCATACGGTAGTTAGCTGGCTCTGAGGCAAAAACTTCAACACTCGGTGTTTCAAATTGGGCAAAGGCTTGTTCTAGCTTGATACGCTTGTGTTCTAACTGCGCATCATAAGTCTGAGGGTCCATTGCTGCTAAGTTCATTGTTTGATTCACCGTTGCTGTAAATTGGGGCGCAAATATTATACTAGGTGACACGAATGTCCAGTATCTTGCTTTTGCGGTTTTCGCAAAGCTATGGGAAAATCCGCGCACTTGAATGTGGTTCTATGGTATTTGGCTGGATTTCGCCAGTAAAGCAGCCATCGAATCGTTAATGCGTCCAATCTGTATAGTTTATTTATATATCCGAAACTGGAGATTCGCTTGTCGCGACCTATATTAGTGTTTGATTCTGGGATTGGTGGTCTATCTGTACTGGCTGAAATCCGCAAGAGTTTGCCCCATAGCGACTATTGCTATCTTTTCGACAACGCTAGGTTGCCCTATGGAGAGTTGGAAGAGCAGGTATTAATTTCTGGCTGTGTCGAATTAGTATGCGATCTAGTGGTTCGTACCAATGCAATGATAGTGGTCGTTGCCTGCAATACTGCAAGTACTGTTGTATTACCGGCATTACGTGCACATCTTACTGTCCCTGTCGTAGGTGTTGTCCCTGCCATTAAACCCGCCGCTCTAATGTCTAAGAGCAAACGTATTGGACTCTTGGCTACACCTGGCACAGTTAAGCGTCATTATACCCATGAACTCATCAGCCAATTTGCTGATGATTGCCATGTCGAACTCTTTGGTTGTTCTGAATTAGTGATGATGGCAGAGCAAAAAGTGGCGACTGGAATGTTGGATATGCATAGATTGGCACAGTTACTGGCACCAGTCGTTGCCGCACAATTGGATGTTCTCGTACTAGGTTGCACTCATTTCCCTATGATCAAAGCTGAATTACAACAAGTGCTCGGTGCGGGCGTAAAACTAATGGATTCTGGCGCTGCTATTGCTAAGCGAGTTGTCACTCTTTTAACGCAACAGAATCTTATTGTGGAAGAGCACAGAGTAACAGATGAGAGAGAAGCTGTAAGGGAGTCAGTTATGCAAGCTTTCTATACTAAGATGGGAATCAGCGAAGGGTTAACAACAACATTAATTGATTGTGGCTTTTCAACTATCGAGCGAATCACCACAACCAACCAAATTACAAAATAAAGCAAAACAGTTTAAGCGGTAATGCTACTCGTCTGTCCCTGTACGGTCGGCAGCTTCCGAATCTTGTGTTTTTGCTTCTCTTACTTTTAAGGTTCTTTCTTGGAAACTATAGTCATTCAGTTTAACCATGGCTTTCTGAGCGCCTGATTCTGACATCTCCACAAAACCAAAACCTTTACGACGACCCGTCTTACGATCTCTGACTAAACGCACAGAGTTTACTGGACCAAATTCGCCAAATAATACTTTTACTTCACCCTCATGAACACGATAAGGCAGGTTACCTACATATAAGGTCATAGTAGGGCCAACATATTGTTCTTCTGAAGCATGAGATGATGAAGTCTCTGGAACAAATTTAAAAACAAGACTTGCAATGATAGCGCCAGCGACAAAAGCAATAGCTGATAATGGCGTTGCGAACTGAGATAGTGCTACTGCGCCAATAATGGCGACAATCAAGACAATAAGAAATGACTTTTGCATAAGAATGCTCTCTGATGAATGGGAAATTGATAAATAACTGTTAACAGCAAGTATATGGTAATGAATTATTTACTTTTACACTAGACCATTGCTGAAATATTGAGCGTGAATTATCAATTATTAGCTAAAAAACCTTACTTATCTCCGATAAATAGAGCTTATAAGCTAAAAAATGGTCATAACGTTTAAAATATCGACGTGCGATTCAATGATCGATAAAAAGCCCTTGCGGACTTTCTCAATCTCCCTATAATGCGCATCCACTGACACGGCAGACAGCGTAACGCAAGTTAAGCAAAGAAAGCCATGCAGTTCATCGGTTAGCGAGCTAAACGATGAGTGTTGAGAAAGTTGAAAAAACTACTTGACGCACTAACGGGAATGCGTAAAATACGCAGCCCTGACCCGCTGAAAACTCAGTGTGTGGTCAACGCTCTTTAACAATTTATCAAGCAAATCTGTGTGGACACTCACAGGTGTTGAGTTAATCGAAACTGCTTAACCTTCGGGTTGGCAGTCAAAAATTTAAATCAATGTTTTCAAGTCATTCTCCTTAACGGGAAGCGTGATTGAGTGTTCATAGTAATATGTACATACAGTAATGTATGAATTGAAACGCGATGCTTCTTAGTGAGCAAAGCGAATCAAAACAGTAGAATTCATTGAGCCGTTTGACGTCAGTCAAACAACAAAACTTTAATTGAAGAGTTTGATCATGGCTCAGATTGAACGCTGGCGGCAGGCCTAACACATGCAAGTCGAGCGGCAGCACAAGGGAGTTTACTCCTGAGGTGGCGAGCGGCGGACGGGTGAGTAATGCCTAGGGATCTGCCCAGTCGAGGGGGATAACAGTTGGAAACGACTGCTAATACCGCATACGCCCTACGGGGGAAAGGAGGGGACCTTCGGGCCTTCCGCGATTGGATGAACCTAGG
>NZ_JAKKSE010000045.1:0-10315 GCF_025653595.1 Shewanella sp. SM95
ACGATAAGGCAAGGCTCAATTTTCGCGACAAAGGGCAGCAAGTCTTTGCGTCTAAGCATTTTCTTTTTGATTAACTTGCCCGCTTTATCGACGCCAACAGCATGAAAAACAGACTTTGCGATATCTAAACCGATTGTAGTAATCTTCATAGGTGGACCCGTCCTCTTTCTGATGAGTTTTAGCGACTACATCGTGGCCCATTGCGAGGCCGATTTAAAGTGGATGGGTCCATTCCATTATCCATGGCGATTGCGGTTATTTGCAGGCCTAGCGGGCTAAGTTAAAAATAACCAACGCAGCATAAAGTGCGTTACCCCGTGGTTAACATCAGCCGCCGGGACGGAGCGCCCAGGGCACTCCACTTCCGTGTTGCATCAATTCAAAAGGTGGCCGACATTCTGTCATTAATGCGCCTTGAATTGAAGCACCCTGTGCGCTCTGAAACTCGTATCTTCAGGTAGCTTGGGTATAGATGAAAAACAGCTTTAACTCGGGATAAATAAGTTATTCATTTGCTCAAAACCAAGGGAAATGGCTTTAGGTATTGAATCCTTATCAACGGCAATAACCGCATCTTTTGACTCTCGCTGAAACGGTTTTGCCTTAATTGAATTTAACAAAATTGGATTAAGCAAAGTGCTATAGGCCTGTAAAAATGAAGCTGGGCCAGTGGAAAAACGCTGCACACCTGCGGCAAATAACTCGCCGATATCCATCTGCTCATTCAATAGCATAAAATTCAGTGGCATATCCACAGCGGCAGACAAGCGCTTAGCGGTCTCGACCTTAATCGCGCCAGGGATAAAGCCACCATCAGCACCCGCAGCCTGATATTGAGTTAACCTATCAATAGTCATAACGACTGCGGCCTCACCACTGGCTAAACCCAGTAAATACACATCAGTTCGCGCATTAATAAATAATCCTTGGCAACGAGGATGGGCGCGAATAGCTTTAATTTTTGCCACCATATCAGCAACACTTGCACTGCCATCCTCAATATTAATTCCTGCTACGCCAAGCTCAGCGAGCTGCGCAACAAAAGCAGCAACCTCATCGGGATCTTGGCTATAACCAGATTCAATATCTATCGTCACGGGCACTCGGCTCAGCCGTAGGATATTGTTCACTACGTCCAATAAAGCCGCTTTAGGTAGCGCTTGGCCATCGGGATAACCGAGCGACCAAGCCAATGCCGCGCTACTGGTCGCAATCGCACGGGCGCCCGATGCTTGGATGATGGCCGCACTGGCGGCATCCCAAGCGTTAGTTAATATCAGCGGCTCTGATTGTTGATGTAGTGCTTTGAAAAGTATTCTAGATAGCTCAGCCATCTTATGTCCTTGTTGGTGTTGAAGGCTCAACTCTAACAAGATGGCTTAGGTAATTATCGCGGGAAACGGCACTGAACCGAAAAACCAAGCCCTCAAGGCTTGGCTATGTGAGCATTCAACTTGAGTATTCTTGGCTAACCCCAAAGTGCATTGGCAAGGATAAACACACTCGCGGAGAGCAACATAGTAATAGGTAGTGTCAGCAGCCAAGCAAGCATGATCTGCTTAATGGTTTGGATCTGAAGCCCTGAACGATTAGCCACCATGGTACCCGCAACAGCGGAAGACAAAATATGAGTCGTCGATACCGGCATCCCTGTCATACTGGCAATCCCAATAGAGACGGCAGCGGTGACCTGCGCAGCAATACCTTGGCTGTAAGTCATACTCGATGAACCAATTTTTTCCCCCACGGTATATACAATCCGCCGCCACCCCACCAACGTGCCGCAACCCAGCGCAGTAGCAATGGCAATAATCACCCAAATGGGCGCATACTCAGTAGTTCTAGTGAGATCTTTTCGCCATTTAGCCAATGAACTCAAATCCTTAGCAGGAAGATCCAATTTAGCCACTTGGCGAGCAGTATCATCGATGCACAACAATAAACGTCGCACCTCGCGTCGCTCTTCTACATCCATATCTTTGTAAGTTGAGACTTTTGCTAAGCGACGGTCAAGCAACGACATCGCCGGTAATACATTGGCAGATGAGCAATGGGCCAGCATATATTCGGGAACGTTGACTAAGGCTTTAAAGTCGATAACATCCGCGATAACGGCTTGGTTACGGTCATAAATCGCCATAATGCGACGATTAGCATCTTGAGTTCTTTCTAAATCATAGGGTTGACTGCCCATGTCCAAGGCAAAATAAGCCGGTGCCATACAAATCAGCACTAGCATCACTAAACCTATCCCCTTCTGTCCATCGTTAGAACCATGGGCGAAACTCACCCCCATAGCGGAGATAATTAAACTCGCCCTTGCCCAAAATGGAGGGTGTTTTTTACCATTAATCTGCATCTGCTCATCGGGGGTACGGTGAATTTTATGTTTCTGCCAAACGTATTTCATGATGAGCAAAAAAATCCCTGCCATCACAAACCCTAAGGTCGGCGAAATAATCAAGGACAGCATGATCTGCGTTGCTTTAGAGACATTAATGCCCTGCAAGATAGGCTGATGATTTATCCAAGCGAACGCGCCACCCACGCCCATTATCGAACCAATCAAGGTATGGGAACTCGATGCCGGAATACCAAAATACCAAGTACCTAAGTTCCAGATAATTGCCGAAAATAGCAGGGAAAACACCATCAACAAGCCTTGAATTGAGTCCATACCGAGCAAGGAGTCTACGGGTAATAAATGCACTATCGCATAGGCCACCCCTAACCCCCCTAACAGCACACCCGCAAAATTAAATAGTGCGGAGGTAACGACCGCCAGATTTGCCGGCATAGCCTTGGTATAGATCACCGTCGCCACCGCATTTGCCGTGTCGTGGAAGCCATTAATAAATTCGTATGCCAGTACAAAAAGTACGGCAAGGACTAAACCCACCGACCACGCAAAGCCTAACGTTGTGAACATTTCAAACATAAAATACTTACCCATGCCGAGAACGCCCACAGGTTACGCCCAAGTTTGGGGTCTTTTACAGTGAAAAATTGTTTAGATTGTCAAAAAGTGAATTAGCCCCCAATAACTCAGTAGCATGCTTGCAATTACAACTGGCTTGATTTTTTAGATGTCAAATGAGCGGCATTCCCCGCATCTTGTTAATCATCAAAACAAAAACGCCAGCTAAGTTAGCTGGCGTTTTAGATTAATGACTCACAAATCGCTTATTGCAGATGACCTGCATTGTGCAATTCACGATCATCCTTTGCAGGCGGATTCCACTGATACATCCAAGTCTCAGACAATGGCTGACCATCGACCTCCAAATAGACTCTCAGGTTAATCGGCTCAGTCCCGTCTCCGGGTGGCACTACGTCAAACATAGCGCGGTAACCATTAATGGACGCTAAAGGACGGGCTGATTCAATTTCCACTTTGCCTTCAGATGCTGTGATCACGGCTTTAACTTGAGTATCTTTACCTATCATAGGTAAGGTGCCGCCCGCGAAATCAACCACAAAACGCTTACTGTAGTATTTGCGTTTCTGGCCAACTACGCCGCCAATCCCAGTGAAGGTATCGACAACCCGAGCACGGGGTGATTGAACCGGTGGAATGCCACCCCAGTACATGTTGTAGCTGTATAGCAGCTCTTGACCAGGAACAATCGGCTCAGCAGGATTCCAGAAAGCCACTATATTATCAAAGGTTTCATCCAGTGTTGGAATTTCAACCAACTGCACTGAACCTTTACCCCAACTGCTGGTTGGTTCAATCCATAGGCTTGGGCGTTTATCATAAAACACGCCATCGTCCTGATAATGATCGAAGTTACGATCACGTTGCAGTAAGCCAAAACCTTTTGGATTTTCATCGCTATAGGCATTGAATCGCAGGTTTTCAGGGTTACCTAGCGGACGCCAAATCCATTCACCATTGCCCGTGTGCATGGCTAAACCATCGGTATCATGGATTTCTGGACGCCAGTCATAACCGGTGCGGCGATCGTTCTCACCCACCATAAACATACTGGTCAGTGGCGCAACGCCTAAACGTTCAATCGCTTTACGTGGATAAACGGCCACATCCACCTTCATTTTTAAACGTTCACCTGGTTCAATATCAAAACGATAAGCCCCCGTGACACTCGGAGAGTCTAGCAAGGCATACACAGTGGTGATATTCGATCCTGGTTTAGGTTTTTCTAACCAGAAATTGGTGAACATTGGAAACTCTTCGGGTTTTGGCAGTGCAGTATCAACCGCTAAGCCACGAGCCGACAAACCGTACTGCATTTCTTGACCCACTGCGCGGAAATAACTAGCGCCAAGGAAGGCAACAATGTCACGCTGCCAATCGGTATTAAATTGCATACGGAAACCCGCAAAACCAAGATCCTTAGGCAACTGACTACCTTTGACCTTTGACTTGCCATAATCGAACATTGAAGGTGAATATTCGATTAACTTAGCCTTACCCTCATTTAGCTCATAAATATGGATAGGGGTATCAAAAAACAGCCCAAGATGGAACAGTTCGGCACGAAACTCCGAATCTTGATCACGCCATAGTGCGGCTTTCTTCTTGAAGTGGAATTGTTGGTAATCATCCCAACTCATGCCCTGAAGGCTTTTAGGTAATTCGCCTTTATGACTCTCATAGGGTTGTGCCGCCATAGTACGGGCATAACCCTTTAGCCAAGCGTAACTAAACTCTTCACCTTCTTGTGGTGACGCCTGCTTACCTGCCGCACATGCTGAAAGACTCAGCAATACGCTACAGGTTAACAATACGCCGCCAACCATACGCTGCAAACGGCCGCGACGAGAGGAGGATTGGGCTTCAATCGAGGGTAGTGTCACCCTCGATTCTTGATAAACGTTTCTTTGTTCGGGAAATAAATTGGGTTGCATAAGCAGACTCTGAATTGGTGTAACTTCCTGACACTTCCCTGCAAATCTGACTCAATTGCAGCGATGGCCCTGTGGAGAACTGTTGATGACAGAGGTAACAATACAGCGATCAGCAACAATTCGCCAGAATCTAGCATACTTTCTGTCGAATGGAATATGGCATGCTAGCTATTTTCAATCTTGAGGCCTATTTATGAAAATATGATTAAAAAATTCCGTTATTAACTGAATTTACGCCCATAAAAACCTCACTGCCAGCAAGAAGACCGTCGACTTAATACCTGAAGATAAAGTGCACCTTCGGCATAGGTTAACTATCTGCTCAGCGTGTTAACTCTAAGAGATAATACGCCAGCCCGCAAAATCGGTTTATGGCCTTAAAATCATACAAGTCGCCGTAGCAGTGGCGAGCAGTTTTCCATCCTGTGTTTTTAGCGTACCTTCCGAAATGCCTAAAGACTTAGATAAATTGATCACCTTGCCCTCAGCCACTAACACTTGATGTTTAGGCACAGGTCGAATCATTTTAATATTCAAGTCGATAGTGCCGTAACCGACACCCGCTTCAAGCAATGTATGCACGGCGCAACCTGTAACCGAATCCAATACAGTCGCGGCAAAACCACCATGAACACCGCCCAATGGGTTGAGGTGCTTATCATCGGCAGTCGCATGGAATGTCACCGTTCCTTCGTCGGCTTGAACCAGCGACATTGGCATAGTGAGAGAGATAGAAGGTGCGGGTAATTCACCCCTTGCCATTGCCTGTAAAATGGCTAAACCCGACATTTGCTGAATATTCATATTCCACCTAAATTGATGAGCGTCAAAGCACATGAATAAAAATGACCGCTTAACCACTTTGGATTAGGCGATCATTTAACTGAAAATCCACTTAAACGCTCAGTCTGCATTAACCCCAGCTGCGCCTAAATTGGGCCAATCTACTACTAAAAAGACTAATAAATATAAGCTCAGCGAAGATCGAATCTATCTAAGTTCATCACCTTAGTCCAAGCGTCGATAAAATCATCGACAAATCGCAGCTGTGCATCACTGCTCGCGTACACTTCTGCGAGTGCACGCAGCTGCGAATTAGAGCCAAAGATCAAATCAACACGACTTGCAGTCCACTTTTGCTGGCCGCTGACGCGATCAACACCCACAAACATATCCTCCGCTTTGGAAGTGGGTTTCCACGTCGTCCCCATATCGAGCAAGTTAACAAAAAAGTCATTGGTCAAAAACTCAGGACGCGCAGTCAAGACACCCGTTTTTGACTGATCAGAGTTTGTATCTAACACCCGCAGACCGCCAATAAGCACTGTCATTTCCGGCGCAGTTAAGGTCAGCAATTGTGCCCTATCGACCAATAACTCCTCCGCCGAAACAGAAAACGGAGTGGGATGATAATTTCTAAAGCCATCTGCGACAGGTTCAAGTACCGCAAAAGATTCCACATCCGTTTGTGCTTGCGTGGCATCCATACGACCTGGCGTAAATGGAATCGTCACTTCAACCCCCGCATTTCTAGCCGCTTGATCAATACCGACGCAACCTGCTAGCACAATCAAGTCGGCAAGGGAGATTATCTTACCTCCTTGATTGAACTCAGACTGAATACTCTCAAGCACTTTGAGCACCTTAGCAAGTTGCTCAGGCTGATTCACTGGCCAATCTTTTTGCGGCGCGAGGCGAATTCGCGCACCGTTCGCACCACCGCGCATATCGGAACCCCGGAAGGTCGACGCCGAGGCCCAAGCGGTTGATACAACTTCTGAAATCGTTAATCCAGAACCGATAATCTTCAGTTTAAGATCAGTAACATCCTGCTCATTAACCAGAGGATGATCAACCGCAGGAATGGGGTCTTGCCAAAGAAACGTTTCTGCAGGCACTTCAGGACCCAAATAGCGTGTGCATGGCCCCATATCTCTGTGTGTCAGCTTGTACCAAGCTTTTGCAAATACATCGGCAAACTCATCGGGATTTTCAAAGAATCGACGTGATATTTTCTCGTAATCAGGGTCGAAGATCAGTGCAAGGTCGGTGGTCAACATGGTTGGCACATGACGTTTTGAAGCATCATGCGCATCGGGGATCACCCCTTTACCCGCGCCATTTTTAGGTATCCACTGATGGGCACCCGCTGGGCTCTTAGTCAGTTCCCATTCATATCCGAATAGATTTTCAAAAAAATTGTTACTCCATTGGGTTGGTGTTGAGGTCCAAGTCACTTCGAGGCCACTGGAAATAGTATCGCCACCTTTACCGCTTTTATAGCGACTCTGCCAACCTAGCCCTTGCTGCTCAATACCTGCGGCTTCTGGCTCAGGTCCGACTAATGCTGCGTCACCTGCACCATGGGTTTTACCAAAAGTATGACCACCTGCAATCAAGGCTACGGTTTCTTCATCATTCATCGCCATACGGGCAAAGGTTTCGCGGATATCAACGGCAGCAGCGAAAGGATCTGGGTCGCCATTGGGCCCCTCAGGGTTAACATAAATCAACCCCATTTGGACTGCGGCAAGGGGATCTTCAAGATCTCGCTCTCCCGAGTAACGCTTATCGTCTAACCATTTATTTTCCGCGCCCCAGTAAATATCAGCTTCGGGTTCCCAAATATCGACTCGCCCACCAGCGAAACCTAAGGTTTTGAATCCCATAGATTCCAGCGCGACATTACCCGTGAGGATCATCAAATCGGCCCAAGAGATTTTATTGCCATATTTTTGTTTAATCGGCCAAAGGAGCCGGCGTGCTTTATCGAGGTTTACGTTATCTGGCCAGCTGTTTAACGGTGCGAAACGTTGATTACCGCTGCCCGCACCACCGCGTCCATCACCGGTACGATAGGTGCCGGCACTGTGCCATGCCATACGAATAAATAGCGGCCCATAGTGGCCAAAATCTGCAGGCCACCAGTCCTGTGAATCCGTCATTAATGCGAGGAGATCTTGCTTTACAGCAGCTAAATTGAGGGATTTAAAGGCTTCAGCATAATTGAAGTCATCACCCAAAGGATTAGATAAGGAAGAGTGTTGGTGCAGAATATCGAGCCGGAGCTGTTTAGGCCACCAATCTCGATTCGAGGTGCCACCAGCAGAATGGTGCATAGGACATTTGTTCTCAGACATAACGTGCTCTCCTTCTGTTCGCAAAAAATATTCAAGTAAATAAAATCTAAATGACTTTTGCCGCAAGTTTGTACTGCTTAACGCTCTCTACCACAGACTAATCGTTTCAATAGAGAAATAAAAACCAGTCTAACGACCTTACCTTACCTCTAGATGAAACGCGATGAATCCGCTCATTAAAAAATATTCAGCAAAAATGACCCTTTCTAAAATAAGCTATTAAAGGATAGTAGAATGATACCAATCATAAAAAAACAAGGGCTGCAAAATGCAGCCCTTGATTTTTATTGGGTAAAACTATGGGATAATTGACTATTTAACGTCTGCCACAGGTTTACGTCTATTGTGCGCAATGATCAGGGCAACTAAACAGATAACCCCGACAGCTATACCAACTGGCTGGCTCAAAGGTTGCGGTAAACCTAGGCCAATACCCGCAGTCATAATATAAGACACAGTAACGCTGGTGCCGCCAATCGCTGGTAAGCTAACAATCCAATGGAAGGTCCCGCGATCGAACAAGTACTTAGTTGCTAACCACAATACACTGGTTGATAGCAGCATATTTGAGAAGGCAAAGTAACGCCAAATCAAAGAGAAATCGATCTTCGTCATAAAGTACGCAATGGTCAGAATAGGCACTGCAACCAATAAGCGATTACGCATACTTTGCGGAATATGGAAGGCATCGATAATCGTCAAACGCAGCGAACGAAATGCGGTATCGCCAGAAGTGATAGGGAAGATAGCCACGGCCACAATCGCCATAATACCGCCCGCAACACCTAAATACGTAGTTGCCACTTGATTAACCACTAAACCTGGGCCCCCTTGGTCGAGCAAACTCTTAAGCTCAACATAACCGCCAGGGAAAGCTGCAATACCCGCCGTTGCCCATACACAAGCAACGATACCTTCAGCAACCATAGCGCCATAATACACAGGGCGAACATACTTCTCATTCGTCAAGCAACGAGCCATGATGGGCGCTTGAGTTGAATGGAAACCGCTAATCGCACCACAGGTAATAGTCACAAATAACAGTGGCCAAACAGGTAGTCCATCAGGGTTTGGTTCGAGTAACTCATTGTTGTAATGGCTGTGGTCGAAATAGGCAAACACATCCCCCATTTCAGGTAACTGCGGCGCATTGATCATTAGAGCAACGGCGATAGAAACTGTCATGACTATCATCAACAAACCAAATGCGGGATATAATTTAGTGATGATTTTATCAATCGGCAGCATAGTCGCTAAAAAGTAATAGACTAAAATCACTAACACCCAGAAGGTATTATTGCCAAAGATGGTGTCTTTAAAATAATCGAGATTACTCAGCAAACCTGCGGGGCTCATGATGAAGACCACGCCCACAAAAAACAGCAGCATAGCCGTAAACAGCAACATCACGCCTTTAAAGTAAATATTAAAGTAGTGGCCCGCAATCTCTGGCAGACTCTTACCGTCTTCTTTTATGCTGAGCACGCCAGAAAAATAATCATGTACTGCGCCGCCAATAATATTCCCCAGTACAATCCACACTAAGGCTATTGGGCCGTAAAGTGCACCGAGGATCGGGCCAAATATCGGCCCCACACCCGCGACATTGAGGAACTGGATCAGAAACGCTTTAGCCGGATGAACCGGAACGTAATCGACGCCATCTTCGAATCTCGCCTGTGGTGTAATCGCTTTAGGATCTATACCCGCTTGCCGCTCAACAAAGGGACTATAGAACTTGTATGCAAGCACTAAGAGTGCGATACAAATAAAGAAAATTAACATTATTTAATTATCCATACTTTAGTAGGAGGTGATTTAATGGAGAGTTTCATTGAGTTAGCGACTGAGGTCAAGCAACACACTATTAGACTAATGTCGGGTTGATTATCTGAAATGGCCGTACGGGTGGGTATAGATGAACAAACGCGTTAAAAAATAATCCCTATGAAGTATTCAATTTATCTGCAACAGTACTTATCATGCTAAAACTGAGTTCCTCTCATCGTCCTTATTCTATTCCACGATTTAGTAGTACTAAGCTAGTCAGTCAACCAGGGCAAGATCGTGAATATATTTTAACCGTTTTGAGCTAAATTTGACGGACGGCATCGATTATGATCTTATGCTCTCTTTTTCTTATAGAGAGCATAAGAGCATGTACCTTGAAGCCTTCACATCACATTTCAACTCGATTGCTGACAGCCGACAATCTGCCAAAGTGACTTACCCGTTACATGATGTATTGTTCGTCACTCTGTGTGGTGTGATTGCTGGCGCCGAAGGTTGGTCTGAGATCCACG
>NZ_JAKKSE010000046.1:0-10692 GCF_025653595.1 Shewanella sp. SM95
ATTGGCACTATAGGTAATATTGCTTTAATTAGACAGACTCCAGATTTCGCAATAAAGAATGTGGCTTTAATCAAAGATAAAAACGAAATGGATTTTTTATACAGCTATTATTTTTTGCAGTCGCCAATTACAACTCAGCAGTTGGATGATTTTGCTAGTGGTGGAACACAGAAATTTATTTCATTAAGTAATGTTCGCAGTTTATTAATATGCGTCCCTGAAAGGGAAGAACAAACCGCCATCGGCAATTATTTCCAAAAACTCGATGCGCTCATCAACCAACACCAACAACAAATCACCAAACTTACTAACATCAAGCAGGCCTGCTTGAACAAAATGTTTGTTTAGCAGGGAGCACAGCCATGACCACCTTTAAAACCGAAGCACAATTTGAACAGGCTTTTATCGAAGTGCTTACCCACAAGGGCTGGGAGAGCGAGATACTCAAAAACAAAACCGAAGCGGATTTACTGCAAAACTGGGCGAACATTTTATTTGAGAACAATCGCCAGCAAGACCGCTTAAACGACGTGCCACTGACGGCAACGGAAATGCAACAGATTATTGAGCAGATTAAAGAACTGAAAACCCCGCTCAAGCTCAATGGCTTAATCAACGGCAAAACCGTGGCCATTAAGCGCGATAACCCCGCCGATAGTTTGCATCTTGGTAAAGAAGTCAGCTTAAAGATTTATGATCGCCAAGAAATCGCGGCAGGCCAAAGCCGTTACCAAATTGTGCAGCAGCCTAAGTTTGAACGCGGTAGCCCCTTGCGTAATGACCGGCGCGGTGACGTGTTGTTGCTGATTAACGGTATGCCGGTTATTCATGTGGAGCTTAAACGTAGTGGTGTGCCAGTAAGCCAAGCGGTTAACCAAATCGAAAAGTATTCCAAAGAAGGTATTTTTAGCGGCCTGTTTTCACTCATTCAAGTGTTTGTCGCCATGGAGCCTCTTGATGCCAAATACTTTGCCAACCCGGGGATGGATGGCAAGTTTAACCCCGATTACCAGTTTAACTGGGCCGACTTTAATAACGAGCCCATGAACCATTGGAAAGACATCGCCTCAACGTTGTTATCCATCCCGATGGCGCATCAGTTGATAGGCTTTTATACCGTGGCCGATGACACCGATGGCGTGCTGAAAGTGATGCGCAGTTACCAGTATTTCGCCGCCAATGCCATCTCCGATAAGGTAGCCAAAACCAACTGGCAGCAAATGGGCAGTAGCGCCAACAACGTCGATAGGTTAGGTGGTTATATTTGGCACACCACCGGCTCGGGTAAAACCATGACCAGCTTTAAATCGGCGCAGCTAATTGCCCAGTCAAAAGATGCCGATAAAGTGATTTTTTTGATGGACCGAATTGAACTAGGCACCCAGTCGCTGGCGGAATACCGTAATTTTGCGGGCGATGGCGAAGATGTTCAAGCGACCGAAAATACCCATGTATTGGTAACGAAATTAAAAAGCTCGTCCCCAGCCGACACCCTCATTGTTAGCTCGATTCAAAAAATGAGTAATATTTTTGAAGCCGTTGCTGCTGACAATGGGCATGCTGAAGGCACAGCAACACTTATATCCACCAATAGCGCCGATGTTGAAAAAATCCGCGCTAAACGCTTGGTATTTATTATTGATGAGGCGCATCGTTCAACCTTTGGTGACATGCTGGGTATTATTAAAATTACCTTTCCACGCGCGTTATTTTTCGGCTTTACTGGCACCCCGATCCAAGAAGAAAATGAAAAAAACGGCAATACCACCAGTACCGTGTTTGGTAACGAGCTGCACCGCTACAGCATAGCTGATGGTATTCGCGATGGTAACGTACTAGGCTTTGACCCCTATAAAGTGCCCACCTTTAGAGACAGTGATTTAAAACAAGCGGTGGCGTTAGAACAAGCGAAAGCTGGATCCGTAGCAGAAGCCATGGACGATCCCGCCAAAAAGCAAAAGTTTAATTATTTTATGAAAGACGTGCCTATGGCAGGCTTTAAAGATGCAACGGGTCAATATACCAAAGGCATTGAAGACTATATCCCCAAAAGCCAATACTTGACCGATACCCACCAAGAAAAGGTGGTGGCTGATATTATTGATGGATGGGATGTGCTCAGCCAAGGCAATAAATTTCACGCAATCTTGGCCACCAACAGCATCGCCGAGGCCATCGATTATTATCGTCGTTTAAAAGCCGCCAAACCTGAGCTTAAAATCTCTGCCTTGTTTGACCCAAATATTGATAACGATGGCGGCAGTGGAAACCGAGGCCCTACCTTTAAAGGTGATGGCCTAGAAGAAATTATGCGCGATTATAATGCTTGCTATGGCCAAGACTTTGATTTTGCTCGCCATGCGGCTTTTAAGAAAGACTTAGCCGCACGCCTAGCGCACAAAAAACCCTATGAACGCATTCATACCGAACCCGCCAAGCAGTTGGACTTACTGATTGTGGTAGATCAAATGCTCACCGGCTTTGACTCCAAGTGGCTGAATGTTTTGTATTTAGATAAGGTGATTAAATACCAAAACATCATTCAAGCCTTCTCGCGTACCAATCGTTTGTTTGGCCCTGATAAGCCGCATGGCATTATCCGTTACTACCGTTACCCGCATACGATGGAGCGTCATATTAACGATGCGGTCAAACTGTATTCTGGCGACAGACCCATGGGCTTGTTTGTTGATAGGCTAGAAAGTAACTTGGAAGCAATGAATGAATTAGCGGGTGACATTACCGAGTTGTTCATCAGTGCCGGTGTAGCGAGTTTTGAAAAACTGCCCGAAGATGTCGAAGCGTGCGCAAAGTTTGCCGAACTATTTAAAGTCTTTAACCAGCACCTAGAAGCAGCGAAGGTACAAGGTTTACATTGGGATCAGTTGGTCTATGCATTTACGGACTCTTTTGCAGACGAGAGCAGTAGTGAGCATGAGGTGACGCTGGCGATTGATGAACTAACCTATCTGAGCCTCGTGCTGCGTTATAAAGAACTCGCATCAAAAGGTAATGGTGGCGGTGCAGGTGGTGGCGATGTGCCTTTTGATATCAGTGGCTATTTAACTGAAATTGATACTGGAAAAATTGATGCCGACTATATGAACAGTCGCTTTGATAAATTTCTAAAAGAGCTCAATCAACACCAAGATCAAGCCAGCATCGAACTCACGCTCAACGAGCTGCATAAGTCATTCTCTTCACTGACCCAAGTAGAACAAAAGTACGCCAAGCTTTTCTTACATGATTTACAACGCGGTGATGCGCAGTTAATCGATGGCCACAGCTTTAGAGACTACATCAACGACTACAAAGACAACGCTGAAAATGCGCAATTAAATGCGCTGGTCAGTGCGTTAGGGTTAGATAAAAACCTACTTGTTAATTTAATGAGCAACAGTGTTAATGAGAAGAGTCTTAACAACTTTGGTCGCTTTGACGCCCTTAAAGACACCGTTGATAAGGCCAATGCCAAGGCTTACTTTGAAAAGGTAGACGGGGTTAGTATTCCACCTTTTAAGCTCAATATCCGCATCGATCAGTTTCTAAAACAGTTTATTTTTGCTCAGGCAGATGATCTCTTTGATGAAATTAATGAAGATGTTATTGAAGGATTTAACGCCATACAATCAGCCGGTTAGCATTACCCCAATCATACTTAAACTGGTCGCTGAAATCAGTGAAACGATTGGTCGTTTAAGTGCGTGAATTGAACAGACGCAGTCACTCCGGCTGCGTCGTGTCAACCGTATCCTTACGGTTAGGCTCGTTGGCGATTGGGGGCAACACCTCCTTTGGCGAGGCGTAAAGCACTGTCAAAAGAGGTGCTTGAAGTAAAAAACGCATTACGAAAAGTATACCTAATCGGAGCATTCAGCTAACACTGAGTGATGAGAGCTAGCAAGCTTTGGGGCAGGAATGAGCCAGCGATGAACCCACCGACTCGAATCGGGACAATTCCTTGTTAACGTTTTTGCTCTAATCTCGATTTCTCGGATTATCATAAGTATTGCAACCCGCATTTAGCGCTAAAGAAACTGATGAAGGAGTTTCCTAAATCACAGGCAGATGCAGCTACAATAATTTCCTGAACAAGCTTCAGTGCTTCAGTTTTAAATTCTGGAGTGTGAATGTTTTTGGGGGTATCAATAAGCGAGTTTACTAATTTAGCGAGACGTCCAAAAGAATTGGATCAGATCAATTTTATACATGTTCATAGTTGAACTATACAACTGGTGACAAAAATCTAGATATGTCATGTCACCAGTCCAAAGCTAAAAAAACTATCAGTTCAAACTGAAAGGACGATTGCAACTTATAATAATTGGTTCAATTCATTGTACAGCCCGTACAAACGGTGTGCTGACATATCTAGAATCGGTTCGTACATGAACGAATTTAAGTGAATATTTTCTGGAGTCATCACATTAACTTGGTCCAGTAAGCTTATAGTCTCAACTTGAGCAGGGAACTGGTCGCTATATTTATCAAACAACGCTCTGGTCTGATTTGACTGGATGTCATGAACGAACGGCTCGTCATTAATGGCTGCTATCATGAATTGCTCTGCTTTTAGCCGTATAGCCATAGCGAGGATGACTTTAAACTCAAGCTCTGGTGTCTCATTTCCACCTTGTGATATTTCATCCGCAACCTGCAGAATTCTATTGATCACGTGAAAATCACCATTTGGCAAAATCAGCTCAGGCTTGTCTGCAAATACTGTGCGATAGATGCTTTGCAACTCCGCAACGGTAATATCCAGACTGGCTTGTTTGATGTGCAGTAACGAAGTTAAGGTATCGTAAGAAGTTTGGTGCCCACAGTATTCTGCAAGGTTTCTTGCAAATGGAATGCTAGCAAGCATGAATGCTTCGTTGCTGTGCAAACGTGATTTCCAAACCTTGAAGACATCATTCTGGTAAGTTTCTTGAGAAAGCCTGACCTCTCGAGCTGACTTGGAGGCCATCAATTTCCTCTCACGCTCAACTCTTCCATTCCCGATGATTCTGCTACTAATAATTCTATGAAAATCAAAATTATGCGTAAGAATCAGCAAGTAGAAGTGTCCTACTTAAGCAATGTCTTTAAGATATTCGACGATAGCATATTTATTTTTGTAGTCAAAGGAGTCTGCAATATCGTCAATGGTAATCAAGATCGGTATTCCAGCATTCTTACGGATCTCAATCTCAAAAAGTACGTTGAGGATGTACAGTGCTCGTTTTTCACCTTGACTCAGGGTTTGTAAAAGAGTCTCGCGTTTTACTTCCTTCGTTGCTCCTCGGCCATCATCAAAATCAAAAGTGATAGCTGGGGCTGCAGCATTGAGGATCACCTCTTCGAGGTTATCGACTCGAAGTTTAAACGGTACTGAAAATCGCTTATTAAAAATACCAACAACGTTTTTCCAGGTCGTTTCCTGTTGTTTGGCTTGTTCGACGATACCTCTTATGATTTGTTGGTTTACTTGGTATGTAGCGATCAAATCTTCCCAAAGGGATCGATGTGCTTGCAAATAAGCGCAAACGACCTTTTTCTTAAGATCGGGAATATTCTTGTACTCGGGTAAAAGAGCTTGGTGCTCAGCAATAAAATCCCGAAATGATTGTGTCTCTTTGGTTGATAGTTTTTTATCAACACGCTGAAATTTTTCTTTTAAAACAGGATCTTGGAAGACTTTATTCTGTTCTTCCTGTAAGATTTCATCTAAGCGGTCTTTAGATGTTATTTCTTGTTTAACCCCATTTATTGATAGATTCACAGTATGGGACGCGCTGAAAAAGCCAGTATCAGAAAGACTCTTGGACACTGCTCCGGCTTTCTGATGGTTAAAAGTTTTGGAAAGTACGGCTGATTCGCTAATTAACTTGTCGTAGGTTTCAACATATTCGGTTAATTCTTGATCAAAGTTATCTGATGTAATGAGCTCCAATACTTTAGGATTAAATAGATCTGCATGTCTGTAGCCAGCAAGATCGGAGTAGTCCTGTGTAACAGTCGTTCTTAACTCACCGAGAAGTTCAAAAAAATCTGTCTCAGGGCGATTAAAGGTTTCACAAATCATCTCTGCGATAGCCTTATGCTGCCGACCAGATCTTTTGGCCAATTCTTTTATGAGCAATGCTCTTTTATCGTCAACTTCTTTAAGCGCATCGTCGTATTCGCGCTTCAATACTTCGTTAACCAAAAGGGTCGAAACCTGTTTTGAACTATAACTCTCGTCATACGAGTTAATAACCATTAGCTGCGCAGGACTAATCTCATTGTCATCGATGGTGATCGTTCTCGTCGTTTCGCGTTCAAGAAAAATCGCATCTTTTGAAGCTTTGCCTTCTGCAACATCTTTGAATGTTTTCGCCAATGACGTTTTTAAAGTACCGTTAGGGGCATATAGCGAATACACTCCTTCAACACCATTAGCTTTTGAAAAATCAAATTCCTTCTGTAGCCGATTGATCCCATAGCAATTAGTTAAATCCAAAACCAGTCTCATCAGATATTCTATCCCTTGATTAATCGATACAATGTTCGCTAGCCTAAGTCGGCTAGCGCTTTAACCGTTAAGCGCCTCATTCAGCGTAGTGACGACATGGTGGTTCACGCCAATTGCAGCGAAGTGTTTTCTCCGCAGGCAATCTTATCTTGCTCGGATTCACGCAGATCTTTGCGATTACGTGTACTTTTTGTCTCTCGAACTAATTGCCTTGTTAACATTTGGCTGCATTGATTACTCCAGCGCTTTGAACAGCTAAATCCAAATACCTTTCTGCTGCATTTTGGCTTATTGCAAAATCAGGCAGATGCGACGCTTGATTTCTTAGCAAACACGCGAACAATAAAGTGGCTTTACAAGTACCAAATGATTGTAATTTTCGGCGTCAGAAATAATATAATGAAACAACTAAGGAAGCCATGATAGGCCTTTTGTTCATTCAGTCAAAACTCAGCTACTGTGGCCTTTGAAGTGTTTCTGATTAAGATGTCATGATGTAAGCTAAGCCAATAAAATAGACATGGATTTAGAATTATATGTTTCATCTTCATACTCTTGGCTGGCACAGCTTTCAACAATTGTGCCTTTCGGTATTGCGCGAAGTCCTCGGTCAAACGGTCCAGTCCTTTCTAGATACTAATGACGGTGGTAGAGATGGAGCATTTTCGGGTATCTGGAGCCAACAGAATGGTGAGTTGTTCTCTGGTCGCTTTGTGATCCAATGTAAGTTCACCGCTCGCGTTGGGCACACTCTCACACCATCAGATCTCGAAGACGAATTCAGCAAGGCCGAACGATTAGTCAACAAGAATGAGTGTGACATTTATATTCTAATGACAAATGCTGGCGTTTCCGGTGCTACCGAACTAAAGATTAAGGAAAGGTCCAAAGAAGCAGGAATCAAAGAGTTACTTATATTTGGTTCCACTTGGCTGGAGGACCAAATTCGTGAGAATAAGCATTTAAGGATGATGGTTCCAAGAGTTTACGGTCTCGGAGACTTGAGCCAAATTCTAGACGAACGAGCATATGCTCAGGCCAAAGCAGTTCTCGAATCAATGAAAGAAGATCTAGCTAAAGTCGTTTTAACAGAGTCTTATCGAAAAGCAGCTAAAGCTCTCGACACGCATCGTTTCGTGCTTCTAGTTGGCGAGCCAGCCTCAGGAAAGACGACCATTGCATCGTTGCTTGCGATGTCATCTGCTGACCAATGGGGAGCGTCTGTGGTTAAGTTAATGACGCCCCAGTCTGTCGTTGAGCGTTGGAATCCTAATGAAAAGTCCCAACTATTCTGGATCGATGACGCATTCGGAGTGACTCAGTATGAAAGTAGCCTTGCCTCCGGTTGGAATCATATCCTCAATGAGGTAAGAACCATTCTTCGCCAAGGAAACCGTATCGTTATGACGTCACGTGACTACATCTATAATCGTGCACGTCAGGATTTGAAGGACGGTGCTTTTCCGCTCTTCCAGGAGAGTCAGGTTGTTATAGATGTTCATAACCTAACGTCTGACGAACGGAGGCAAATTCTCTACAACCATCTAAAGCTTGGAAGACAACCTAGAAAGTTTCGTGCTGCGGTGAAACCACATTTAGGGTCTGTTGCAGATCATAATAGGTTCATTCCGGAAACAGCTAGGAGGTTGGCAGATCCATTTTTCACCCAAAATTTGTATCTGTCTGATTGGAGCTTGGAGAGGTTTGTAGATAAGCGCGAGCAATTCCTCATAGATACCTGTAAAGAGCTAGACGCCGGTTGCAAAGCAGCATTGGCATTAATTTATATGTCCAACGGTCAATTGCATAGCCCGGTCACACTGACAGCTGCCGAGGATGATACTCTGAGGCGATTGGGCAGTGACTTGGGAGGGTGTACTGCTGCACTCGAAGCACTGCGCGATAGTCTAGTAGTCCACGTGAATTCGGACGGAAAGTCTTTTTGGACCTTCAAACACCCGACTATTGGAGACGCATACTCTGTCATGCTTCGAGGCAGCCCTGAGTTGCTTGGGATTTATGTCCGCGGTAGCGATATCCAAAAGCTGATGCGTCAGATAACTTGTGGCGACGTAGACATTGAAAGAGCAGTTGTGCTGCCTAGTTCTATGTTTGAATTACTCATTAAGCGACTTACTACATATAAAACAAGCTCTGCCTACAAGACACAATGGATGTCAGGATGGTGGGCCCGACGAGAACTGCTAAGTTTTTTAGTCGGACGGTGTAACAAGCAGTTTCTTGAATTGTATCTCAGCGCTGACCCCAAATTAATTGATCATATCACTACCCCAACGCCAAACTTAGATTTTTCAGTAGAAGTCGATCTAGCTATTCGCTTGTTCAAACTAGACCTATTGCCAGAAAACGCGCGTAAAACACTGGTAATTACGGTCTCGAAATATGCACAAAATGGCGAAGATGCTAGAGTTCTAAGTGACCCTGAGCTTCGTTCACTATTAAATGATAGGGAGCTGAGAATACTAAGAGAAGCGATTCGTACTGAATTACTGCCGCGAATTGAGGAAGTGCGTTGTTTATATCAAGAAGAGCACGATCCCGAAGAAGACCCAGAATGGCACATGAAGCGTTTTACTCAACTGCTCTCAGGCATTATAGATGAATATCCACATAGTTTGCGTATTAGAAATATTATTGAAAAACAGCGCATGCTAGTTCAAGAATGGGTTGATGAAAACCCACCGGAGGAAGACAGCTCGACTTCGCGAGATATCATAGTTGATGAACCGAATGTAAGCTATACGAGCAGTCGAAGCATTTTTGATGATATAGATGAGTGATATCTGCTACGGCCCGATTTCTATAGACACTCTGTAGCATTACTAAAATTTGGTCAATTGCAAACTAACAAAGTCAGTTGCTCATCACGCTGATAACTCGCAATGGGGCATAAACGTGCCTGAACTGATCGGCCTGACACGAGTTGGGACATTTTCGTGTTAGGACTTTTGCTCTAATGAAAGCATTTCTGATTATCAAAAATATGAAAAAGCTATAACCCTGTGGTCAGTTTTACTTGACCATATATGGACGCCTCAGCTTTTACAACACTTTTGAATGATTGGTTCACTACCATATATTCGGCGTCTAAATAGGCTTTTTACCCGCGCCATGATGTAAATCCGAAACCTATTACCTTATCACTACATCGGCATTTAATGCCTTGGTCAAGTCAGGCTCTAATAGGTACGGTTGACCGTTTATTCATCAGTGCATGTAAACTTTTACGTGATGCTTAACGTCTTACGCAAACGCTTTACACGTAGTTCTGAGCTGCCATTTTTCGTGATCGATCCTAGTCGAACTTTTCCACCAGAACTCGATTGCGATGGCACTAAGCCACACCATGCAGATAATTGCCGGCCATTTTTAAATTGATGACCCGAACCTAATTCACTCATAAAGCTTGCTGTGACTAATGGTCCAAAGCCAGGGATCGACAGCAATGCATTGTAGCGAGGTTGGATTTGACATAGCGCTTTAATGTCGCGCTCGATTTGATTAATTCTCTCATTTAAAACACATAAATCTTCATATAAAAATTTTAACAGGTAATGAAGCGTATGAGACAGTTCATGCTCATTATTTGCTAAAATACGGCTAAGTGATGCTTGTAATTGCAACCTGCCGACAGAGAAGATCACACCAGACTCGCTCGCTAGGCTTCGAATTTGATTGACCATGGCGGTTCGATTTTGAACGAGACGACTACGTACACAACGTAATGCTTTAATGTCTTGTTGCTCAACAGTTTTAACTGGAACCATGTGGATATTAGGTCTGAAAACCGCTTCGCATATAGCGAGGGCATCGTTGGCATCATTCTTTTGATTTGCAACAAATGGCTTAACATGTTGAGCAGGGATCAATTGCACTTGATAACCAAGAGCTTGAAATTGTCTTCCCCAGTAATGCGCCGTACCACAGGCCTCCATAGCAATAAGGCTACCTTCGGGGAATTGTCTAATTTTATCGAGCAGCTTGTTTCTGTTAACCTTTTTGTTACTCATGACAGAGTTATCCATAAGACAAACACAAACTTGAAAAACATTTTTGGCTAAATCGATACCAATAACTTTAATATCCATGATGGAAACCTCCAGAACTATTTGTCAGCTTTAAGCTTGGCATAATACTGCAAGCTTAGGTGCTGAGGCGTCCATCACATCACTACA
>NZ_JAKKSE010000047.1:0-7453 GCF_025653595.1 Shewanella sp. SM95
CTTGTCCAGATTGACAAGTGGTATCCGTCTAGTAAGCGTTGTAATTGCTGTGGTCACGTAGTTGATTCTCTACCGTTACATATAAGGCATTGGACTTGTCCAGCGTGTGAAGCGCGCTTAGACCGTGATACCAATGCCGCTATTAATATCAAAGCCGCTGGGCAAGCGGTGTTAGCTTGTGGAGCGTAAGTAAGTCCCGATTGTTCTAATGAACTTCGGGCATAACGCCTTGAAACAAGAATCCCCTTCGATAGGGAGGGGAGCAGTCAATTAGCGCTCTGATTCTCTATTACTCCAAGTAAAGAAGTGCTTTTGCTTGTGGGTAATGGTCATCCAAGGACGATATTCAGTCCCCTTGTTCTGTGAAAGTCTGGTATAAATCTGCATTACATTCTGTAAGTATTGGATTTTTACCGTGGCAGTTTTAGAGTTGTAATGACCAACCGCCTCCCACACCGACTGACCTACGTTCAATTCTGACATACGGCGCAGCAATACGTCAGCGGCAGCAGCAACGCCAGTACACGTATCCTGGGCCACTTGACGCCAATCAGGGTAGCGCGACTTAAACCATGTCTCCGTATACTGAATCGTGTTGATTTGACCAACGCCCAGATCAAACGAACCATTCTTATTCTGAACAATCGCCCCACGTCTGCCGCCCTCAGCAACCAGTACCGCGAGTAATAAGTCTGGGTCGATAGGCCGAGCAGCTTTAGCAATACAAAACTCAAGTTCCTGCTGGGGTACTCGATAGCCATTACTTAAGTAAGTGTCGTTCAAATCTGCAATAGTTGACATGTTGTTTGTGTTTAAAAAAGTGTGTAATATCGGCGAGTATAACACGAGATATTTATTAGAGAAGCATTCGAATGGCATTCAGCGGCGCAACGATTTTGGAATCATTGGTTAAGAATATTAAAGCCAACAAATTCAGTTTTTTAGATTCGCTTAAAAACAAGCTAAAAAACAAATCGCTTGCGGATAACTCTCGAAAACGGAGAGGTCTTGATCCGGTAATTGTCTCCGTGGTGTCGGTATCTGTCCTTGCGTATTTTATGTATTCCGGCGGTGTCGATAGATTTATCTTGTGGTACAAACTGGCGAGTAATGCAGACAACGCGTTGTTAACTGATCCTGTCAATGTTTCTATTCGCTCACTCGACACATTGGCTGCAGCCAATCCTGTGGCCAAGTCGAATTTGACTGTGCAATTCGATGGGGTGACCACTTACCTTGCCGACGATACAAAATTTAAAATCAGCCTCGTGTTTACTGATTACCCTGACTGCGCTGTCGTTATTGACGGGTATATGGCTGAGACCACTGGCGGAATTAAAGAGGACAGCAAGGCTCACGTAAGCTGCTTATTCTACGAAAGAGAGTCAATTTTTGGCACTATTCCACTCACGAGCATTACCACTATACAGAAGCCAGGCCAAGACAATGAAGTGAACTCCGAACAACGTAATCAGCGTAAGTATCTCGTAGATGCAGAGCCCCTTCCCATGGCCAAAATGATAGGTTGGAACCAACTGACATCCTCCGAGAAAATCAAATTTGGCAGAGAGTAGTTAAGGAGTACCTATGCTGTCAGTTTTGCATATCAATGACCTTTACATCGTTTTAGAAAATCTAACGTCCAACCGAATCCCTGCGACCTATATCTCAGAATTTTTGCCGGAAGCGAAAATACCAGCAATTGTGTACCTAATTGACCGAGGACGACTGGTGAAATTATGTCGTGAAAGAGGTCAGATTGTGGGATTTGAAGCCTGTTCAGTCAGCCAGTTTTCATGGATGCACACCATGATCGCCGCGACAACCACAAATCAAGTGGCTTGTTTATAAAGAAATATTCCAAAAATTTGCCAGAAAAAAAGTGTGTGGCTTAATACTCATAACAGTAAAAACAAAGCGATTACGTTATGAAAGCGAGTCAGTACATACAGTTAGCTATAGCCAACAATCGGCAAGTGACCGTTCCTGAGATAAACATCGAAAAAATGCATATTCAGTATGTTATCGATGAATCGGGTTTTGACCTTCCCAGAGACCAGTTAGAAGCCTACATGCTCAGTGTTTACGCTGCGACAGGCTTGTCATGGAGCCCAGGTGAAAATCTGCTGTATTTGGCGCTGAATGACGAAGGTCAGATTGAAACCAAACTGACCTATATCGGCGGTCTGGATTTAGCGCTGCAATCGGGTGAAATTCAAGCATATCAGGCATGGGCCATTCGAGAAGGGGACTCTATTCGAGTTTTTAACGACAGAATGCCACTGGTCAGCTTGGTTGGCTTATCACCTAAACGTGGCGAATTGCGTGGCGGTATTGCTTCAGCGCTATTGCCATCAGGCGAATACGTGTCCTTTGAGATTGACCAAATTGAACTGGAATCTGTAGCTGAGAACGGCTCAGAGGTTTGGCAATCAATCTACGTCGATGAAATGGTAAAGAAGCAAGCGCTTTGGCGCCTATTAAACCATGTCGCGATCACTGCATTTGACGGCTTTTATAACACCCTTACGGCGCATTGTGAGGCGTTAAGGCCAATCCGCAAAATTGAAGCACCGACCAAGAAAACAAAGTTTATGGCTGCTGGCGTGGTAGAAACATCAGCATGTCGTTTCGATGCACTATTTGACTAAACCAGAGGTTTTTATGAGTACCAGATACACCTCGGCAGATGCCGCACACTACGTTCAACATCTCTGTGTCGAATTTGATACTGCATACCCTAATAACAATTTTCCGTACTCGGAGCTAAACATTTTATTTGCTCAGTTGCAGCGCCTGTTAATGCTCAATCCATCCCAAATTGGCTGGGTAAATATTCATAGCGTTTTTGATGTCATGACTGAGTTGACACAAGCACAAATCAGCCTCAATCCGAACCGCAAGCAGGCATCTATTCTGTTAGGGGCTTACTACGATAGTGGTTGGTTAGGGGTGCAACTGTGCTGGACATACCGTGGTTACCGTGACGCGGCGGCAAAGGCGGGGATCATCCGTTCTGCACGACCTGTGATTGTGTATGAAGCCGATGATTTTCAGTGGATTGACTCTTTTACTCCACCTCGCCACCAATATGACCCATTTAGCAAGAATCGTGGAAATATCCGCGGTGCCTATTGTGTAGCAGAGCTCGCTGGTGGCGGTGTGTGCGTAACACATTTCACCTTTGATGATCTCATGACGACCTTTGAACATCGTCAGGTGGCCACAAGAGCTTGGAATGAATTTTTTGTAGGGATGATCTTAGCTAAAACAGTGAGACTTTCCGAAAAAGCATGGTCAGAAGCGGCTTAAGAGGCGAAAAATGGAATTACAAGTAAAGCCGACAACCCGTTTAAAAACACCCTTCACGATTGCGTCTAACGTGACATCTACTTTCACCGTTGAGGCGTATGTTGAACATGACTCGATAACCATTGCCACTAATTCGGTTAATCAAGGCGTGAAAGCGCTAGAAGTGATCCTGCGTGACAACAACTCCGTGTGGGAGGTCATTCAAAATCGATTCGCGGTGTGGACTCAGCATTTTATTCAGTTAGGGGCTTACTTCTTACAAGAAGGGACGTTGCCGCTCCCAGCGACTAAAGTGAGTGAGCCATTAGAGATACTGAAGTCGATGCCGGAAATCTGTGCCGGTGATTGGATTGTAGAAAGCGGTACTAGCCAGATTTTTACGCTGGTTAAAGATCAGGGAAAGTTAAGTGTATTAACCACGCATCACTGTGAGAGCTTCCATGTTTGCACCAAATTGATTGCATGGTTTGTGGGCCAAGAGCAAGTCACGTCTGCGATGTTTGAGGAATCAAATAGCGGTTATCTCATTTTGGACGTGGCAGAGGATGGGGAGCCATTATCGCCCAAGTTAACCCCAAGTCTGAATGCGCGTAAAGCATCTGCAGGGCGATCACTCGCTGCACTGCGTCATTTGCCCTCGGTTGATATTCGGGTGCCGGTGATGGCTCCTTTGCCAAATATCGACGTGCTGGCCAAGATGCCGACAGCCTATGAAGTGCTGAGCAAAGTTAGCGCCTTACAGCGCAGAGTCGTGGCGATTGGGACTGTGGTGAAATCGAACCAGACAAAAGAAATTATGGGGAACACGTTACAGGGTTTGGCGGGTTTAAGAGACTCTGGTTTGTACGATGTAGAACTCATTCTAAAAGGTAAAAAATTGCTTCGTTGGAAGTATCTGTCAGAGTGATTGGACATCAAGAGAGGTCAACGTGAACGCAAAGCAAATCAAAGTGTATATGGGGCAGCATCAGCCATTTGCGAGCCAATTCCCGCTAACGCTAGGCAGTGGAAAGATTGTCAGTGAGTTTAAGATGGAGTGTAAGTGTGGTGAAGAATTTAAGGATGAATTAGTTAGGGGCAGTATTCATCTCGTAGAGAGTGACATTCTCTATCGTGGAATCGGTATCTGCGATTCATGCCACAAAATCGTGTGCCTAAGCGGCACGGCTACCATGAAGGGGGATGATTTTGAGCTTGAGCCGGACCCATTTGTTGTTCAATCACTGTTTAACCAATAAGGCGCCTAGTATGACCAGGCTGAGTTCACTCGCATTACTTATGCTTTCCTTGTCCATTACTAACGGTTTGGCTGCGGCCGACCTGAAGTATCACCGTGAAGATTACCCGCATTGGAGTGATCTGGATGGCAATGGTCTCAATACGCGCCACGACTTACTCGCTACACAATCCACGGTTAAACCAAGTTTTAGCCGTGATGGTAAAACCGTGACTCGGGGAAGATGGGTGTCACCTTGGACGGGGCAAATCTATCTCGATCCCTTTGCGCTCGATGTGGATCACACTGTACCGCTTGGCTATGCCCATGCCCGAGGCGGTAAATATTGGGATCGCTATCAGCGTGAGATGTTCGCAAACGATGTGAGAAATCTGCAGGTAGTCGAAAAGGGATTGAATAAAGAAAAAGGATCTGCGGGGATCACCGAGTGGTTACCGCCCACCAATCAGTGTCAGTATATCTTGCGATTTTACCGGATCATGAAAACGTATCATCTAAAATATTTCACTAAAGAAGAACCACGGGCGCTGGCGCTGGTAGCTCAGTGTCAAAGGGGGGAAACGTGGTCAAACTTGTTGGAGAGTAATACTTTTCACCAAGTTAAGTTTGATACTGAGTATTAAAGGATCATACTGAAAGGCAGCGCTCACATCGCTGTACTGCCTTTTCTAAATCGTTTATGCCCCAAAACGAGCTAGCAGACTGCGCTCGACTAACACCGGCACTCCATGTTTGACCAAATGTTAGTAATGCTACAGAGTGGCTATTTAATGGTGGCGATTCAATCATCCCTTTAACCACCGCGCTGTTGCAAAAATGCTGGCTGACGGTGAATTTGAAGGCTACCCGCCCTAAGCAACTCAAACATCAACGCGCGTCAGCGCGGTTGTCACAACTGCGTCCAAGATGACGTTATGGTAAATAGGTATTCTGAAACGCTGTGGGTCTTGTAAGTCTTCTGAGAAAGCCTGAATTTGCACCAGAAATTAGGATTAAAAATGCGACTGTGACATGTGTGCCATTTTTTTATCATTTCCCTTCTCTGAAACCCTTGTGTGGCAACGTATGTGTATCAGAACGTTTTCTTTTGCTACGATGCATATTACATCTTGTATATATAGCGCAGTGTGACAATGAATGATTTGGTTCGTCTGTATCTATTGGAAAATGGTCCCAGTTTAAGCTCTGAGATAACGGAATATCTAATTCTTTCTCATGGGTTAAGTTCACAAGCAGCTAGGCAGCGGGTTTCTCGAGCGACACAGGACATACTGCGTTTAGAGCTTTCATTTCCTAGACGTGCCAAGTTTTTATTTCTCAGAGAACAAGCTGGAACTGGGCACTATTGGGGTCGTTTAAGCGAAGCACTTCTGTCCTGTAATTCAGCATATGGATTTGCCATTTCAGCTATTGAAGAACGTGGGGGCATTATCCCAAGATGCCATTTTGAGATTATCTGTGGTGCCCCTATCAAGCAAAAGAAGCATTTGTCTGCAAATACCGTTCTTACTCGACTGTTTAATACAAACCTCCTTAAGGAGATAACTGTAGATGGTGTTGGCGCATGTGTTTATCTAGGGCTTCATGCTAATCATGTTCAATCACTAATACCGCATATGAAAGCTAGACTTTTAGCGGAAGACCTGTTGTTGAGAGGTATAACTACATGGCTGAGAAATCTCGGCTTTGTATCGTATAATCAAGTAAAAACACGTTCAAATGAACACAACCCAGTAGTCAGTACTACTGCATGGGATTTAGCTGCACCATCATATCTAAGCCCTTTGGTTAGCGGTGAATCGAATGCTGGAACGATTAAATCAGGTTTCGTTGTGTGTGATATTTTGCTCAATAGCGAGGTTAGTGAAAAAGGTATTCAGCCATTTATTCAAAAACTCAATTCTTTACGAAGTCTTAAAAATGTAGGTAGACAGCTATTTTTCTTTTTTGCTTCTTCATATTCTGAAAGTGCCTTTAATAAATTAAAGGCAACAGGAGTATCTCCTGCCACTATTTCGTCGGTGTTTGACAAAGAGGTTAATAGCGGGATGAAGGAGCTAATAGAACTCCTGTCTCAAGTGTCAAGAGTGGGGGCTTCAGGAGAAAAGTTAGATATCATTTTCAAAACGCTGGGGAAGGTAGAAGGAGCCGCAAGTCGCTTAAGGGGCGCGTTATTCGAGCACGTTGTTGCTGAAGCCATGAGAGCTACTGGGTATAACGGGGTGGAACTTAATAAGTTTTGTAGGGACGTTAATGGAATTCAGAAAGAAGCAGATGTTGTTGCTTCAAACAATAAAGAAGTGCTTTTTATTGAAGGGAAAGGATATAACATCAACAAACAGGTTACAAAAGATGAGATTGATTATTGGCTGATTGAGCAAGTGCCAGTATTTTATAAATATTGCTTATCTCATCCTGATTGGAAAAACAAAAAATTTATATTTGAATTTTGGACATCTGGAGCCTTCTCTGATGAGGCGTTAGCTCGTCTTAATAATGCTAAAAACGCGACAAAAAAATATCAGATAAACTATAAGAATTATAATAACGTCTTGTCCTTTATTGAAGAATCCAATACCCCTGCTTTATTAAAGACGTATAAAGAACACTTTTTGAATTATCCTATGAAACTGTAGGTTTTATTAGTAATGGTGTTGTAGTGATGTGATGGACGCCTCAGCACCTAAGCTTGCAGTATTATGCCAAGCTTAAAGCTGACAAATAGTTCTGGAGGTTTCCATCATGGATATTAAAGTTATTGGTATCGATTTAGCCAAAAATGTTTTTCAAGTTTGTGTTTGTCTTATGGATAACTCTGTCATGAGTAACAAAAAGGTTAACAGAAACAAGCTGCTCGATAAAATTAGACAATTCCCCGAAGGTAGCCTTATTGCTATGGAGGCC
>NZ_JAKKSE010000048.1:0-6873 GCF_025653595.1 Shewanella sp. SM95
GGCGATGACGACGGCAGCCCAAGATGTCGCGTACAGCTACACCTTGACTGCAATTGATTCTGATGTGGGTGATGTATTAACGCTGAGTGCCATCAATAAACCGAGCTGGTTGAGTTTCAACGCGGCGACGGGTTTACTCAGTGGCACGCCGAGCAATGCGGATGTGGGCAGTCATGCTGTCACCTTACGAGTGACGGACACAGATGGATTAACAGCAGATCAATCGTTTAGTATTACAGTCACTAATAGTAACGACGCACCTACCATCACTTCAACAGCAACTACGGCCGCTGTGCAAGAGGCTGTTTACAGCTATACCTTTGCCGCTACAGATGTCGATGTGGACGACGTACTGACATTGAGTGCAGTGACTATACCAAGCTGGTTGAGTTTCAACGCGGCGACGGGTTTACTCAGCGGCACGCCTGGCAATGCTGATGTGGGCAGTCACCCGGTCACCTTACGTGTGACGGACACGGATGGCTTAACGGCTGAGCAGTCCTTTAGCATTACAGTGACTAACGTTAACGATGCGCCTGTTGCGACGAGTGCAAGTGTGACCTTAGAGGAAGATAGCTCTGTGATGATCACGCTTACTGGGGAGGATGCAGATAGTGATCCTCTTACCTATGAAGTGGTGAGCCAACCTGAATCGGGCACTTTGGAGCAGCATGGAACTGTGTGGTTATACACACCGGAGAAAGATTTCAACGGTGCAGATCAGATAAGCTTTATTGCTAAGGATGCTGAACTGAGTTCTGAGCCTGCAACTATCACCATTAATGTCACGCCAGTGAATGATGACCCACAAGCTGTCGATGATAATTACACTCTAGCCAGCACCGCGGATGATAAATACACACTACCTGCGCTAGAGAATGATGTTGATGTGGACGGTGATACTTTGACTATCGATGGCGCGGCGGCAGACATAGGTAGTGTGCAGATTACTGCTGATGGACTCATATTTACTGCCCCTGTAGCTTATGTTGGTCCGGTCGCACTTCGTTATACCATTAGTGATGGTCAGAAAGGGCGCGCAAGTGCAAAAGTCAACTTACTGCTAGAAGGTGGGGAGGCTGACAATTTACCTGTTATTACTGTACCTAGTGATGTTGAGGTTAATGCAACAGGCTTGTTCACTCGGGTGGATCTAGGGTTTGCTAAGGCCGTCGATCGTAATGGTCGTCCACTGCCCGTTTCTTTGGTCGATAAGCGTTTATTTTTTGCCCCTGGTAGTTATCTTGCTTACTGGCAAGCCGTAGATGGTGATGGCAACAAAGCGACTAAGGCTCAGAAAGTAAAAGTGCATCCATTAATTTCCTTGAGTAAAGATCAAGTCGTGGGTGAGGGTAATGAGGTTGTTGTTAGTATTCACTTAAACGGTGTCGCGCCTGAGTATCCAATATCAGTTCCTTATACGGTTGCAGGTTCCGCGGACAGCAATGATCATGACTTAGTCGATGCGGTAGTGGAGATTACTTCAGGTACATTGGCCCATATTCACTTTAGAACCATAGAGGATGGGGAAGTTGAGGCTGAAGAAGATGTGTTGATCAGCCTAGATCCAAGTTTGAATTTAGGCAGTAAGAAGCAAACACAAGTGTCGATCACTGAGGCTAACATTGCCCCGAGTGTGACTCTTGAGGTGACTCAAGCGGGTGAACGTCAGTTGATCGTGGCACAAAATGGTGGCGAGGTTCATATTCATGCGCAGATTAGCGATGCCAACATGAACGATACTTTGACATCTGTATGGTCGAGTGGCGCGCTGAACTTGCAGTCCGATGATGCGGGGATGTTCTTCTTGCCGACAGAGGTCTTGCCGGGCATTTATCCTGTGAGCCTGACTGTGACGGATAGCGGCTTACCCGCGCTGTCTACCACGGAGAAAGTTTATATTGTTGTGCGCCCATCTTTGCCACCTCTGACGGGGACTGATACCGACGGTGATTTGATCCCTGATAACCAAGAGGGATTTACCGATACAGACCGCGATGGCATTCCAGATTACTTGGATGCAATCAATGATTGTAACGTGATGCCTGAAGGTGAGTTGCAGCCTGTGTACTTTCTGGCAGAGGGGCAAGCGGGCGTGTGCTTACGCTTAGGTAATATTGCACTGATGCAAGAGCAAAGTGGTATTCAACTATTACCTAATCTGGTTCCTGAAGACAGTATCGCGGCTAATGTGGGGGGGATTTTTGACTTCATTGCTACAGGACTACCGCAACAAGGGCAGAGTTACAGTCTGGTGATACCACAACGTTCGCCAGTTCCTGCCAATGCAGTATATCGTAAGTATCAAGCCCAAAATGGTTGGAAGGATTTTGTGATTGATGCGCGCAATAGTGTCTCCAGTAGTGAAGGTGAGCGTGGTTTCTGCCCTCCTCCTGGAGATAATCGTTGGACTTCTGGATTAACTGAAGGCCATTGGTGTGTGCAGTTAACCATAGAAGATGGTGGGCCAAACGATGACGATGGCGTCGCTAACCGAACCATTGTCGACCCAAGTGGCGTGTCAGTGATACTCAATGGTAACCATTTACCTGTGGCGAACCCAGATACGGCATCTTTACCTTGGAATCAGAGTCTCGATGTCGATGTGCTCGCCAATGATACGGATAGCGATGGTGATGCCTTGACGGTAACACAAGTCACCAGCGAGTTCGGAACCGTAGTTATCTTGGCTAATCAGCAGTTAAGTTACACGCCAGCAACCGATTTCATCGGTACAGATGTGCTGGTGTATAGCATTACCGATGGTAAAGGTGGTACTGCGAGTAGTGAGTTGACTGTGATTGTTAATGGCAATACGGCACCTACGACGGTGAACGATAGTGCTGCCATAGATGACAGAACGAGCTTGTTACTCGATGTGTTGAGTAATGACAGTGATCCCGATGGAAACGTTTTAACCTTAGTCAGCGCAACCGCGCAGCAAGGAACGGTTTCTGTTGAGTCTAATAAACTACGTTATATCCCTAAAACTGGATTTGATGGAGTAGATACTGTGAGTTATCAGATTAGTGATGGATTGGGCGGCGAAGCAACTGGGCAAGCGTTAATCACAGTTAAGGCATACCAAGATGTGGTGATAGATAACAAGTCGGGTGGAGGCAGTATGTCCTTATGGGCATTAGGTTTGATTCTTACAATGGGTTTAATTCGCCGTAAGGAATTACATAAATTAGTCTTGGGCACTGTGTTGCTCGTAGGCTCCGTTAATCAAGCAAATGCGGCTGATAACTGGTATGTCGAGGGATTTGTCGGGCAAGCTCAGGTTGATAGCAGCAGGCGAGATCTACAGCCACAAGCGGGGGCAGGCTTTGTAACATCGGTTGATGATAAAGATACTGCTTTGGGTGTGAGTATCGGTTATCAATGGACTCCCTATGTTGCCATCGAATTAGGCTATGCCGACTTTGGTAATGGGACTGCGAGGATTGAGGGCGCAAGTCTCACCCCTGAGCAATATCATGAGCAGGTCAAAGCCGTGACGCCAGTTCTGGCCGATGGTGTTATGCTGGGATTACGCTTCACTTTACTCCAACATGAAGCTTGGCGGTTCGAAGTACCCATCGGGTTGTTTAGGTGGCAAGCGGATATCAGTAGCACTATGGGCAATAGCCGTTTAACTACAGAGCTTGATGGTACAGATTGGTATGCGGGCGTGCGTTTTAGCTATCAATTTACTGAGTCATGGTCTGTAGGTTTGGGATATCAATATGTGGATATCGAGCCTAATGATTTCCTCAGTTACCAGCTCAATCTACGATATCAATTTTAAGCGTTAGCATATCAAAAGGGGCATTCGCCCCTTTTTACTATCCAATAAAACATCGTATTTGAGAATATTTTGAAGGTGTTCACTTAAGGCTGAGCTGGGTTTGTGATGCATATCGCAAAGGATTTGTGGCTTACCATTAGGAGCATATAATAAATTCAGGTTGTAGATTAAAGACAGGATAGTAAGATTGTTACTTACCTTATTTAATTTATCGCTTTTTTATCCAGAGGCAGTTATGTCGCAACGGCAGAATAAGCCGGAAATATTGCATACCGAAGTTGTCGCGAGAAGCCGATTATTTCAAATTGAGCAAGTGCATCTTAAGTTCTCCAATGGTGTAGAGCGCCAATATGAGCGCATGAAAGGCGGTAGTCGTGGCGCTGTGATGATAGTGCCTATTCATCAAGGGAAAATGCTACTGGCACGCGAATATGCTGCAGGAACTGATAATTACGAACTCGGTTTCCCAAAAGGTTTGATCGATCCCGGTGAGACAGCAATAGAAGCTGCTAATCGTGAATTACAGGAAGAAATTGGCTTTGGATCGAATAAGCTCACCTTACTGAAAGAACTCAGCCTAGCTCCGGGTTATTTCTCTAGTAAGATGCAAATTTTTCTTGCAGAAGATCTGTATGAGAGTCGCCTTGAAGGTGATGAGCCTGAGCCAATTGATGTGGTGCCTTGGGCGCTCGCCGATTGGGAAGCCTTGCTCGATGATGTCGATTTTTCTGAATCCCGTAGTGTGAGCGCGTTGTTTTTGGCGCAAAAATATTTATACCCAAACAACCTGAAGATGCAGAATTCAGCGGGAGTTTAACGCACTTTAGGCAAGGCGGTTATTTGCAGACCTAGCGGGCTAAGTTAAAAATAACCAACACAGCATAAAGTGCGTTAAAACCCGCCGGGACGGAGCGCCTAGGGCACTCCACTTCGGTGTTGCATCAATTCAAAAGGTGGCCGACATTCTTTCATTGATGCGCCTTGAATTGAAGCACCCTAGGCGCTCTGAAACTCGTATTTTCAGGTAGCTTGGGTATATAACTTAAATAATCTTTTTCCTTTTAAGCGTTCAGAGTTTGCACGCTTGCAAAACATTCGCTCAGCAGGCGATTGGAGTTGTTATGAAGCCAGAAGAGTTGATCGACGAAGTTATTGCGATTGCGACCGATGCAGGGATAACTATCCGTGACATTTATCTCAAAGGTAATTTTGAGCGAGAAATGAAGTCTGACAATACCCCTGTCACTTCCGCAGATTTAGCGGCGAACAAGATCATTTGTGACCGATTAACCGCCTTAACGCCTGATATTCCTGTGTTATCTGAAGAAGCCGCTGACATTCCGTTGAGTGTGCGTGAATCTTGGAAGCGCTATTGGTTGGTGGATCCGCTCGATGGTACGGGGGAGTTTATCGCTGGCAGCGGTGATTTTTCAGTCATTATCGCGCTGGTGGAACACAATCGTCCTGTGATGGGCGTGGTTTATGTGCCGATGACGCAAGTGTGTTATTACGCTATTGCTGGTTTAGGGGCGTACAAACGCACGGATAAACAAGAAGTGCGTATTAGCAGTCGCCAAATTGAGCACCGTGAAAAGGTATCCCTAAGATTGGCCGTAAGTCGCCGTCAGGACCCCCAATCTGTGTTGACCCTATTCAACCATCCCAAACACTGCGAGTTAGTCGTGATGGGGGGCGCAGCGTTAAAGAGTTGTCTTGTCGCCGAAGGTCGTGCTGATTGTTATGTACGAGTCGGACCAACGGGTGAGTGGGACACGGGAGCCGCGCAAATTATCGTCGAGGAAGCGGGTGGACAGCTGATGGATACTGAGCTGCAACCGTTAACCTACAATGAGCGCGAGAGCTTAGAGAACCCTAATTTCATCGTAGTTGGTGCACCCAACTTAGAGTGGGATAAGATTTTAATAGGTGAATGATTTTCAAATGCAGTCTATACGTCCGGTATTAAAGTCAGAGTTATTCGCGGTTTATCAGCTCGAACAGGCCATTTTTGGCGAGCACAGCTATCCCGATTTTTTCTTCCGTCAGGGATTTGATTGTTGGCCAGAGCAATTTTTAGTGGCCGTGGATGCAGATAATCAGCTACAAGGCTATTTGCTCAGTGCCCAGAGTAGCGATCCTAACTGCATGTGGATATTATCTGTCGCAGTGAGTGAAAATGCTCGCGGGAAGGGATTCGGCAAACGTTTGATGCAACAATGTTTAGCCGAGTTGCCCGTGTCAGTTGAGCGGGTGTGTTTAACCGTTGATCCGAGTAACCCTGCCCATGGCTTATATCAGCATTTAGGTTTCATTGATTCAACTTTTGAGGCCGATTATTTTGGCGATGGCGCAGATAGGGTTGTGATGACTTATCGCAGGCCTTAAATCGCGCGCTTATCTTTGAACCAAAGATTATCCTCAAATAAAAATCACCTTTGAATTAAGAATGATTTTTAAATCAAAATAATGGACGGTGTGCTGACTGAGCGCGCCGTTTTTTATGCTCTTTTAGGTGATGTCATCCCACGGTTCCAGTTCGGCTTGCTGAGGGAATCTAATTCGAGTGCCTATCTTTATCCATCATCTTCAATAATATCCTTCATTATTTACCCTCTTCTGTACGTAAAACAAACTTATTTTGAACGTTGTTTTTTATTTTAACTGCTGTTAGTCTCTTGCTATTCAACAGGGGATGAGACCTATGGCCAGACGAAAAGAACACAGCCATGATGAAATTCGCGCGATGGCAATACAAGCGGCAACTGAGTTACTGATAGATCAAGGTGCCATAGGGCTCAGCTTACGCAAAGTGGCCAGCCAAATTGGTTATGTCCCTAGGGTCTGTTGATCTTTGCTGTACAAATGTTGTTCAGCAATACATCGGCAGCCACATTAACATAAACGCCAGTGACACCATACTGGCGTAATTTCTTGCTAGCTTGTCATATCTTGTTGATATTGCTCGATAGTGCTTAATTCTTCCAAAAGCATTCTCCACTAAATGTCGATACCGATATAAGCACCAATCGACTCTTTCTTGAGGTGTATTCTTATAGCGGCGCCTTGGAATAACAGATTTCCCG
>NZ_JAKKSE010000049.1:0-6757 GCF_025653595.1 Shewanella sp. SM95
AAAACAGCTTACACTGGGTGCTAGATGTCTCAATGAAAGAAAAACAGCTTACACTGGGTGCTAGATGTCTCAATGAAAGAAGATAGTTGCCAGATTTACCAACATCATGGGGCAGAAAATTGGGCCATGCTTAGGCAAATATCACTCAATATGCTTAGGGCAGAACCTTCTAAGGGAAGCATTCCGGCGAAACAGAAAAGAGCTTGGATGAAACCTGAATATCTAGAATCGGTTTTATTAGCAGGATTGCAGTTGGGCGAATTTTAAACATTCATGCGGTTGCCCTGGTTAAATGCCTCATCTTTACCCTGTTTGAAATAATGGTTGTAGTTTGTGATAGTTTTGTCTAAAACACTTGGAGTCATTCCTGTTATTTTTGCAAGCTCTGCAACAGTATTGGCCTTTTCAAGCATTTCTAAATGATCATACCCCTGAACCATTTTAGCTTTTTTATATAATTCATTATCAAATACTAGCCAAGCATATTGTTCAGGCTGTTTTAGAATGGCATCGGAGGCTTTATCTCGAGTGGTTAATTCATTGATAAAGCGATCGCCTTCTTTATTAACCATTATGGCCCCGACACCTCGAACCGTTTCTGAAATTAATATACGGCTATCTTTTCCTACTGTTGGATGTGTCTGGATCCAATCAATATCAGTCATACTTGCACCGACTGCTTTAGCAAGTTCAATACCATCCCCAGTTGAAGTGATATTATTTGAACTTGTCATGCCTTTAAATGTAGGGCGATAAAAAGCAATCATTTCTTTATTAAACCCATAACCACCTGTGGCTAAAACAACCGACTTAGCTGCAACCATATAGTGACCAGAGTGCTTACCGTGGATGACAACACCCACAATTTTTTGTTCATCATCAACAACCAATTTAACAACTTTGGAGTTGAGTCTTGTATCAACCCCTTCTTTATCCGATGCTTTTCTTAGTACATCAATAATATGTGGACCAACACTTAAACCACCAGATGGACGATGTGTTCTATCGACTCTAGCGCCGCCAGAGCGTTTTAAATCATCCATATTGGCGCCCAAAGATTCTAACCATTTAATACCATCAGCCGATTGCTCCGCTAATATTTGTACCAATTTAGGGTCGTTAGCATATCGACCGCCTTTCATTGTATCTTCGACATACCATTCGATTTTATCATCGACTTTATGATCTTTTTGCTGAACTGTACCCACAGCATTATACCCGCCAGCGGCGAGCATAGAGTTACCACCACTAAATGGTGCTTTATCAAGCAATATAACGCTAGCTCCCGCCTTTTTAGCTGCAATCGCAGCATTAAATCCAGCACTACCGGCTCCAACAACAATCACATCCGTTGTTTCTTTAGGACCTGCAGCTATCGCTTTATTTATTGCTTCATTATCCCAACCTTTGTCCCACGGTTCTTTGGATTTTGCTTTATTAAAAGGCATGTCGAGCCCTTTAAATGAATGACATTCATTACAATATAACTTTGGTTGTTCATGTCCTTTATGACAAGACGTACAATTAATATCACCTAAGTGTGAAGAATGTGGGTCAATTTCTAGTTTGGGATTTGCTAGTTTTCCATAATCACCATGGCAGGATTTACATTGTTTATTTTCAAATGTCTCACTATCGCTCACTTTATTAGGTGCTGTATGGCAGGTTTTACAACCATTAACATCTTTATGGAATGATGCTAAATCATTTTTATTATCAGCAGCCCATGATGACGCAGTTAAAATCGAACAGACAATAATACTCAAGTATTTTATCTTCATGCAATTCTCCAGTTTTTATTTTGGTAAGATTTGGCGTGATGATAGTTTCTTAATTTTTTTAAATAGTGATATAGAGCAATAAATTGAAATCATTAAATATAACTTAACACACTTTAAGTTATGCTTAACTCGATGTTTTTGTTGATTAGATGTGATCTAAAGCTGAGATGTGTTTGCTTAAATCTCTAATATGGCATTGCTTTTACATTCTAAAAAGGTGATGTCGATGAAAAATGCTAAATATATTGGTTTTAGTTTTATTTTAATTTGTTCAACTCCAGCTTTATCTGAGCCACTAGATTTTTATGGAAGACTGTGGCTTGGTGTGGCCAACTCAAGTAATGGTCTTTCTGGTAACGAAAAAGTTGATGGATTTTTCCTTGAAAATTATGCATCGTATTTAGGCGTTAAAGGTGAGTATAGTGTATATGATAATTTTAGCTTGTTATATAAATTTGAAGCTGGGATAGAAAGCTTTGATAACGATGACTCTAATATTTTCAAACCGAGGAACTCTTACTTAGGTTTTAAAACTAACTATGGTTCGGCTGTTTTCGGAAGAAATGATACCGTTTTTAAAAGTGCTGAAGGTAAAGTAGATTTATTTAATATTACCTCAAGCGATATGAATATGATTATTGCAGGTAACGATAGATTAGGCGATTCGGTAACATTAAATAGCGCTAAGGTCGCAGGTGTTACTATGGGTATCAGTTATGTTTTTGATAAGGATTTTAATCAAAAAAATCCAGAACTTTCTGATAAACAAAACAATTATGCAATTAGTTTCTCCCTAGGCGATGCAGCACTTAAAAAGAATAGTCACTATATTTCAATAGCCTATGCTGATGGATTGAACCAGTTAGAGGCAACAAGACTGGTGGGTGGTGTTGCTATTTCATCCGTAAAATTGGGGGCTATGTACCAGCGCTCTGAGTCAAGTATTTATGATAATATTAAAGGTAACTCCTACCTGTTAAGTATGGTTGTTCCTATTAATAAATATGATATAAAATTTCAATATTTAAAAGATGATGCTGGGCTGGGTAAAGTGACAAAAAATGCCGGAGCAGATCTAAAAACACTAAAAGAGAGTGATGCAAGTCAATATTCAGTAGGCGTTGATTTTAAGGCTCAAAAGGATTTGACTTTTGGGGTAGGTATTTCCTATTTTGATGGTGACTATACTGACGCCAAAGGACATGCTGAGTTTGATGACACTCTCATTTTTGTATCTACAAGATATCTATTTTAACCTCTATAGATAAAGCGGCTAAATAGCCGCTTTATAAAAATCAGATATTTATCATGTTAATTATTTATCGTTTTAAACTATTATACTGCTAGTATAACTGATTTTCCCCTCGCGGAGCATTTGATGCGGATAACATTAAGACAATTGATGATCTTTAAAGCCATACATTCTGAGAGGCAGATCTCAAAAGCGGCAAAAGTGCTTCATATGTCAACGCCAGCTGTAAGTATGGCACTTAAAGAATTAGAAGGGTCTTTAGGCTGTAGATTATTTGAGCGAGTAGCGGGAGGTTTGGTTGTAAATGCGCATGGAGAAATAATATTACCTTATGCTAATGAAATGCTATCCAAGGGAAAAGAGTTAGAAAATATATTTTCATTCCCTGAACATGGCATTAAGGGGACGTTAACCATTGGGAGCAGTAAGACTGCTGGTAACTATGTATTATCTAGAAAAATTCCATTATTTAAGAACCAATATCCCGATGTAAAAATAAAACTAGTCATTGATAATAGTTTAGTTATTGAAAAAATGGTTTCAGAAAAAGAACTAGACTTAGGCTTTATTGATGCTAAACCCGCGAGTAAAAATCTCATTTGTGAGCATTGGTTACAAGATAATCTTTGCATTGTGAGTGGCGTAACTCATCCTGCTGCGAATGGTTTAAATACAAAATCTTGGCTTAGTGAACAATTGTGGATATTCGACCATGAATCATCGTTCTCTCGAATTCGTGCAATTCAGCTATTAAAAAGCTTAAATATTCACGTTCGTGATGAAATCTGCATGTCAACCATTGGCTCTATTAAAATGGCAATTGGAACAGGTATAGGTTTGAGTGTATTACCCCTATTAGCGATTGACGCTGAATTAGCAAGAAAAGACCTTATTTTATTACCTGTGGATGGATGGGATTATAAACGAACTTATTGGTCAATTCAGCGTGAAGGAGAAGAATTATCTGCATTAAGCATGAGTTTCCTAGCCTTTAGTAAGCTACTGTAGAATATAATATATGTATACCAGCTATTCTTACTAGGTGAATTAAATTGATATCATCAGATCTTGGAATAGGATTTTTTTTAGTCTTTTTACTATGTGGTTTATTTTATACACACACATCCTCTATTACACTTTTTAAGCAATTTTATCGTATTTTTCCACTGATGCTAATGTGCTACACCTTACCTGCCATCTTTAGCTCGCTAAATATAATTGATGCGAGCAATAGTCAGCTTAGCGAAATGGCCAAAACACACTTAATGCCCGGTTGTTTATTTTTGTTGATTTTAGGTACCGATTTCTTTGCTCTCAGTTTAGTGGGAAAACAACTTCTCGGTATGTACGTGCTAGGTGCTGTGAGCATCTGTATTGGTGGTCCATTAAGCCTATGGTTAGGCTCTATATTTTTTCCGAACGAACTCGTCTGGCAGGGAGATAATGCTGCTTGGAAAGGCATGTCAACACTGATGGCAAACTGGCTTGGCGGAACCGCCAATCAATTGGCTGTAAAAGAAATCCACAGTGTCGGTGATGCCGTATTTGCGGTAATGATGGCAATTAATATTCTTTTTTCCGGTATATGGATGGTTATATTACTTTTCATTGCAGAACGCCAAGATAAAATCGATGATTTCCTGAAAGCTGATAAAAGCTATAGACCGATATTTTGCACTGACATCAAACGTAAAGTGATAGGAAAACAAACAAGCTATTATTGGATTCTGATATTGAGCTTGACTTTTTTCATTGTAATTTTCTTCAGTGAAAAATTATCATCCTTCCTTGCAACAAGAATCGCTAATAGTTTCCCACACTTATTTAAATACAATCTTACTTCTGAATTTTTTTGGTCAGTATTAATTGCAACTTTTTTAGGATTATTATTTTCATTAACAAATGCAAGACATGTGTTAGTCAAGGAAACTCAGCAGGCAGCTCTTTTTTTTATCTATATCATGATAATGTTGATGGGGTTGAACTTTGATATTAGCGCATTGAGCGCCGCGCCCTATTACGTTTGTATCGCTCTTATTTGGTTCTCTATACACATTATTATCTTATTTATTTTTACTGTATTTTTTCGATTACCTATCATGTACTTCGCGATCGCGAGTCAGTGTAATATTGGTGGTGCGGCTTCTGCACCAGTTATCGCCAGCGCTTTTCACCCAAGGCTGGCTTCCGCTGCTTTATTGATGGCAGTTTGGGGTTATACTTGGGCGTCTTTGTTGGCGTGGTATTTGGGTTTTTTAATGCAGTTTATTCAACCATAAGATGGGAACAAAAGTGTGTCCAACTAATTTTTTTGCTCCCAATAAATGCCACTCCAGAATCTTCAAAGCACTACCCAAAGCTTTCAGCAAAATTCAATTTAACGATACAACTTATCCATTACCCCCCCAATCAATCAAACCTCGGGGTGATTCAACACTGGGATAAAGTCGCAGCTACGCGCAGCCTGCCCATATTTATTATGTTTTTTCATGATTCAAACTTGAGACACTTTACCATACATATACCTAAGTCTTTTGGTATGACTAAAATGAATTTAAAATCGCACTAAAGTAAAGAATCCGCCTTCTTAGAAGGCGGCTTTGACTTGCCCCTGGAAGGGGCTATTCCAAGAACCTACATCATCTGCAACGACAATTGAGCCTCATGTTCCTGATCTTGTTTATCTTGATGGCGCACATATCGTCTAATGATTTCTTCATTAACACCTACTGTATCTACAAAATAACCTCTGGCCCAAAAGCTATTGCCCCATAGCTTTTTACGTACATGAGGAAATTTATTGAATAACCTTATCGCACTTCTTCCTTTCAATACTCCCATCAGCGTTGATACTGACAGCTTCGGCGGGATTATGACTACCAAGTGAACGTGGTCTATCTGAACGTTTAATTCTAAAACCTCACAACCCTTCATATTGCAAAGGATATAAATTGACCTGTATAACTCCTTACCAAGGTTTCCTTTTAACATTTTAAAACGGTACTTCGGAGTCCAAACAATATGATATTTGCAACGCCAATAAACATGTGATGAACTTCTATAATCGCCCATGCTTTTCGTTTCCTCTTACTTGTGGTGAATAAGAAGTCTCTTTTAGCATGGGCGTAATTCAGGCTATAGCCTCAAGGAACAATCACCACCGCCAGAGGCGGTGGTTTGGGGATGACAATAAAAAAGCCTGCAAACGATTAAGTTTGCAGGCTTTTTAACTCTTATAAAAAGAGGAATTTGGTCGGTATGAGAGGATTCGAACCTCCGACCCCTGACACCCCATGATTGATTACCAAATCCGCATAACCATCTGATATTAAAGGATTTAATAAACAATGCTCTACAAGAATCAGTCTAGAAAAATACCTCTTTTTAAGCTAGTTTGCGTTTTCTGCACTCTTTGTTTTCATAGACTTACACAGAGTTAGTCCCCTATTTATAAAGCAAATATCTTCCTAGTAACTCTAATGTATTACTATACAACCCCTTCAATATCTTGGGGCTGTAGTGGCACACTAATTTTGGCCACCTAAATAGAGGTGATATTATTACCTCGTAGATGACTTTAGGTGAACACATGAGATCGACAACCAGAAAAACATTTAGTGCTGAATTCAAACTTGAAGCAGCCCAATTAGTCCTCGATAAAAACCATAGCATCATCGAAGCTGCAAAGGCGATGAACGTAGGTAAGTCCACTATGGATAAATGG